>NZ_CP058350.1:2306521-2627526 GCF_005860795.2 Peteryoungia desertarenae
TTATTCGCGGCGAGACCTATCATTTCGACATCGTCGCCAATGAATCCTCGCGCGCACTCATGGATCTCGCAGTCTCTGAATCTCTTGCCATCGGCAACGGCATCATGACCGTCGAAAACGAAGAACAGGCTTGGGCGCGGGCACGACGCTCCGACAAGGATAAAGGTGGATTTGCTGCAAAGGCCGCCCTGACGATGATCGAACTGAAGAAGAAGCTGGGTGGCTGAGCGATGACCGACGAAGGCAAGCATCCGGTGAAGCCGGCAAACCAGCGGGGCGCGGCGCGACTGGCAGCTGTGCAGGCACTTTACCAGATGGATGTCGGCGGCGCCGGCGTTCTGGAGGTTGTCGCCGAATACGAGGCGCACCGACTCGGACAGGAACTCGATGGCGATACCTATCTGAAGGCTGACGCCTCCTGGTTCCGGTCCATCGTCTCCGGCGTGGTCCGCGATCAGACCGCAATCGACCCGATGATCCGTCAGGCTCTCCAGGACGACTGGTCCCTCTCGCGCATGGACAGCACCGTGCGCGCCATCCTTCGCGCAGGCACCTTCGAATTGATCGAGCGCAAGGACGTTCCGGTTCCTGTCATCGTAACGGAATATGTCGAGATCGCTCAGGCCTTCTTTTCGGAAGACGAGCCGAAGCTCGTCAATGCCGTACTTGATCGCATTGCAAAGCAGGTTCGCGCCCCCGCGCAGAAATAACCCGAAGGAAGACAGGACATGGACGTAGCGGCTGCCCAGGGACTTGACGGACAACTGGCGACAGCCAAGCGAAACGTCTATCTGTTGGCGACGGCCCAGGCGATTCTGGGTTCGGCTCCCCCCGTTGCATTCGCTCTCGGTGGACTTGCCGGCTTCCAGATGCTGGGTGCCGACAAGTCTCTGTCGACCGCGCCGCTGACCGGCTTCAACATTGGCATTGCCCTTGGCGCTGTTGCAGTCGCCATCGCATCTCGCATGCTCGGTCGGCGCGAAAGCTTCATGCTCGGTGCGCTGACCGGTGCGACGGGCAGTGGTCTTGCCGCTATTGCCCTCATCCGTTCCGATTTTTGGCTCTTTGCCTTTTCGCTGCTTTTGATCGGGGTGGCCGGTGGATTTACGCAGAAGATTCGCTTCGCCGCCGCCGATGCCTCTCCAAGCTTCTACAAAGGCAAGGCGATTTCCTGGATCCTGGGTGCCGGCATTGTGTCAGCCATTTTGGGACCGCAGCTTGCCATTTTTCTCAAAGATGCGCTCGCCCCGATCACCTTCGCTGGCGCCTTCATCGGGCTCGTACCGCTGATGCTGTCCGCGCTGGTTGCGCTCTTTTTCCTCAAGCTGCCCGAAACCCGGCGACCCAAGGGAAGCACCCCGGTGGCAACTCGTCCGCTGCGCGAAATCATCATGACGCAGCGCTTCATGACCGGGATGCTTTGCGGGATCGGCTCCTATGCCCTCATGACCTTCATGATGACCGGCGCGCCCCTCGCCATGGTGGTCGGCTGCGGCTTCTCCTCGGATCTCGCTACACTCGGTATCCAATGGCACGTGATTGCCATGTTCGCACCAAGCTTCTTCACCGGCATGCTTGTGTCCCGCTTTGGTGCGGAAAAGGTTGTCGCTGCCGGGCTCATCATCCTGATGGCCTGCGCGGTGATTGCCCATATGGGCGTCGAATTGTGGAACTTCTGGGCTGCCCTGATCCTGTTGGGTGTCGGCTGGAATTTCGGATTTATCGGGGCGACAGCCATCGTCGCGTCGAGCTATCGTCCCGAAGAAGCCGACAAGGTGCAAGGCTTCCACGATATCGTGCTCTTCACGACGGTTGCGCTGTCGTCCTTCTCGTCCGGCAAGATCTTCACCGCTTTCGGTTGGTCCTTCATGAACCTCGTCATCTGGCCGGTCACGATCCTCTGCCTCATTCTGGTGCTGTTGCAGATGCGGGCCAGTGCTGCAAAGGCCGCCGCCTGACGCCAAATTGTTCCATTCACAAGCACACTTGACGTTAAGGAATGCACGACGCAATCTCCCCGCACGTTGACCGGTCTCGGAGGAGGGGGCTTGAGTCTGCGCGTCACGGCCCGCGTTGAGTGAGGCGCGGGCAATACGGGAGGGTATTGCGAATGACAGTGCTTTTAGGCGTAATCTTGTGCGGTCTGCTCTCAGTTGTCTATGCGGGTTGGGCAACGCGCTCCGTCCTTGCGGCGGATCAGGGCAATGCACGGATGCAGGAAATTGCAGGCTATATCCGGGAGGGAGCTCAGGCCTATCTCACCCGTCAGTATGTGACGATTGCCATGGTGGGAGCGGTGGTCTTTCTCGCGACATGGGTGCTTCTGTCGGCAACGGCAGCCATCGGTTTCCTGATCGGGGCCGTTTTGTCAGGGGTCGCGGGTTTCATCGGCATGCATGTCTCGGTCCGCGCCAATGTTCGCACCGCCCAGGCTGCATCGCACAGCCTCGCCGCTGGCCTCGACATCGCCTTCAAGTCCGGTGCCATTACCGGCATGCTCGTTGCCGGTCTGGCACTGCTCGGCGTTTCGCTTTACTTCCTGATCCTGACCTCTGTCCTCGGCTTCGAAAGCGGCTCGCGGGCGGTGATTGACGCTCTCGTGGCACTCGGTTTTGGTGCGTCGCTGATTTCGATCTTTGCCCGTCTCGGCGGTGGTATCTTTACCAAAGGTGCTGACGTCGGCGGTGACCTCGTCGGCAAGGTCGAGGCCGGAATTCCGGAAGATGATCCGCGCAATCCTGCAACGATTGCCGATAACGTCGGCGACAACGTTGGTGACTGCGCGGGCATGGCAGCCGACCTCTTCGAGACCTATGCCGTTTCGGTCGTTGCGACCATGGTGCTGGCTGCGATCTTCTTTGCCGGCACGGCCATGCTCGAAATCACCATGATCTATCCGCTCGCAATCTGCGCGGCCTGCATCATCACCTCGATCCTTGGTACATTCTTCGTCAAGCTCGGGACAAACGGCTCGATCATGGGCGCGCTTTACAAGGGCCTCATTGTGACCGGCCTTCTATCGGTCGCGGGCCTTGCAGTGGCAACGTCTTTGACGATCGGTTGGGGCGCTGTCGGATCGGTTGACGGCCAGGAAGTGACAGGTCTCAACCTCTTCATATGCGGTATTCTCGGTCTCGTCGTGACGGCGTTGATTGTGATCATCACGGAATACTACACAGGAACCAACAAGCGCCCGGTCAACTCCATCGCCCAGGCATCGGTGACGGGGCATGGCACCAATGTCATCCAGGGGCTGGCTGTCTCGCTGGAATCAACCGCGCTTCCGGCCATCGTGATTGTCGGCGGCATTATCTCGACCTTCCAGCTCGCCGGGCTCTTTGGCACTGCAATCGCCGTCACCACGATGCTTGGCCTCGCGGGCATGATCGTGGCGCTCGACGCTTTCGGTCCGGTGACCGACAATGCCGGTGGTATTGCCGAAATGTCCGGTCTTCCACCGGAAGTGCGCAAGTCGACCGACGCCCTTGATGCCGTCGGCAACACGACGAAGGCCGTCACCAAGGGTTATGCGATCGGCTCGGCCGGTCTGGGCGCATTGGTGCTTTTTGCCGCCTATTCCTACGACCTGCAGTACTTCGTCAACAACAGCGACAAATACGCTTATTTCGCCGGAATGGGGGACATCTCCTTTAGCCTGTCGAACCCCTATGTCGTCGCTGGATTGATTTTTGGTGGCCTCATTCCCTACCTCTTCGGCGGGATTGCCATGACCTCCGTCGGTCGTGCCGCCGGCTCGATCGTTGAAGAGGTACGCCGGCAGTTCCGCGATAAGCCGGGCATCATGGCGGGAACGGAAAAGCCCGATTACGGTCGAGCCGTCGATATCCTGACCCGCGCTGCGATTAAGGAAATGATCATCCCGTCGCTGCTGCCGGTTCTTGCGCCGCTGATCGTCTATTTCGGTGTTCTGCTCGTCTCCGGGTCGAAAGAGTCAGCCTTTGCTGCTCTGGGCGCTTCTCTTCTCGGGGTCATCGTCAACGGCCTCTTCGTCGCCATTTCAATGACCTCCGGTGGCGGTGCCTGGGACAATGCCAAGAAGAGCTTCGAGGATGGCTTTGTCGATAAGGACGGCACACGTCACATGAAGGGCTCGGACGCCCACAAGGCCTCCGTGACAGGCGATACGGTCGGCGATCCCTATAAGGATACGGCAGGACCAGCCGTCAATCCGGCGATCAAGATCACCAACATCATGGCACTGCTGCTGCTTGCGATCCTCGCTGGCTGAGCATTGTGCGCTAGACAAAAAGAAAGCCGCGGACATGAACTCCGCGGCTTTTTCCTGACTGGAAAGAGACGACGTAAAAAGACTTCAGTAGCTTCCCAGGATGTTGCGAACGCTGTTTGCCGCTCCGCCACCACCGGCGAGAAGCTGCTGCAGGAAGGTGAGATCCTTGCCGCCGGTCGGCGTGGTGCGCGAAATCGTGTCGAAGACCTTGCCATCCTGCATCGTGTAGTTCGCACGCTGCGAAACCACGCCGTCCTTGTCGAAGTAGATCGCCAGGATCTGCTGCTCCACAAGCTGCTGTTTCATGAAGGCAACCGGGCGGACCCGCTTCTGGGAAATATAGTAGAAGACTTCGCCGTCAAAAGTGGCGGTGGTCGAAGGTGTACCGAGAGAAAGGAGCACCTGCTCACGGCTGGAACCAACCGGAACGAGCGCGAGTGCTGCTTCGTCGACCACATAGCCATTGTGGAAGACTTCGGAGGTCTGGCAACTGGAAAGCCCGCCAACCGCCAGCGCAAGTGCCAGCGCAGTCGTGCTCAACATTTTCCTGTCAGACTTGAAAAACCCAATCTTCACGCACACGTCTCCCATGACTGTCGATGGCACCGGCGGATGCCCGAACGCTTCTGCTCATACCATTATGGCCATTCCGGGGAAATCCCATGCTCACTGGCGGGAAAGTGATCCGCATTGGCCGTTTTGGTGTTCTCCGAAGCCGCGATGGGTCGGTAGAACAGCATTGCAATTCATATCTGCTTCGGTAAACCAGCTTGCGCAATCATGCAACATGACCGCGAGTGGGCTTGAGGTTCAGGCAGCTCTTTTTGGTGGAATTGAATGGTATTCGGATTTTTTCGACAGAAGAACCAGAATCGAAAGATCGTCGAACGACAGTGGGCCATTCTCACATCTGCGGCGCGAACGCCGGCTTTCTATGCCGACATGGGCGTTCCCGACACGGTGATGGGACGGTTCGAAATGTTGACGATCATTCTGATCCTCTTCTTTCGACGCACCGCCAAGTCTCCGACAAGCGGGCAGGAGCTCGCACAGGAAATCATTGATGCCTTCTTTGAGGATGTCGATCACTCGATCCGCGAACTGGGCGTGGGCGATCCGAGCGTTCCGAAGCGTATGAAGAAACTTGCCGGAATGTTCTACGGTCGGCTGGAATCTTACGCTGCATCCCTTGACGCATCGGATCGGGAAAAGCTGGTGGCGGCCCTGCGGCGCAATCTCCATCCCGAAGCGGGTGATGCAGCACCTTCGATGGAGCAGCTCGCCGACTGGATGTTTGAGGCCGAGCAGGCTCTTTCATCTCTTGACGAGGAGCTGATTTCAACCGGTACGGCTACAATCGCGGTTCCAAAGGGAGTTTGAAATGGTCATGGAACCACGAGCAGAAAAAGCGGCGTTTTCCTACGGTGTTAAGGTGGGGCACATCTCGGCCAATCCGGTCCAGGTTCACGTCGAGGCCGATGACCGCGAGCGTCAGGCGCTTGCCTTGCAGTGGAAAGTCGAGACTGTGAATGCGCTCGCGGCTGATTTGCACATCGCGCGCTGGAAAAAGGATGGTGTACGCATAAAAGGCCATGTGTCCGGTGAGATCGTGCAGGCCTGCGTGGTGACCCTGGAGCCGGTTGTCACGTCCATCGAGCAGGATATCGACCAGATTTACGTCCCCGAGGGGTCCAAGCTGGCACGAATCGTCACTGACGAGATGGGCGAAATGGTGCTCGATCCCGATGGTCCGGATTTGCCGGAAACCTTTGTCGGTGACACGATTGATGCAGGCGAACTGGTTGCGGAATTCGCCGCACTTGCAATCGATCCTTATCCCAGAAAGCCGGGTGCCGAATTCAAACCCCACATTGAATCCACCGAAAGTGACGATCGCCGTCCATCACCATTTGCTGTGTTGAAGGACTGGAAAAAGGACTGATCTGCCCCCATCTGCGCCTGCATGAGGGTTGTGTGCGGGCCGAAAAGAGGTATTTTGGCCAAAATTTCGCTCAGCAGCGAAAAAGAAGGATCGGGTTTCGGTGATCAGAATTTCTCTCGACGTCATGGGTGGCGACTTTGGTCCCGAAGTCGTCATTCCCGGTGCTGCAAAGGCTCTTGAGCGTCATCCGGACGTGACGTTTCTGCTCTTCGGGCAGCAGGAGCGGTGCATGCCGATCCTCGAAAAGTTTTCTAAGCTGAAGGAAAAGTCCACTTTCCACCACTGCGAGGTGGCGGTTGGCATGGATGAGAAGCCGAGCCAGGCGCTAAGGCGTGGCCGCTACATTTCCAGCATGTGGCGCTCGATCGAAGCCGTGAAGACAGGGCAGGCCGATGTCGTTGTCTCGGCCGGCAACACCGGCGCGCTGATGGCGATGTCGAAATTCTGCTTAAGGACGATGGCAACGATTGAGCGACCGGCGATAGCCGCAATCTGGCCGACCCTGTCGGGCGAGAGCATCGTGCTTGATGTCGGCGCCACCATAGGAGCGGATGCCCAGCAGCTTCTCGATTTTGCCCTGATGGGCGGGGCGATGGCTCGTGCCCTGTTCGAGGTCGAGCGCCCCTTGGTTGGTCTCCTGAATGTCGGCGTTGAGGAAATCAAGGGCCAGGAAGAGGTGAAGGAAGCCGGGCGGTTGATCCGCGAGGCCGGGCTCGACACCATCGACTACTACGGTTTTGTCGAGGGCGACGACCTCGGCAAGGGAACAGTCGATGTCGTCGTGACCGAGGGTTTCACCGGGAATATTGCGCTCAAGACCGCCGAGGGGACCGCGCGTCAAATCGCGGAATATCTGAAGGCGGCCATGTCTCGCACACTTCTGGCGAAGCTTGGCTATATCCTCGCCAAGGGCGCATTCGACCGGCTGCGAGAAAAAATGGACCCGCGCAAGGTCAATGGCGGTGTGTTCCTTGGTCTCAATGGCATTGTCATCAAGAGCCACGGTGGCACCGATGCTGAAGGATTTGCAGCCGCTATCGATGTCGGTTACGACATGGCGCGCAACGGACTCACGCAGAAAATTGAAAATGATTTGAAGAAGTATCATGCGCGGCGCCCGTCTTCCGCCGGTCCCGAAGCAGCTTAATTGAGTAGGTGGTATTGCTGATGATCCGCTCCGTCGTCCGTGGCTTTGGCGCCGCTCTGCCCAAACGCGTCGTACCGAATATCGAGCTCGAGGGCATGGTCCAGACTTCCGACGAGTGGATCGTCCAGCGAACCGGGATCAAGCAGCGCTATATCGCAGGGGAAAGTGAGACGACAGCGTCTCTCGGCGCGGCTGCGGCAGAAGCAGCCCTTGCCAATGCGGGACTGACTGCGGCGGACATCGATGTTGTCATTTGTGCCACGTCCACACCTGACAATACCTTTCCGGCGACGGCTGTGAATATCCAGAACAGGATCGGTATGCATCATGGCTTCGGCTTCGACGTGCAGGCCGTCTGCTCCGGTTTCATCTATGCGATCTCGACAGCGGACCTCTACATCAGGGGCGGTATGGCCAAGCGTGTTCTGGTCATCGGTTCGGAAACCTTTTCCCGCATCCTCGACTGGAACGACCGGACGACCTGTGTGCTGTTCGGCGATGGTGCAGGCGCGATCGTCCTGGAAGCGTCGGAAGGCGAGGGCAAAACCTCGGATCGGGGCATCCTGACCTGCCACTTGCGCTCCGATGGCGCACATCGCGAGAAGCTCTACGTCGATGGCGGGCCGTCAACGACGGGAACGGTTGGTCACCTGCGCATGGAAGGCCGTGAGGTGTTCAAGCATGCGGTCGGCATGATCACCGACGTGATCGAAGCCGCATTCGAGGCAACTGGAACGACGGCCGACGACATTGACTGGCTGGTGCCCCATCAGGCCAACAAGCGCATCATTGATGGTTCAGCCAAGAAGCTGGGTATCGCCGAGGAAAAGGTGGTCATTACCGTCGACAAGCACGGCAACACGTCGGCGGCTTCAATACCTTTGGCCCTTGCTACTGCAGCGGGTGATGGGCGCATCAAGAAGGGTGACCTCGTGATGCTGGAAGCCATGGGCGGTGGCTTCACCTGGGGCTCTGTTCTTTTGCGCTGGTAAAGGAATACTTGCTAACTGGGCAATACAAGCGCTTGACCACCGCATGTAACGACAATAGTGTTGAGCGAATTCAACAAGATCATCGATTTAGGCGGACAAAGCGATGGCCGGAAAAACAGTGACGCGCGCGGATTTAGCAGAATCAGTCTTCCGGAAGGTTGGTCTGTCGCGAACCGAATCGGCAGAATTGGTCGAAACGGTCATCGACGAAATCTGCAATGCAATCGTGCGCGGCGAGACTGTGAAGCTTTCGTCTTTCGCGACCTTTCAGGTCCGCTCGAAAAATGAACGTATTGGTCGCAATCCGAAAACCGGCGAAGAAGTTCCGATTTCCCCGCGACGTGTCATGACATTCAAGGCATCGAATGTGCTGAAGCAGCGCATCTTGCGGGCTCATATCGCGCGCCGGGCCAAGCAGAAGCCAGTAAACCCGGCTGCCTGATCGGCGAAATCTGTTGGCGTGTCCCATTCCGGGGCACGTGACGCTTGAAACTGCTCCTCCAAATCGTTGAAATATAGCAACGAGTCGCGGCGAGCCTGCCCGACTTGAGGCGAGGAGCGGTGACATGCAACTGGACAAGAGCCCTGATGCGTTTCGCACGATCAGTGAAGTGGCAGATGATCTGGATCTGCCACAACACGTCCTGCGCTTCTGGGAAACGCGTTTTCCGCAAATCAAGCCGCTGAAGCGGGGAGGCGGGCGTCGCTATTATCGTCCCGACGACATCGAGTTGCTGAAGGGCATTCGCCACCTGCTATATGATCAGGGCTACACCATCAAGGGTGTGCAGAAACTTCTGAAAACCAATGGCAACAAATTCGTCATGGCGATTGCCAATGGTGACGTGGCGACCATGGAAGCCCTCGTTGCGGCAAATACTGCGAAAGATGATGAGCCAAAGCTCAGTCACGGAGAAGACGATCAGGTCGTTGGCCGGCCGAAAGTCAGGGCAGCCGGTCGCTTTTTCGGCTTCGGAAGCTCCAGCGATGACCTTTCGGATCTGACACCAGCAAAGGGCAGCCTCGGTAAGGAAGACCGCGCGCTGTTGCAGGAAGCCCTGTTTGATCTTCTGGAGTGCAAGCGTCTGCTCGATCAGGTGCGCTGATTGCTTTTCATGACTGCTGATCGTGCAAAACCGGAACAACGCTGTTATTTCGGGCGTTGGTCGTTCTGTTCTTTCAGGAGAGACCATGAAACGCCTATTTCCATTGATTTTCCTGGCGGCCACCCCTGCGATTGCTCAGGAGAAGGTCCAGCTGACCAATGTGGATGATGCCTGTATCTTCGTCGCGCGCTCGATGTTGATGGTCGAGGATATCAAGGTTGGGATCGTCCAGTCTTTCCCCACGCTTGAGCCGCCTGGCGCGCGATTGACCTATTCGGAGCAGATGGATGCTGAAGCGGCTGAAATCGATGATCAGATCGAATGCCAGTTCGAAGATGCCGAAGCTCCCTTCCGGCTCCTGCGCTATTGCATGGATTCTGTCTGCTATGCGGCAGATTCCAACGATCCAGAAGATCGCCGACGATTCACCGAGATTCGCGAGCTCATGAGCCGTGCACAGTGACATCGGCGAAATTTTCGTCTTGGCAAGGTTTTCCCCTTGCGCCCATTCGACTGACTGTCTAAAGGAGACGAGCCGTTTGGCAGGTCGGGGTGTAGCGCAGCCCGGTAGCGCACTTGACTGGGGGTCAAGGGGTCGTCGGTTCAAATCCGGCCACCCCGACCATTTAATCCTTGATATCCCAGTGTTTTCTGAAAACTGTGTGTTTTCGGTCGGTTCGTCACTACCGCGACACAATGATGTTATGTCCTTGGAATGTTGCAATGCAGCATTATGTGGAGTGCTGAACGCCACCGAACGCAGATGGACATGTAATGCGCTTTAAGCTCCCTTATTCATTGTCCGGCCTGATGCGCGAACAGGCGCGGTGGCGTAGGCGTATTGCCAAAGCGGTTGCCAGCCCGACAGAGGCGATTACGGCGCGGGCAGCAAAGCCGCGGGCGGGGAGGGCACGTCTGAGTGAAATCAGCGGTTTCGGTACCAATCCGGGTCGATTGCGGATGCTGGAATATGTTCCGGCGAGCGCGGGCAAAGATAGTCCCCTTGTTGTCGTCATTCATGGTTGTCTGCAGAATGCGGAGGGTTATGCCAAGGGCAGTGGCTGGACCAAGCTCGCAAACGAGAACGGAATCATACTATTGTTCCCCGAGCAAAGGCGCGAGAACAACAACAATCTCTGTTTCAACTGGTTTCGCCCGAGCGCCGTGGCGCGTGACCGCGGAGAACTGATGTCAATCCGGCAAATGATCGAACATGCGGGTGATCGGCACGAGGTTGATCAATCGCGTGTCTATGTTCATGGCCTCTCAGCCGGGGCGGCCATGGCTGCCGCCCTGCTTGTCACCTATCCCGAAATGTTTGCAGCCGGCCAACTCGTCGCTGGTTTGCCCTATGGTGTCGCTAGAGACGCCGTCACAGCCTTGTCAGTGATGAAATCGGGGCCACGTCAGTCCGCCGAAGACCTGGCGGATCTCGCAAGGCGCGTCTCGCCGAACACCATAAACTGGCCTTCGGTCTCTATCTGGCATGGTGCGGCTGACAGGATTGTCACGCCGCAAAATGCAAGGGCGAGCCTGCAACAATGGCTCCACCTTCACCAACTGCAGGAAGCGGGGGGACGTATGTCGCGAGATCGGGGCGGCCTCGTCCACCATTGGGACGATGGGACCGCGAAACCCCGTGTCGAATTCCGGCTACTGGATAGCCTCGACCATGGTTTACCGATCAAGCCCGCGCGCCGTCCACCGAGCCAGCAGCAGCCTTACATGTTGGAGGCAGCACTGAGCGCGCCAAATGAGTTCGTGCGCAGTTTCGTCTCTCCATGAAAACATGAGGACGGATCTGCAAGCGGAAACGAGAACTTGCGCGCTCCCGTCAGCCATCATTTGTCGAGTTTAGCTTCTCGGGCCGGATACCGGGAGTGTGGTCGGCTCTTTGCGCAAAACGTAAGCCTGCGCCAGCATCCTCCCCGTCACCATCCGCCAGGAATCGCAGGCCCATCACCTCGTATCGCGTCTTGAGCAGTCCCATGTCGGATGAAATGTCCGGTCTTTCGTTCTCTGCTTCAATCTGAAGAATCGTGAAGGCTGACAGGCCACTGCGTTTTGATAGTTCGTCGACTGTCAGGTTGAGCAGGGCGCGGGCCGCGCGAAGCTGGGCAGCGCTGATGGTCATGGCAGTGGCACTCCTCGCAATTGTGGTCATCGATCCTGCAGCGTCAACTCATGATAGACCGAGAGCGTTTGCTCGACCATTGCGTCGAGGCCGTGGCGGTGTCGGAAGGCCTGAGCCGCGGCTGCAAAAGCGCTGCGGGTGTCTTCGCCGGATATCTTCAGCATGGCGGCGGCAAGCTCCGAAGGGTCGTCCTGATTGGCAATTATGATGCCATTCACATCCTGCTGAACCACCGTACCTGCGCCTCCGACATCGCTCAAGATCATTGGCAGACCGGATGCCTCTGCTTCCAGCATCACATAGGACATGGCCTCATAACGGCTCGGCATCACCAGCACATCGAACATCTGCATGGCGCGTGGGCCTTCAATGTCGGCAGTCAGCGTCACACGGTGTTCCAAGGCCAAGGCAGAAATCAGCGACCTTACCTCATGCTCTAATGGGCCGCTGCCGACCATCAGCAGATGGGCCTCCGGACGTTGCTTCGCCATTGCCGCAAATGCCTCGATCAGTCGTTCCGGTGCCTTTTGAGGGGACAGCCGTCCAACAAAGCCGAAAAGGCACGTGGTCTCCTCAATGCCGAACTGCGCCCGAAGGCTATGCCGCTCATGATGCTCCGGTGCGTTTACGCCGTTGACAATGAGCCGTAAACGGGAACGAGGCAGACCGAGTTCCAAAGCATGGGCGAATTCGTCTTCCGAGACACAGATGATCCGATCCGAGAACGCGATGCCGAGCAGGCGTTCTACCTGGCCGAAAATCAGGCGACCAGCGCCGCCGAGTTTCGGATCCATCGTGCGGAAGGCATGCGGCGTATAGACGACGGCTGCTCCTCTCTTGCGAAGGCGCAGGCGGGTGAGGGCGCCAGCCTTGGAACTATGTCCGTGGATGACGTCAAAGGGGCCGGAGCTGCTGATTACTCGCTGCAAGTGTCGCCAGGCGCGGACATCATGGAGGCCGATCGAGCGATGCATGTCGATGGTTTGGACACGAGCAAGGCCAAGGCCCAACAGTTCCGACATGAAACGGCGCTCGGCACGGACGGGGGAATAGACTGCCGTCACCTTGTGGCCGCGGTCCTTCAGGCCTTTGCAAAGATCGATGAAGTGCCGTCCGGACCCGCCTCCGCTCGGCTCAAGCACCTGCAGGATAGAAAGTGGGCGCTGCCGATTTTGTGGGCCAGTCGTCAAGCAGCGTTCCGTCCGGTGTGGAGTTGCCTCTGGTAACGCCATTCCAGCGCGCCGCATCCCCACACGATCCCCAGAAGCAGGTAGAAATGGCGCCAGTGATCCGTATCGATGACGTTTCCGATGATAACGTGGCCGATCACCATGATCCAGCTGACCATCAGATAAGGCTGCCAGGGGCGGTCGCGCAGCAGGTAGCGGAAACCGATCGATAGCGTCCAGATCATCAAGGTGAGGTAGGCGACAAAACCCAGCCAGCCGTAGCTGGTCAACGACTTGAGCCAGATATTGTGCTCGTCTTCCGGATAGATGGTGCTGAAAACGAGAGGACCGATGCCAAGGGGGTGCTCCATGGCCATCAGGAAACCGATCTTGTGCCGGTCAAAGCGTCCGAGATGCCCGCCGTCATACTCCTGGACGAGCTGCGTGCGTGTCGAGAACAGATCCGCGACCCTGTCGAACTGAAGGGCAATCACGAGAGCGACCACCATCAGTCCAACCGCAGTCAGCGAAAGGGTTAGAATCTTGAGCCGGAACGCATTGGTTCGCTCTTTGAGGAGCAGCACGAATACGAGCGCCACGGTGGCAAAAAGAAACAGGCCCCAGGCGGCACGGGAGAAGGAGAGAAAGACCGCCAGCGTCAGGATCAGGACCCCCAACAGTCTCAGCGGAGCTTTTTTCAAAGGCTGGGTCAGCAATCCATGCATGAGATAGAGGATCGGTGCGATCAGGAAGGGGCCAAAGACATTGGGATCCTGAAAGGCCCCCTTCGCGCGATCAAACCGCGTGAACACCTCAGCACCAGGAAAGGCGTGAAAATAGCCGAGAATGCCAAGGGTGCCGGTGACGAGCGCAGCCGCCACCCAGGCGCGGAAGATCATCCGCAGCCGCTCATGCCGGTCCTCGATGATTGCCGCGAAAAAGACAGACGTTAGAGCGAGGAACAGCGAGACCGCGACATACATCGGCCCGCTCGCAAGATCCTTCATGACGGTCAGAGACAGCATCCCGCCAACATTGAAGATCAGCAGAAGCACGAGAAGTGGCGCGACGGCACGCGAGATCTTCAATCCAAACAGAAACCAGATTGCAACCTGACCGACCAGCAGCAGTTCGTAGGGAGCAGGCTCTGACATGACAAAGCCGGACAGAAAGACACTGAAGGCCACAAGCCAGGACCCCATCAGCGACAAGGCCGCAGCCTGGGGTCGGAATGGCACTGCTACCGATGTGTCGACCGCGCTCAATAGGCGTTTTCCGTGTTGAGGAGCCGGATGGGCGTCAGGAACAGGATCTTCAGATCGAACAGCAGCGACCAGTTTTCGATGTAGTAAAGGTCGAAGGCCGTGCGGAACTTGATCTTTTCATCCGTGTCGATTTCGCCGCGCCAGCCATTGATCTGCGCCCAGCCGGTAACTCCGGGCTTCACCCGATGCCTGGCAAAATATCCCTCCACCACTTCGCCATAAAGCTTGTCGCGCGTTTGGGCGAGGACGGCATGCGGACGTGGACCGACCAGTGAAAGTTCGCCGCGTAACACATTGAAAATCTGGGGCAATTCATCAATCGATGTTTTGCGGATAAAGCGTCCGACAGGTGTCACGCGGGGGTCATTCTTGGTCACCGCATTCCTGGCGGTCGGGTCGCTCATCTCGGTATACATCGAGCGGAACTTCAGGACATTGATGACCTCATTGTTGAAGCCATGTCGCTTCTGGACAAAGAGAATGGGTCCCTTGGAAGTGGCTTTCACCGCAATCGCGGCACCGATGAACACCGGCCAGAGAAGCAACAGGGCAATGATGCTGAAAACGATGTCGAACGCGCGCTTGGCGACCGAATCCCAGTCACGGATCGGCTTGTCGAGGATGTCGAGCAGCGGCACGGCCCCAACATGGGAATAGGCACGCGGGCGAAAACGCAGATTGTTGGAATGTGCAGCAAGACGTATGTCGACCGGCAGCACCCAGAGCATTTTCATGAGTTGCATGATCCGGGCCTCCGCACTGAGCGGCAGCGCGATGATCAGCATGTCGATATGGGCCAGACGTGCAAATTCAACGAGTTGAGCGACGGTTCCGAGCTTCGGATAGCCTGCCACCATATCCGGCGAGCGCTCGCTGTTACGGTCATCAAAGATGCCGCAGATGCGAATGTCGTTTTCCGGCTGTTGCTCCAGCGCCCGGATCAGATCCTTGGCGGCCTTGCCACCACCAACAATGACGGCGCGACGCTCCATGATGCCATTGCGCGCCCAGCGGCGGATCGCATAGCCGATCAGGGTCCGTTCGGCGATGAGGAAGAGAAGGGTGCTGCCATACCAGGCCGCCAGCACCGCTCTGTACCCTGCGCTCTCGTCCATGAACAGGAAGATCGATACCGCAACCAGCGCCAGCGCGACCGTCCAGGCGGACAGGATGCGGCCAAGAGACCGCAGCGGTGTCCGCAGGATGGCGACCTGGTAGCAGTCCATGATTTGCAGCGAGAGAACAGCAAGCCCTGCGCCACTCACTCCAGCGACGAACATGCCCAACAGATGTTGCGAGGCGTTCGCGGCGATTACGAAATTGGAGGCGAGTGCAAGCCCGAGAATGCAAAGGAACTCGAACAGCCGCAATTGCCCGATGACGATCGTCGGGGAGTAGTTGGCGTCCTTGTACTGTCCAGCGATCTGCTTGGCGAGCGCATTGATCTCAGTTGCTTCGGAAGAGCTCGTCGTGCCGTGCGCCTCTGCGGCCAGGCGGCGCATGGCAGAGATATCGAAAACTTCGGGTTTTTCGGCCTTGTTCATTTCGGATCCTGGATCTGGATTGGCCGAAGATTAGCAAGGAGGTCCTAAGAAACGCTTTCTTCCAGACCCGCGAATATTGATGGATGTAGCGGAATGGCACGGATTGACCGGGTTTACCGCCTTTTTATCGCGTGAAGAGCTTCCTTCGATAGAAGGCTTCGAGATCCTTCGCCATCGTCGTTGTTGCAAACTTCTGGAGGAACAGCTCTCGGTTCGGGATCACGCCATCGGACCAGCCTGGGACTGTAATCGCGTGTGCCATGGCATTGGCGAGTTCGGTCGGATCGCCCGGCGGCACGAGCGCCTTGCTGTTTCGGCCGAGAATTTCGGGAACGCCACCGACACGGCTTGCAATAACCGTCTTGCCAGCACCGATCGCCTCCAGCACGATATAGGGCATGGCCTCTGCTCGTGACGGAACGACCAAGATTGCGGATTTCGCAAAGGCCTCGTGGATCGGCATGGCGGGCAGGATGCCGACACGTCGACCGAGCCCCTTTGTTTCTAGAAGCCGTTGATATTTTGCTTGATCGGGGCCATCGCCGATGATCAGACCCGTCAAGGGTCGACCGACAATCCTTTCGGCCTTGGCGAAGGCCTCTATAAACACATCGGGACCCTTGAGGTCCCTGAGCATGCCAACATAGATGAAGTCCACCGCATCCGGAGCAACGGGGACCAACTGAAAGTCCTGCTCGCCAATTCCGTTATAGATGCGTTCGGCATCACAACGGGGGATGCCGACCTTCTTGCTATATGTCTCCCGTTCATAGTCGCAGACAAAACAGAGGCCGTCCGTCAGCCGCTCAAGCTGGCGCTCGATGCGAAGAACGATCTGTCCGGCGGCGGTCCGGCGAGAGAAGTGGAGACTGCCCCCATGGGGCGAATAAAAGCGGGCAACGCGATACCTTTTGACCCGCAAGGCTGAGCCGACCAATCTCGCGACCACACCGCCCTTGGCGCCGTGACCATGCAAGACATCAGGCTGCAATTCCTTGATTTGTTTGTAGCTTCCAGTCAGCGCCGGGATATCCCTGAGGCTGATGGCGCGGTCGATCCTCAGGCGGGTGAGCCCAAGGGAGAGAAATGGCATGATATGCTCAAACAGCTTGTCCTCATGGGCGCCACCGGTCGAACTGTCGCAGATGATGCCGACCTGGTGGCCGAGACGGCTATGCTGCTCGGCGAGATCGCGGACATGGCGGAAAATGCCGCCAACCGGCGAACGAAAGCAATGCAGAATGCGGAGCGGTCCATCCGGTTGCATGGATCAGAACAGCCGCTCGCGGACATGGATGGTGTCACCTGCGAGGATCGGATCCGTGATCGGAACCCGACCGGTAATGATCTGTCCGTTGATCTTGCGGGTGACATCCACGTCGCGCTGATTGGCGCGGCTGTTGAAACCACCGGCGACGGCGACAGCGTTCATGATTGTCATGCCCGGCACATAGGAGAACTGTCCCGGTTGACCGACCTGACCGATCACAAAAATGGAGCGGTAGCGGTCAACTTCGATCGAGACGTCCGGATCGCGGAGGAAACCCTGTTTCAACTTCTGTGCGATCACACCTTCCAGCTGGGGAAGGGTGGCGCCCCGGGCCGGCACCTGGCCGATCAGCGGGAAGGCAATGTAGCCGGCCTGATCCACGGTGTAGGTATTGGTCAGATTGGCCTGGTCAAACACGGTGATGCGCAGGCGGTCACCGCTGTCCAGACGGTAAGGCTGGATTGTCGCCTCATGAAAGACCTTTGGCGCAGGCTGATAGCTGGCGCATCCGCTCAGACCGACGGCCATCGTTGCCACTGCGAGCAAGATACATTTCTTCAAGCCAGCTCGTATCATCCGTGCTCGCGTCCCTTTGTCATGCGCTCAAGTCCTGCCGTTATCAAACAGTTAGGGTTAACACCCCGTAAAGGCCCGAGGCGATAAGGCACATTCGAATTGATTTTGGCGCAGGTTGGTCGATTAACGGTTGCGTTACCATGTTCCTTTACGGTCCCACATGTTTTGTACCGGGAGTTTGCCATGTCGAGCGTAGGGAACGGCCACCAGGACGTTGATATCAATCTCGCACAGCTGTTTCAGGCGGTGTGGGACAAGAAGGCGCGTATCCTCGCGACGACGGCGCTGGTCGGCAGTTTGGCCTTTGTCGGTTCCAGCATGATGTCGCCGACCTATCAGGGTGATGCTCGCATTCTGATTGAGTCGCGCCAGCCGGATTTTACAGTCCAGGGGGCTGCTGCCCCGACAACGGCACCGGTGGCTGATGAACTGAACGTGATGAGCCAGGTCCAACTGCTCCAGTCGGTAGATCTGATCAAGCAGGTGGCGCGCGATCTGAAGCTCTATGAACTGCCGGAATTCGATCCCGATACCCAGCCTTCTGCCATTTCCGATATCCTGGTCCTTCTGGGTATCAAAAGCAGCCCGCTTGATCTTGCACCGGAAGAGCGCGTGCTGAAGGCGTTCAAGGAGAAGCTGTCGGTCTTTCAGGTCGACAATTCCCGGGTCATCGGCATTGAATTCTCTTCCAAGGATCCGAAGCTCGCGGCTGCCGTGCCCAATGCCATGACGGATGTCTATCAGCAGCTTCAGAGCGGGGCCAAGCTCGACACGAATTCCGAGGCGGCGCGCTGGTTGGAAACGGAAATCGCCAACCTGCGGGAGAAGGTCCGCGAGGCTGAACAGAAAGTCGCTGAATACCGCTCGGCTTCTGGCCTCCTGCCCACCAGCGAGACCTCCAGTTTCAGTTCGACCCAGCTTGCCAATATCTCGTCTGAACTCGCACGAGTCCGGGGTGAGCGAGCCAGTGCCGAAGCAACCGCCCAGAATGTTCGCGAAGCCTTGCGGGCAGGGCGGTCGACCGACACGATAGAGGCGATTGCCGGCTCTGAGGCGATCCAGCGACTGAAGACGACGGAATCACAGGTCCAGGCACAGATTTCCGATCTGTCGACGAGCCTTCTGGAAGGTCATCCCCGGATGAAGGCTTTGCGTGCTCAGCTCGCCGGGCTTCGCGCGCAGATTTCTTCCGAATCCACCAAGATTGCCGCAAGCCTCGAAAATCAAGCTGCCATCGCACGTGAGCGAGAAACCCAGTTGATCGCCCAGTTGAACACGGTGAAAGCCGATAGCGCGCGTGCCGGTGAGGATGAGGTGGGGCTGATGGCCCTTGAGCGCGAAGCGACTGCGCAGCGGCAATTGCTTGAGACTTATCTGGCCCGTTATCGCGAAGCGACCTCCAAGATCAGTGCGGATGCAATTCCTGCCGATGCCCGGGTGATCTCCCGTGCAATCGAGCCCTCTGAGCCGGTCTTTCCAAAGGTTCTGCCGATCACCATCGTTGCGACGCTCGCAACGGGCATCCTGAGCGCGGTCGTCATCATGCTGATGGAACTGTTCAGCGGTCGGGCCTTGAGCCCTCGAACGGTGTCGGGCGGTACAGCTCGCCAGAGACTTGAAGAGGACGGGCAGTCGGTGCTGCCGGCGACGCCCTTGATGCCGCCGAAGCGTGCCGAGACCAAAGCCGCAAGACCGAACGCCGCATTCACGATGCCGGAAGTGGAGGCGGATGAAGACCTCGCGGAGGAAATGGAAGAGCACCTCGATCTCCCGAAGCGTCGCCCGGCAAGCAAGGATCAGCCCGACCATGAATTCTCCATCCGGTCGGTGGCCAAACACCTTCTGGCGCAGGAAACGCGAATTGCCTTCGTTATATCTCCCTCAGGGGATGATGGTTCGCTGGCGACGGTCGAGCTTGCGCGGGAGCTCGCAAATCGCGACACCCGCCTTGTGCTCATTGACATGACGGGAACGGCGGCACCATCGGATGCGATGACAGGAAACCCGGATTTGCCCGGCATTACCGATCTCTTGTGTGGTTCTGCAACTTTTGCCGAGGCGATCCATCCAGACCTTTTGTCGGGTGCCGACATCATTCCCCAGGGAACGGCCGATATCCGGCAAGCCATGCGTGGCGCGGATCGACTGTCCATGATCGCTGATGCACTTTCAGACGCCTATGACATGGTTCTGGTGGAATGCGGTCCCGCCAATGCGCAAGGTGTTGCCAAGCTTTCTCGCAATGACACCCATGAAATCATCCTGTCAGCGCCCAATCCCAGCACCGAGGAACTTGAGGACATCATGTTGGCCTTTGAAAAGGTCGGGTATTCGGATCTGGTGCTGATGGCGGACGGCGGCTTTGAACCGGAAAGCGATCACCGCGACGCGGCGTAATCGTCGGCTCGCTTTCGCTTGCGATCAGTCCTCTGGCGCCTCAACGGTGGAATTCCGTTTCGCCTTTCCGGCCCTCAGTCGCTGGATGAAGGCATAGAGCTTGGGATTGCCCTTGATCAGCGCCTTTGTTTTCGTGGTGAGCTTCAAGGCCAGGGCCGCAAGCTGACCCTTTGCATTGATCGGCAGGACAATATCGTGGTGCACCGTCTCGATATTGCACCAGCTTCTCTTGTAATCCTGGTCACCGATACCGAAGTCGAACAGCGACTGACCATCAGCGCTCTCTTGTTCGATCATGAGCCAGAAGAGCAATTCGCCCGGACTTGCCTCGGGCAGGCAGTCGGGCTCGATCGAGCCGAACTGGCAGATCACATGATCTCCCTTGCGCGATAATCCACTGATTGCAGCGATCTGGTGCTCCCCGCCGAGATTGAGGCGCAGGGCGTGAAGCTCCAGCGGAATATTTGAACCGCCGCGATCGGCCTCCAGCAACAAGTGAAAGAATGCCTGCGTTTCGGCGGCCTGGAACACATCCGGCAGCCCCAAGGCCTCGAAGCGCTTCCGCTTTTGCTCAAAGAAGAGGTCCAGGAGAACCTGCTTTTCGATCGCTTCCTTCGGCTTGACATGCTCGAATGTCCCGACCGCCTCGATCTTGCGAAGCTGGGTCCGATATTTCTTGCGTCGACGCTTGGCATTGAGCGGCGCGATGGTCTCTTCCATCGTGGGCCGAAGTTCCAGCTGAAAAGCGTGGTTTTGATTTTCCACGCTATCGAGACCGGCAAAAGGATGCTGAACGCCGCGCCAACGGAGCGGGACATTCGAGAGCCAGATCAGATCCGCAACATCCTTGACTGCATTCCTCAGGGCCGCAGCCAGTTCTTTCCGATCCAGAGCCGCAAGCTCTCTGCGGTGCCTTGAGGCGATCAGCCCGGTGTTAATGTTGCTGAACTCGCTGCCCATGAATTGTGCCTTGCGCACGGGTCCATCCTGGCGGATTTCCAGAGGGAGCAGAAAGGCCGTTTCCTGACCCATGCAGCCTTCAAGAATGGCAACTGGTCGATGATGCGTAAATTCCCAGGCGCGGCACCAGTCATAGCCCTGATGCAGGGAGTTGAGCGGATCGGCTTCAAGCAGTCGCCAAATTGTCTCGACCGATGCCATGTCGGAATGCAGTTTCATCGTCATCGAACCGAAACCGCCTTGCGACCGGTGATGAGTTAGGTTTCCCGCGTCATCGGATTGCTGCAAGGTCTCCTGCAAGCCTCACTCCTGATTCTGGATAGGTTCGTGCATGATAGACCGGCTCGGTGCAGAATGTCTCGCAAACCGCCAGCGCTTCAGCCAAAATTGAACGCAAAGATCCAGCGGAGAAGCACGGTCTGCGTCAGCGACGCTTGGGGCCCGCCATCCATTTGATGACCAGCATTGCCGGTATGACCCAAAGCAGGCCGGAAAACAGGAAGTAGAGAAGATGCACCCACCATTCAGCCTCGGCCAGTGTTGCCGTGGCAATCGCCGTTGCAGCGATGGCATAAATGGACACGATCACGATGATCGCAATGGTTCCGATGAATGAGCGCAGTGTGGGGCGCATCTGTGAGCCTCTTATTGTGCATCCCGGTTCCGCCGAACCATGGACGCGACCGCTTGCCGCAAACGAGCGGGCTTGTTTTGCACGCTATCCTGATGCAAATCAACGGTTCACAAGAGGATTGACGAATGACAACTGCCCTGACCGACAGCGAACTTGGTGTTCGCAGAGACACCGACCGTGTGGAAGCCAACCGCCGTGCGATCCGCATCTGGCTTGGCGTGGTTCTGTTCACGCTGTTCTGTCTTGTGCTTGTCGGGGGTGCGACGCGCCTGACCGATTCCGGCCTGTCGATCACGGAATGGAAGCCGATCCACGGGGTCATTCCGCCGCTGACCGTGCAGGAGTGGGAAGAAGAGCTCGAACTCTACCGACAAATCCCGGAATATCAGCAGATTAACAAGGGAATGAGCCTGGAAGAGTTCAAGGTCATCTTCTGGTGGGAATGGGGTCATCGCTTCCTGGCGCGCATCATTGGTCTCGTTTTTGCGATCCCGCTTGCCTATTTCTGGGTGACCGGGCGCATCGAAAAGCAGCTCAAACTGCCGCTCCTCGGTATCCTCGCGCTCGGTGGTCTGCAGGGCTTTATCGGTTGGTGGATGGTCTCGTCCGGGCTCACCCAGCGCGTCGATGTGTCTCAGTATCGGCTGGCCACGCATTTGCTGATGGCATGCTTCATCTTCGCAAGTTGTCTGTGGATCATGCGCGGACTGGCGAGGCATAGCGACGAGCCGGCGCCAGCCGCTTCTTCGCAGCGCTTTGCGGGTATTCTCGTGTTCCTGATCTTCTTCCAGATCTATCTTGGCGCGCTGGTGGCGGGTCTCGATGCCGGTTTCGCCTTCAATACATGGCCACTGATGGATGGAGCCTTGATCCCGGGTGACCTCTTTGCCCAGTCACCGGCCTGGCTGAACCTCTTCGAGAATCCCAAGACCGTTCAGTTTGTCCACCGCATCGGGGCCTATGTCCTCTTGGCAGCCGTGCTCTACCATATGATCCATTCGCTGCGGGCCGGCGCGAAGACAACGCATGCCCGCCGCAGTGTCGTACTCTTCGTTTTGGTCTGCGTTCAGGCGATGATCGGTATCATTACGCTGGTCATGCAGGTTCCGATCTTCTGGGGCGTTGTGCATCAGGGTGCGGCGCTTGTCGTGCTGGGCTTCGCCATTGCGCACTGGCGCGGGTTCTATGGCGAAATCCCGCCACAGCCCGACTCGATCCGGGCCTGAGCAGGACTATGCGAATCGGAAACCGGAATAGGGTTTGCCGAGAAACTCGGTCTTGAAGATACATCTGCCGGCATCTGGGCCGGCAGCGCCTACCGCGACAAACAGCGGTGCAAGATGATCATGGTCGGGCACGTGGCAGGCAAGCGCATCGGGATTCTGATCCCAAGAGGCCAAAGCTGCAGCGCGCGCATTCACGTCCTCGGTCTCGACAGCCTCGGTCAGCCAGTTATCGAAACGGATGGCCTGCCCGATATGGGCAGGCTCGGCCCGGCGAAACTGCGGCATGTTGTGATAGGTCATGCCGGACGCGATGATAAGCACCTCTTCATCGCGCAGAGGTTCAAGTGCCCGGCCAATTGCTAGATGGCTTTCGGCATCCAGCGTATTCTTTAGCGAAATCATGGTAATCGGCACATCCGCATCCGGATAGATCAACATCAGCGGCACGAAGACGCCATGGTCAAACCCTCGCTGTGCATCTTCCGCGCTCTCAATACCGGCGTCTTGAAGGAGTTCTCGGGCGCGTGCCGCCAGAGCCAGAGAGTTCGGCGCCGGATAGGAAAGCTCATAGGTGTGGGTAGGGAAGTTGTAATAATCAAAGAGCATGGGCGGTCTGGGCGCAGTACTGACCGTCGGAACTGCCTCCTTCTCCCAATGACCCGAGACGATCAGAACAGCCTTCGGCCTTCGACCGATCTCCCCATCCAGCCCCCGAAGAAACGCTCCAAGCTCATCCCAGGGCCCCTTGCCCTCAGCATTCTTCGGAAAATCCATGAACGGCCATGGGCCTCCACCGTGAGGGATGAAGTAGACGGGGAAACGAGCTGCCATGGTTGCACCTTTCAAGTTTGGCGCACCATAACAACAGCCTGCGGGACTGGCGATCCAGCGTGCAAAAGACAATTCGTCAAGGAACAGTGAACAGCGCGTAACGGGCCGCCGGATGGCCGGATGAACTCACGCCGACAGCATCAGGTCCATGTTCTGCACGGCCGCTCCCGACGCACCCTTGCCGAGGTTGTCGAGGAGGGCGACCAGATTGACATGCGCGCCACCCGGCGTGCCGAAGACGAAGAGCTTCATCGTGTCCTGGCCCGCCAGTTCCTCAGCATCAATCCGCGGCAGCTTGGCGCTTTCGGCCAGCGGAACGACGCTGACAATGTCCTGGCCGGCATAATGAGCGACGAGTGCCGCATGGATGCTCTCGACCGTCGCGCCGCCGCCGATATCCTCCAGGAAGAGCGGCACCTGAACGATCATGCCTTGCGGGAAGCGACCGACGGAAGGAGCAAAGAGTGGCGCACGATCGAGCAGGCCATGGGTCTGCATTTCCGGCACATGCTTATGCTTCATCGTCAGGCCGTAGAGGAAGTTGTTTGCGGCCAGATGTTCGGGATGGGTCTTGTCCTCCATCTGCGCAATCAGCTGCTTGCCACCGCCGGTATAGCCGGAGACAGCATTGACCGACACCGGATAGCCATCCGGCAGAATGCCGGCGGCACGCAGCGGCCGGATGAGGCCGATCGCACCGGTCGGATAGCAGCCCGGATTGGAGACGTAGCGTGCGGACCGAATCTTCGCCTTCTGCGCCTTGTCCATTTCGGCAAAACCATAGGCCCAGTCCGGATGCACCCGGAATGCCGTGGAGGCATCCAGCAGGCGGACATTGTTGTTCGCTGCCGTCATCTCATAGGCCTGCTTCGACGCATCGTCCGGCAGGCAGAGAATGGCGATATCGGCGCTGTTGAGCATGTCCTCGCGCATCTTCTCATTCCGCCGCTCCGCTTCCGGGATCGACAGCAGTTCAAGATCACGGCGATCAGCCAGGCGCGTGCGGATCTGCAGACCCGTGGTGCCGTGTTCGCCGTCGATGAAGATCTTCGCTGCCATTTGTCTAGTCCCGTCAGTGATTTGGATGAGAATGCGGAATCTGTTTGTGAATGTGGAGGGTGAATGTGTCAGGCGCGTGTTGCAAGTTTTTCCGCGCGTAAGCCCAGCATATACATAGCAACGGTTGCCCCGGCAATGGCGGTGATATCGGCGTGGTCATAGGCCGGCGCGACCTCGACGATGTCGGAGCCCCGGATGTCGAGGGCCCCCAACTTGCGCAGCACCGACAGCATCTTGGCCGACGAAGGTCCGCCCGCGACGGGTGTGCCGGTGCCGGGGGCATAGGCCGGGTCCAGGCAATCGATGTCGAATGTCAGATAGGTTGGGGCGGTGCCGACATGCGAGAGGATCGCGTCAGCGATGGCCTGAGCGCCCATGTCCTCGACCTCGTAGCCTGGGATGATATTGATGCTGAAATCCTCCGGCGCTTCCGTGCGGATGCCGATCTGGATCGATCTGGTCGGGTCGATGACACCTTCGCGCACGGCGCGGCCGACGAAGGAGCCATGGTCGATCCGCTGGCCGTCATCGTCCCATGTGTCCTGATGCGCATCGAAATGCACGAGCGCCAGCGGCCCATGCTTCGCCGCATGGGCCTTGAGCAGCGGCCAGGTGACGAAGTGGTCGCCGCCGAGACCGAGCAGATAGGCGCCCGATGCGATAATCCGGGCTGCTTCCTGTTCGATCAGGGCAGGGGTGTTTTGATGATTACCGTAGTCGAGCAGCACATCGCCATAGTCGATGACGGCCATCTGCTCGAAGAGGTCGCGGGCAAAGGGATATTGCGGGTCGTTGTCGAAGATCGCCGAGGCGCGCCGGATCGCCTGCGGCCCGAAACGGGCGCCGGGCCGGTTGGAGACGGCGGCGTCGAAGGGAATGCCGAGTACGACCGCATCGACGTCGGTCAGATCCTTGGAGTACTTGCGCCGCATGAAGGAGAGCACGCCGGCATAGGTCGGGTCCGACGCGGCGCCACGGATGGCCTTGGCGGTAAAGGCGTTATCGATCGATTTGCTGGCCATGATGCCCCCTCAGTCTTCTCTTTTGATGTCATAGGCCCGTTCGACCTTGGCCACGATCACCCGATAGTCTTCATACCACCGTTCGCGCCCAAGTCTCTGGGCTGCCTGATGCGAAACAACAGCCTTCCAGGCGAGGATACTGGCCTCATCTGTCCAATAGGAGTTGGTGATCCCGAACCCATCCGCACCGCGCACGCTCTCCATGCCCAGAAATCCGGGTTGCTGTTTCGCCAGTGCGACCATGCTTTCGGCCATGGCGCCATAGCCATCGTCGCCGGCGGTTCGCTGCGATGAAAAACAGACAACGAAACAAGGAGGCTCGGGAAGCTTGGTGATTTCGGATGCCATGCTCGGAACCGCAAAATGTGGAGAGTCTGAAAACGAAAAAAGGCGGAGCCGAAGCCCCGCCTGATTTCCGTCTCCGGTAATCCAGCGATTAACGCTTGGAGAACTGGAACGAACGGCGGGCCTTGGCCTTACCGTACTTCTTACGCTCGACCACACGGCTGTCGCGGGTCAGGAAGCCACCCTTCTTCAGAACCGAGCGCAGGCCCGGCTCGAAGTAGGTCATGGCCTTGGACAGACCGTGACGAACGGCACCAGCCTGACCGGACAGACCACCGCCGTGAACGGTAGCGACGATGTCGAACTGACCATCGCGAGCCGCTGCAACGATCGGCTGCTGCAGGATCATCTGCAGGACCGGACGGGCGAAGTAGGCGCGGAATTCCTTGCCGTTGATCGTGATCTTGCCGGAGCCCGGCTTGACCCAGACGCGGGCTACAGCGTTCTTGCGCTTGCCGGTGGCGTAGGAGCGACCCAGCGAGTCGACCTTACGGACGTGAGCCGGAGCTGCGTCCTGTGCCGGGGCAAGGTCCTTCAGGGAAGAAAGATCGGCCATTCTTAGGCGCTCCTTGTGTTCTTCTTGCTCAGCTTGGCGACGTCGAGAGCGACGGGCTGCTGGGCTTCATGCGGATGGGCTGCGCCGGCATAGACGCGCAGATTCTTCATCTGGCGACGGCCAAGCGGACCGCGCGGGATCATGCGCTCGACGGCCTTCTCGAGAACGCGCTCCGGGAAGCGGCCTTCGATGATCTGGCGAGCCGTACGCTCCTTGATGCCGCCCGGATAACCGGTGTGCCAGAAGTACTTCTTGTCGGTATACTTCTTGCCGGTCAGGACAACCTTCTCGGCGTTGATTACGATGACATTGTCACCATCGTCAACATGGGGGGTATAGGTGGCCTTGTGCTTGCCGCGCAGGTGCGTGGCGATGATGGTGGCGAGGCGACCAACAACGAGGCCTTCGGCGTCGATGATGATCCACTTCTTCTCCACCTCTGCAGGCTTCTGAACGAAGGTAGACATTGAGGTCTCTTTCATTGTGGTCCCGACTGGCCGATAGGGCCGTGCGGGCGTTTCTTGTTGCTTGTTTCCGGCTGCTCTGGCAGCAGAAAATATGATTGCAGCCCGGGGACTGAAATCTGCCGGGTGTATAAGGCGCCGGCTCGCCACCGTCAAGGTCGCCGGAATGGTGGGTGTCGAAAAGAAGCAAGCAAAAACAACAGCTTGAATATGTGGTAATATTTTACCGCATCGACGGCTTCCAATTTGGGCTCACTGTTTGCCTTTCTGGGGATGGAATTGACGACCGCCAAGCCGTCATTTGCACTTTTGCATGCGTTGGCAGAGAGTATCGGACAGATTGATTGTGGACGGGAGAAGGAGTGTTGCGATGGCCGAGGTTGTGAGTTTTCGCATGGATGGATCCGATCGCGGGGAGGGCCCGGTGTTGATGGAGCGGCGCGACGGCGCCTTGCGCCTCACGCTGAACTCACCTCCAACCAATTCTCTGTCCATCGCGGTCATGGAGCAGTTGCATGCTGGCCTGCGCCTGGCGGAGGAAGACGCCTCGATCAGACTCGTGGTGATTGCGTCGACCGGAAAGGTCTTTTCAGCCGGCCATGATCTCAAGGAACTGACAGCCCATCGCAGCGATGACGATGGTGGCCGCGCCTTTTATGAGCGCAGCATGCGGCTTTGTGCCGATCTGATGCTGGCGATCACGCGCCTCCCGAAGCCGGTCATCGCCGAAGTCGACGGTCTTGCAACTGCGGCAGGCTGTCAGCTGGTGGCAAGCTGCGATCTGGCGATCTGTACAGATACGGCCACATTCTGCACGCCGGGCGTCAATATCGGCCTTTTCTGCTCTACGCCAATGGTGGCCCTGTCGCGCGCGACCCATCGCAAGCAGGCCATGGAAATGCTGCTGACCGGGGAAACGATCGATGCCTCGACAGCCAAGGAATTCGGTCTCGTGAACCGGATAGTCCCCAAGCAATATCTCGATCAGGTGATCGCCAAATATGCCTCGGTGATTGCAGCCAAATCGCCTCTGACGCTGACCATCGGCAAGGAAGCCTTCTATCATCAGATCGAACTGCCGGTATCCGAAGCCTATGACTATGCCATTCGGGTCATGGTCGAAAACATGATGGCGAAGGATGCAAAAGAGGGTATCGGCGCCTTTCTGGAAAAGCGTCACCCCGTCTGGACGGGAGAGTAGTCTGAGCTCTGGTCCTGTTGCAGAACAAGATGTATCTCCTTGATCTTGGCGTGAAGCGGGGGTTTTGAGCGATCATCCTCATTTGGGCATTTTTTTGTGTCCTGCTAATGTTAGGCGGAACGTAATTAGAACATGCTGAATACATAAGAAGATTTTGCTGCTGGCTGAGGTTGATTTTTCGCTTGAAGCTGGGATTTCCATCGTAACGCTGGGCGTCGCGGATGTGGCCGTGAGCATCGCATATCACGAACGGCTGGGATGGAAACGCTCCTCAGCATCAAATGATCAGATCACCTTCATTCAGATGAAGGGTCTGGTCCTTGCCTTGTTCAGTCGAGTTGCGCTGGCAACCGATGCCGGTGTTGAAGATGGCAACTGCGGTTTTGCCGGGGTTACACTGGCTCATAATGTGCCAAGTGATCGTGGCGTGGATGCGGTGGTCAGATTTGCGCTGTCCTGTGGCGCACGGCTCGTGAGGAAACCCGAAAAGGCGAGTTGGGGTGGCTATTCGGGCTATGTGGCTGATCCCGATGGGCATCTTTGGGAAATTTCCCATAATCCCTATTTCCCCTTGGACCATCACGGACATATCGTTCTTCCCGCCTGATCGGCGTGTTTTAGAGAATTGGAAAACGGTATGTTTACGAAAACGGACTAAGGTGAGCGGTGGGACCATAGGGACGGGAATTCAGAAAGGCCCAGAAGGGTCGAAGGAGAGTTCCATGAACCATGACACCTATCTGAATTCCTACCTCGCCGACATCCTCGCGTCGGTTCGGCATGTCGCCATCCTTGGCGCATCCACCAACGATAATCGCCCCAGCCACTGGATATCAGGATTTTTGCTGGGCAAGGGATACCAGGTTTATCCCGTCAATCCAGCCCATGCCGGCGAATTCATACTGGGCCGAAAAGTTTACGCGACTTTGGCAGACATACCCCATGCAATTGACATGGTGGACGTGTTCCGCAGCCCGGACCATCTTCCCGCTATCGTTGACGAGGTGCTGGCTCTCGACCCGAAACCCGCAGCCATCTGGTGTCAGTTGGGCATTCGCGACGATGCAGCAGCATCAAGGGCGGAGGCAGCTGGCATCAAGGTTGTGATGAACCGGGCGCTGGTCAGCGAATACCCGCTGGTTTACGAGATGGCACATCGAGCCACCAGCTCACACGCGGCGTGATCGTTTTACGAGGTCAAAACGGAATGAACGGCTTCGACCGCATGAACCTGTCCTCGGGGTCGAAAGGCTGGCAATTCAGCACCGGGCATCGCGCGCTGTCCCGCGTCGGTATGTAGGCGCGGGCAGCATATTCATGAGCGGAGCACTGGGCATTGCGCGTTACATAACGATCGTAAAGCGTAAGACCCGTCACGCGCGTTGAGGGGTAGCGCAAGATCACGGCGCCTTCGTCGATTACCCGCGCTCGTGCCTCATCGCAGGTCATCTCAAGAGAGTTGTAGCGAGAAATCGCCCCAGCCGGTGTTGCTGCGGCAAGAATCGCAAGGCACGCTATGATTTTCTTCATCGATCAATCCTCCAACGGAGCTAAAGCGCCGATGCTCGGCTTCTGTTCCCCCACGGTTTTTCTCTTCCTTGCCGGATCAATTGTCATCTGGAAGAGATAGGGGCCATGATGTGCAGACAAGAAGTAGGGAGCGAGTAATGAGCAAACATGACCACTATGACGATGACTACCTCCGGGACGTCCTCAGCGCCACCCGTACAATTGCCCTGCTCGGCGCATCTCCCAAGCCGGATCGTCCCAGCTTCGGTGTCATGCGCTTTCTGCTGCAAAAGGGCTACCATGTCATTCCGGTGAATCCGGGGCAGGCTGGCAAGGAGATACTTGGGCAGAAGACCTATGCCTCGCTGGCCGACATTCCCGAAGAAATCGATATGGTCGAGGTGTTCCGCGCCCCGGAATATCTTGGTGAGGTCGTTGCCGACGTCCTGGCGCTTGAAAACAAACCCAAGGCGATCTGGGGCCAGCTGTCCGTCAGGGACGATGAGGCGGTGAAGCCCGCGGAAGCCGCTGGCATCAAGGTCGTGATGGATCGCTGCCCCGCAATCGAAATGCCGCGACTGGGTCTTTGACTACGCTTCCAGCAGCATTTCCGGACGTGCGCGCAGCGCATTGAGCGTATCGATGTTTCCGCAATAATGCTGGAACTCTGTGGCCGCATGCCCTTCGGCGAGATCCTTGCGGCACTGCGCCTTGGCGCCGCAAGTGATGCAGGTCAGTTGCATATCGCGATAGAGCCGAAGCATTCTGAATTCGACTTCGATCGGATCAATGTTGAGTGCGCGCATCATCCGGGGCATTTCATCTGCACCATGCGGACCAGCTTCGATAAAGGCGAGCAATTGCCCTCGGGATATGCCGCAATCCTCGGCAATCTGTTCCAGCTCTTGCTGGTCCAGCGCTTTCATGAGATCCGACTGAGACTTTGCTTCCCATTCGCGGGCAAACCAGCCGAGGATTGTCGAAAGGGCATGGCGAATAGGATCTGTCGCTGTGTGGGTCATCATCCGTCTCCTCTGATCATGGAGAGATTGATCCCGATGTGACTACGCCGCATTGACCTTGATCAAGTGATGGCAAGGCACGCCATGCTCACACGGCTGGCTTGTTTGGAATTTTCATGGCTGACATCGGCGTCACCGTGGCTATGATCCAGCCCGATATAAAAAGGGAGGTTTCGCCATGACCACGAACAATCCGGGCTTCGCAACGCTTGCCATCCATGCCGGCGCTCAGCCGGACCCCACGACGGGGGCGCGCATCACGCCGATCTACCAGACGACGGCCTATGTCTTCAACGACAGCGACCATGCCGCAAATCTCTTTGCGCTCAAGGAGTTCGGCAATATATACACCCGCATCATGAACCCCACCCAGGGCGTTCTGGAAGAGCGGGTCGCAGCCCTTGAAGGCGGCACGGCAGCACTTGCGGTCGCCTCCGGTCATGCCGCCCAGCTCCTCATCTTCCACACGCTGATGCAGCCCGGCGACAATTTTGTCGCCGCCAGGAAGCTCTATGGCGGCTCGATCAACCAGTTTGGCCATGCCTTCAAGAATTTCGGCTGGCAGGTGCGCTGGGCAGACCCTGCTGACCCGGAAAGCTTTGCCGCCCAGGTCGATGACAAGACCAAGGCCGTCTACATCGAAAGCCTGGCCAATCCCGGCGGCACCTTCGTCGACATAGCGGCTATCGCAGACGTCGCCCACCGCCACGGCCTGCCGCTGATCGTCGACAACACCATGGCGAGCCCTTACCTGATCCGCCCGCTGGAGCACGGCGCAGACATCATCGTGCATTCGGCCACCAAGTTCCTCGGCGGTCACGGCAACTCCATGGGCGGCATTATCGTCGATGGCGGCACCTTCGACTGGTCGGCAAAGGCCGGCCAATATCCGATGCTGTCGGAGCCGCGCCCGGAATATAACGGAGTCGTCCTGCACGAGACCTTCGGCAATATTGCCTTCGCTATCGCAACCCGTGTGCTCGGTCTGCGCGATCTCGGCCCTGCCATCGCGCCGATGAACGCCTTCCTGCTCCTGACCGGCATCGAGACGCTGCCGCTTCGAATGCAGCGTCACTGCGACAATGCGCTGAAGGTCGCGACCTGGCTGAAGAGCCATCCCAAGGTCGCCTGGGTCAATTACGCCGGCCTGGCCGATGATCCGAACAACGCGCTGCAGAAGCGCTATTCGCCGAAGGGGGCGGGCTCTGTCTTCACTTTTGGCATCAAGGGCGGACTGGAGACCGGCAAGGCGCTGGTCGGTGGACTGAAGCTCTTCTCGCACCTTGCCAATATCGGCGACACCCGTTCGCTGATTATTCACCCGGCCTCGACGACCCATGCTCAGCTTTCCGAAGAGCAGCAGATTGCTGCGGGTGCAGGGCCGGATGTCGTGCGCCTGTCGATCGGCATTGAGGATGCGGAAGACATCATCGCCGATCTTGAACAGGCGCTGGCCAACGCCTGATTGCGAAAACCCTTGCATGGACAGCTATCCGGCTGTCCATGGAACCCCGATCGCAATATCTCGTTGGAACTCTCTGACTGCAAAAGAGGAGAGTTCCAATGACATTGAAGGCTGTTGCCTTGAATGCCACGCTGAAGCGCAGCAGTGGCTCACCGTCCTCGACCGACCACATGCTCGGTCTGGTCGCAGCGGCGATGGCGGAGAAGGGCGTCGAGACGGAGACGATACGCCTTGCCGATCACGACATTCTTCCCGGCGTGACCTCGGACGAAGGGCCGGGCGATGCCTGGCCGCCCATCCGCGAAAAGATTCTCGCTGCAGATATCCTGATACTTGGAACCCCAATCTGGATGGGCCAGCCCTCCAGCGTGTGCAAGCGGGCGCTGGAGCGGATGGACGCCTTCCTGTCGGAGAAGGATGACCAAGGTCGCATGGTGTCCTATGGGCGGGTGGCCGCCGTCGCGGTGGTTGGCAATGAAGACGGGGCGCACCATGTCTCTGCCCAGCTTTACCAGGCCTTGAATGATGTCGGGTTCACCATTCCGGCCAATGCCATCGCCTATTGGGTGGGCGAGGCTATGGGCAGCACGGATTTCCGGGAGCTCGATCCCACTCCGGACAAAGTGACCAGCACAGTCGATATGGTCGCCCGCAACACGGTGCATCTCGCGCGCCTGCTGGCAGATAATCCTTATCCGTCGCAGAAATAAAGCGCGCGGCGTGGATTTTGGGCGCCGCTTGAGGCAAGACTGACGGGCCGGCATCTCAGGATGCGCGGCCCGTTTCCGATCTGTCTTCTGTCAGGAGCCTGCCATGTCCGCCGCCCTCGCTTTCGATCCGTCGACCGTCACCCCGGAAGAGGGCGCGCCGGCACCCGACCGCCTGATTTCCGGCGATCCGAGGTTTACCACCTGGAACATTGAGGAAGCGGACGGCGGCATCTATGCCGGCATCTGGCAGTCGACGCCGGGCAAGTGGCGGATCTCTTATGACGAGTGGGAGTATTTCCACATTCTCGAAGGCCACTCTGTTGTCACCGAAGACGGCGGAGAGCCGGTCCACCTGCGAAAGGGCGACCGGCTCGTCTTAAGGCCAGGATTTAAAGGAACCTGGGAAGTGATTGAAAAGACGGTAAAAGATTACGTGATTCGTCTTTAGCTGGCAGCCTTAAGCCGCTGCGCTTCAGCTTCGTGCTCTGGCACCATGGCAGCGTCTTCCGCCGAGACCTTCTGGATGCTGGCACGGCTGCCGATCCTTTCCATATAGGCCTGGAAAGCGGGTCGGGCTTCAACGAGACCGAACATCGTCGTCCAGCGCAGCGCAATGCCCCAGAGCACATCGGCCGCCGTGAAGCGCTCGCCGAGCAGGTAGGGGCCTGTTTTGAGCGCTTCTTCCAGCATGTCGATGAGCGACTCGTAGCTCGCATAGGGCGTCTCGTTCATCGATCCCGGCTCGCGCTTCATGAAGCGATCGACGACCGCCGGTTCGAAGCAGCTGCCATAGATGAAGAGCCAGCGCAGATAGGCCCCACGGTCCGGATCGGTCAGCGCAGGGGCAAGACCTGCCTCAGGGAAAAGATCCGCCAGATAGAGATAGATCGCGCCCTGTTCGGTGACCAAGGTTTCTCCGACACGCACCGCAGGCACTTTGCCGAGCGGATTGATCGCCAGATAGGCCGGCTGGCGCTGTTCGTTCGTCTTCATGTTCAGCACATGCAGATCATAGGGCACCTTCAGCTCCTCCAGCAGCACGCGCGCACCGGTGGCGCGGGTCTGGGGCGAGTAGAAGAGGGTGATCTGACGGTCTTTGCTCATTGGAAGTCTCCCATTTCAAACTGGATGCGCCGTGCGGCAACAAAAGGAGATTACGCCGCCATACCTGTCAGATTGTGTCAGGTTGGTTTAGCATGATGCGTGACAAGGAGATTTTCCGATGCGGGCGAGCCGGCTGATCAACATCCTGACGACGCTCCAGGCGAAGGGGCTGGTGACCGCCGAGGCCTTGGCCGACGAGAACGATGTTTCGGTCCGCACCATCTATCGCGACATCGATGCGCTGTCGCTTTCGGGCATCCCGGTCTATAGCGAGCGCGGCTCGGACGGCGGCTACCGGCTGCTGGACGGCTATCGCGTCCGCCTGAACGGTCTCACGCCCGCCGAGGCCGAGGCGATGTTCCTCTCCGGTATTCCCGGTGCCGCTGCCGATCTCGGCCTGGGCTCGCTGATGGCCGGCGCCCAGAAGAAGCTGACGGCGGCACTTCCCGAAGACCTGCGCGAAAGCGCGCGACGCATGCAGCAGAAATTCCATCTCGATGCCCCGGCCTGGCTCGCCGAGGGTGAGCAGCCCGTCTATCTGCAGGCCATTGCCGATGCGGTGTGGAACTCCAAGCGCATCCGCATGCGCTACCGCTCCTGGAAGGCGGAAAAGAACCGTGTGGCCGAACCGCTCGGCATCGTCATGAAGGGTGGCGCCTGGTATCTGGTCGCGCGGGTCGACGACACGCCGCGCACCTACCGCATTTCCCGTGTCCTCGACCTGATCGTCACCGAAGAGCGCTTCGACTGGCCGAAAGACTTCGATCTCGCGAACTACTGGAACGAAAACACCCGGCGCTTGGAACTCGAGCTCTACCCGAACTGGGCGACCATCCGGCTCTCGCCTTGGGGACTGAAGGAAATCGAGCACATGGCGCCGCCCTATGTGCGCGCGCATCTCGAATTCATCGGAGAGCCGGACGAGGAGGGCTGGCAGACGGTCCGCATGCCGGTTGCCCATGAGCGCATGGCCGTCTCCGAAATGCTGAAGCTCGCAACGGAGGTCGAGGTCATCGACCCGCCGGAGCTCAAGCATGCCATGCGGCGGGCCGTTGAAACCCTGGTGGCCCGCTACGCCGAACCGGCTGCCCTCACCAAGTGAGATCCAGCCGTTCCAGTCCGTGGAAGTGGTAGACGTCCTTGACGGTGGGCGTCACTGCCATCTTCAGCCCCGGCAGCCGCTTGAAGAGCAACGGCAGCACGATGTTGAGCTCCAGCCTTGCGAGCGGCGCGCCGATGCAGAAATGAATGCCGGCGCCGAAGGAGAGGTTGGCTCCGTCGTCGCGCGCCGGCTTGAAGCTCAGCGGCTCCGGGAACTTCTGCGGATCGAGATTGGCAGCCGCCAGGATCAGGCTCACCTTGTCGCCACGCTGAAAGCTGACGCCATCGATTTCGCAGGGCTCCAGGCACCAGCGCTGGAAGATATGCACCGGCGCGCAGATCCTGAGCGTCTCCTCAACGGTGCGCTCGGCCGTTTTCTCGTCGTTGAACAGCGTTGCCGGATCGATCCCGCTGTCCAGTATGACCCGCACGGAATTGCCGATCTGGTGCACCGTTGCTTCATGTCCGGCATTGAGAAGCACGATGGTCGTCGAGATCAGCTCGTCCTCGGTGAGGAACTGGCCCTTGTGCTCGGTATGGATCATGTGGCTCAGGAGATCGTCGCGTGGCTCGGCGCGACGCTCCGCAATCACTTCGCGCACATAGTCGGCAAATTCCTTTGCCGAGCGGTCGGCGGCCTCTTCATCGGCGCGCGTCCGCTTGAACATATACATGCCGACATAGTCGTGACTCCATTTGAGGAGCTGCGGTCCCATCTCCTCGGGGATGCCGATCATCCGGGCAATCATCGTCACCGGAATGATGTCGGCAAAGGTCGAGAGGAGCTCGGTCTTGCCGTCCTGTTCGAAGCCGTCGATCAGCCGGTTCGCGAGCGCCTCGATCTCGCCCGTCATCTTCTCGACATGGCGGGAAACGAAGGCGCGGTTGACGAGAGTCCGCAGCCGGGTGTGTTCCGGCGGCTCGATCTCGAGCAGCGAATGCTCCTCGGCCTTGCCAAAATGCCGGGTATGGGCGGCAGGCTCGGGCAGGCCGAGCTCCTCGCGCGTCGCGACATGCAGGATCTGTCGGCCGAAGCGGCGGTCACGCAAGAGCGCGTTTACGTGGTCATAGCCGGTAAAGAACCACTGCTTCTGCTCCTCCCAGTAGAAGGTCGGGCAGGCCGCATGCAGGGCCGCATAGGTGTGGTTCGGATCGCTGTAGAAGGCAGGGTCGCGGGCGTTGAGCGAGACGCGGCGCGTGGCGGGGTCGATGGAGAGAAAAGGAAGGTCAGTCATTGCCTTCCTTTAGCGCTGACATAGAAGCTTGGCAATCTGGTCGGACTGCCAGCCTCTACGTGTTGCGCGAATGATTGAGATTCGGTGCCGCAGCTGCGAGGCGGCGAAGGATGGCAACCTGGCGATCAGCCTGGTCATCCAAGGCATCGGGTCGGGCCGAGGGGACCTGCAGGATCCGTTCGCCTGTCGAAACTGCAGTCCGATTGCGACCCTGCGTTTTTGCCTTGTAGAGCGCCCGATCAGCACTGGTCATCAGCTTGTCGAGATCGGCATCAGCCCGCGGCATGACCGCGATGCCAATGCTGGTTGTCACCACCAGCTCTCGATCCTCAAGATCTATGCCACGATCAGCCAATGCTTGGCGAACCGTTTCGGCAATCAAGGCCGCATCACGCGCTTCGGTGACCGGTATTGCAGCAGCAAATTCCTCGCCGCCCGTACGCCCGAAAGCCGCCACATCCGGCAGAAGCGCTCTGCCGATTCTGGCAAAATGCTGCAGAACACCGTCCCCAGTCCCATGGCCATGAGTGTCATTGATCGACTTGAAGTGATCAAGATCGAAGAGGAGCAGGGCGATGCTGGAGGTGCCGGGACGGGATCGCAAACTCTCGAACGCCTCGATGAAGCCGCGTCGATTCAAAAGGCCCGTCAGCGGATCGGTGCGAACCAGGACCTGCAACTGCTCTTGCGACCGGTCCATCAGCATACGCAAAATGATCGTTATGGCCGCGACGAAACAAATAAAGCCGGAGATGGCAATGGGCGTGCCGATGTTCACGTCTGCAAAGCTGTCTGGGCGCAACTGGACCGAAGTCATCGCAAAACCTAGACAGGCGATGGCCTGGCAACCCCAGACAGCGGCAAGAGACCTTCGATAAAACGAAGAGCTGACCGATAAGCGAAGCGCGACCGAGGCCAGCAGGCAGAAGCCGAACGCGCTTGCGAAATGATAGACTCCCATGCGCAGGCCCATGTCGCCGGCGATTGCAGGGATCAGATTCGCGGCGATCCACAGTGTGGACGGCATCAGTCCCACCGATGAAGGCTTGCGGTCGCCCATCAAGAGCATGCCATTGATCCAGCAGGAAAACGCCAGTAGCGAGATGAGATTACCGATCTGGATCGAAAGAAAATCGGCAATGTCCTCGCGCAGCACCACGAGGCTCAGCCCAATGCTGTGGACAGCGAAGCCGAGCGCGAACCAGAGATAATGTCGTTGGGTCCGATCCCGGCTCCAGATTGCGCCGAGCAGAATCGCAAAGGTCGCAGCCTGGGTGATCCACAGCAGGAAGCCCGTCTTAACATCAATCAAAGTCATCTACCTTAAGTGGTTTCGGTCATAGAAATATCATTCTCGCCCGTCGGGGTTAAGTAGGTCCCGGTGAAAAACGGTTCCGGCATGGCGGTAGAATGGAATGTGCGTGAAGAAGGAATTACCATCAATTCACCATGTTAGCTTATTCTTGTGAAGCCGGGTTCATTTGGGGGGAGTCCAAATGACATCGGGGTTCGAATCCTTTAACTCTCACCCATCTTGCAGCCGGCAGCATTAAGGATATCGCAGGCTCCTGACTTGAATGTAAGGGTGCGGACACTCTATGTAGGGATTGACAGAGTTTACGTGATTCCCACCGACTGGCCTGGGACGAGGCTGACAAAAGGACCGACATGAAGAACCCCGTAGATACCGCCCTTGCTCTGGTGCCAATGGTTGTGGAGCAGACCAATCGCGGTGAGCGCTCTTATGACATCTTCTCGCGCCTCTTGAAGGAGCGGATCATTTTCCTCACCGGTCCGGTGGAAGATACGATGGCGTCTCTGGTTTGCGCCCAGCTTCTGTTTCTTGAAGCGGAAAACCCGAAGAAGGAAATCGCGCTCTACATCAACTCTCCGGGCGGTATCGTGACCGCCGGCATGGCAATCTACGACACGATGCAGTTCATCCGTCCTGCCGTCTCCACGCTTTGCGTTGGCCAGGCCGCTTCGATGGGTTCTCTGCTGCTTGCCGCTGGTGAGAAGGGTATGCGCTTTGCCACGCCCAATGCCCGGATCATGGTGCATCAGCCATCGGGTGGTTTCCAGGGGCAGGCTTCTGATATCGAGCGCCATGCGCGCGACATCATCAAGATGAAGCGCCGCCTGAACGAGGTTTATGTCAAGCATACGGGACGGACGCTGGAAGAGGTTGAGACGACTTTGGATCGTGACCACTTCATGGAGGCGAGCGAAGCGAAGGATTGGGGTCTGATTGACCGTATCCTCACGTCGCGTGCTGAGATTGAAGGGGCTACCGGCAACTGATGGGCCGTCTCTGCCCTTTTTGCGCCTTCATGTGGCGCCAGAGGAAGTGAACGATCAAGGGGTTTAAAGTCGCCGCGAAAGCGCTAATAGTATGAATTAGGGCTATGTTTAAATTTTATGACATAGTTTGCCGGGAGGAGGGGTTTCCGTTGCCGTCGCTTCAAGCTGTTTGGATCGACATGTACCCCTAAGATCGGAAGGGCTTCCGGCCATCGGCGGCGGTTGGAACCCACTGTGTGAGTGATCGCCCTGCCGCAAATGCGGTGGCGCGGCGTGCTGGAAGGATAAAGACATGAGCAAAGTCAGCGGAAGCAACGGCGGTGACTCCAAGAATACCCTTTATTGTTCCTTCTGCGGCAAGAGCCAGCACGAGGTCCGCAAGCTGATTGCTGGACCGACGGTGTTCATCTGTGATGAATGCGTCGAACTCTGCATGGATATCATCCGCGAGGAGAACAAGTCTTCGATGGTCAAGTCCCGTGATGGCGTTCCAACGCCGCAGGACATCATCAAGATCCTCGACGAATACGTCATCGGTCAGAAGCAGGCGAAAAAGATCCTGTCTGTGGCGGTGCACAACCACTACAAGCGTCTGTCGCACGCCTCCAAGGGCGGCGATGTGGAGCTTGCGAAGTCGAATATCCTGCTCGTCGGTCCGACCGGTTGTGGCAAGACCTATCTGGCCCAGACGCTGGCGCGCATCATCGATGTGCCCTTCACCATGGCGGATGCGACAACGCTGACCGAAGCGGGCTATGTCGGTGAAGACGTCGAAAACATCATTCTGAAGCTCCTCCAGGCTGCAGACTATAATGTCGAGCGTGCCCAGCGCGGCATCGTCTACATCGACGAAGTCGACAAGATCTCCCGCAAGTCGGACAACCCCTCGATCACCCGCGACGTGTCGGGCGAGGGCGTTCAGCAGGCACTGTTGAAGATCATGGAAGGCACGGTTGCCTCGGTTCCGCCGCAGGGTGGCCGCAAGCATCCGCAGCAGGAATTCCTGCAGGTCGATACGACGAACATCCTGTTCATCTGCGGTGGCGCCTTTGCCGGCCTCGACAAGATCATTTCTGACCGTGGTGAAAAGACATCAATCGGCTTCGGCGCGACGGTCGCCTCGCCGGAAGATCGTCGCGTGGGCGAGGTTCTGCGCGAACTGGAACCCGAGGACCTGGTCAAGTTCGGCCTGATCCCGGAGTTCATCGGTCGTCTGCCGGTGCTGGCGACACTCGAGGATCTCGATGAGGATGCGCTGATCCAGATCCTGTCCGAGCCGAAGAACGCGCTCGTGAAGCAGTACCAGCGTCTGTTCGAGATGGAAGACGTCGAACTGACCTTCCACGAGGACGCCCTTCGCGAGATCGCCCGCAAGGCGATTGTCAGAAAGACTGGGGCTCGCGGCCTGCGGTCGATCATGGAAAAGATCCTTCTCGATACCATGTTCGAGCTTCCGGAACTGGAAGGCGTGCGTGAAGTGGTCATTTCGGAAGAAGTCGCGCGCGGTTCTGCTCGCCCGCTATACATCTATTCTGACCGCCAGGAAGAAAAGGCCAACGCCTCCGCCTGATCAGGTACCGCAATGCTTTAAGAGCCCGGCCACTGTGCCGGGCTTTGTCGTTTTACGGTGTTTTTTGGGTCCGAAGACCTTTTGAGCTTGTAACATGGTTGCCACGAATCGCGGTTGGGCTAGAAAAGAACTGTTGTTGCATGACCGGAGTCCTGATCCGGTCAGGGCTATGGTGGAAGATGTCCCGGCGTTTTTGGGATCGGTGGCGAGTTTTGTCGACATGATGGGGCAAACGCTCCGCATGGTTCGGGCCAGCCAGCGAGCGTAGCCTCTGCCTGGATGGCTTGTCATGCAGAGTTCACATTTGTCGCCGGCGCGTGCGTGCAGGCTTGAATAAAAGGTTTCGCCACTCCACTTGTTGGAGGAGCAAGAAATATGCCCGTTGCCTTAAAGGGCGGGCATTTCTCCCGGTTCCGGCTGGGATGTTTGAAAGGAAGTGAAATGTCGAAAACGTCTGCAGCACATGAGAGCGCTACCTATCCGGTATTGCCTCTGCGCGACATCGTGGTGTTCCCCCACATGATCGTGCCGTTGTTTGTCGGGCGCGAGAAGTCCATCCGCGCTCTGGAAGAGGTGATGGGCACCGACAAGCAGATCATGCTGGCAACCCAGATCAACGCCAGCGATGACGATCCGGCCCCCTCTGCAATCTATGAAGTCGGCACCGTTGCCAATGTACTTCAGCTTTTGAAGCTGCCCGATGGCACGGTAAAGGTGCTGATCGAGGGCCGCGCCCGTGCGCGCATCGAGAGCTACACCGATCGCCAGGACTATTATGAAGCCAAGGCCGTCACACTGGCCGAGCCTGACGAGGACGCCGTTGAGATTGAGGCCCTGTCGCGCTCCGTAGTCTCCGAGTTTGAGAACTATGTGAAGCTCAACAAGAAGATCTCGCCTGAAGTCGTCGGTGCGGCAAGCCAGATCGAGGATTATTCGAAGCTCGCGGACACCGTGGCGTCCCATCTTTCCATCAAGATCACCGAAAAACAGGAAATGCTGGAAACGGTGAGCGTGAAGACCCGGCTCGAAAAGGCCCTGGGTTTCATGGAAGGCGAGATCTCGGTTCTGCAGGTCGAAAAGCGTATTCGCTCGCGCGTCAAGCGCCAGATGGAGAAGACCCAGCGCGAGTATTATCTCAACGAACAGATGAAGGCGATCCAGAAGGAACTCGGCGACGGCGAGGATGGCCGCGACGAGATGGCTGAACTGGAAGATCGGATCTCCAAGACCAAGCTGTCCAAGGAAGCCAAGGAAAAGGCAGAGGCCGAACTCAAGAAACTGCGCAACATGAGCCCTATGTCGGCGGAAGCAACCGTCGTGCGCAACTATCTTGACTGGCTCCTGGGTCTGCCATGGAACAAGAAATCCAAGGTCAAGATCGACCTGAACGCAGCCGAAAAGATCCTCGATGAGGACCATTTCGGCCTCGACAAGGTCAAGGAGCGCATCGTCGAATACCTCGCGGTTCAGGCGCGTGCGACCAAGTTGAAGGGGCCGATCCTCTGCCTCGTCGGCCCTCCGGGCGTGGGCAAGACCTCGCTTGCGAAGTCGATCGCGAAGGCGACCGGTCGCGAATATGTGCGCATGGCCTTGGGTGGCGTCCGTGACGAAGCGGAAATCCGCGGTCACCGCCGTACCTATATCGGCTCGATGCCTGGCAAAATCGTCCAGTCGATGAAGAAGGCGAAGAAGTCTAACCCGCTCTTCCTGCTCGACGAAATCGACAAGATGGGCATGGATTTCCGTGGCGATCCATCGTCGGCTCTGCTCGAAGTGCTGGATCCGGAACAGAACTCGACCTTCATGGACCACTATCTCGAAGTGGAATATGACCTGTCGAACGTGATGTTCGTGACGACCGCGAATACGCTGAACATCCCTGGTCCGCTGATGGACCGCATGGAGATCATCCGCATCGCCGGCTACACGGAAGATGAGAAGCTGGAGATCGCAAAGCGTCACCTGTTGCCCAAGGCAATCAAGGAACATGCCCTGCGTCCGGAGGAATTCTCCGTGACGGATGGCGCAATCCTTGCCGTCATCCAGCAATATACCCGTGAAGCTGGCGTTCGCTCCTTCGAGCGCGAGCTGATGAAGCTTGCCCGCAAGGCGGTGACCGAGATCATCAAGGGCAAGGTCAAGTCCGTCGCCGTCACGGCCGAGAACATCAACGAGTTCCTCGGAGTGCCGCGTTTCCGCCATGGCGAAGCCGAAGGCGAGGATCAGATCGGTGTCGTGACAGGTCTTGCCTGGACGGAAGTTGGCGGCGAATTGCTGACGATCGAAGGCGTGATGATGCCCGGCAAGGGCCGCATGACGGTCACCGGCAACCTGAAGGACGTGATGAAGGAATCGATTTCGGCTGCGGCATCCTATGTCCGTTCGCGCGCCGTCGATTTCGGTGTCGAGCCGCCGCGCTTCGACAAGTCCGACATCCACGTCCACGTTCCGGAAGGTGCAACGCCGAAGGATGGACCCTCTGCCGGTATCGCCATGGCCACGGCCATTGTCTCCATCATGACCGGTATTCCGGTCTCGAAGGATATCGCAATGACGGGTGAGGTGACCCTGCGCGGTCGCGTTCTGCCGATCGGCGGGTTGAAGGAGAAGCTGCTGGCGGCGCTCCGTGGTGGCATCAAGAAAGTTCTGATCCCGGAGGAAAATGCCAAGGACCTGGCAGACATTCCGGACAACGTGAAGAACAATCTCGAGATCGTCCCCGTCTCGCGCATGGGTGAGGTTATCAAGCACGCCTTGATCCGTCAGCCGGAGCCGATCGAGTGGCATGGGACGGTCGAAACGCCAGCCATCGGCACGGTTGACAGCGTGGATGATTCCGGTGTTGCTGTCGCGCATTGACCGTTTTTGAGAGACCGGTACGACCTAAAGTCTGAAACGATTGAATTAGGCCAGCCTTTTCGCTGGCCTTTTTTGTGAAAACTCGCTGAAACAGCTTGTTTTCCGGGCATTTCGGGTGCTTTTGAGTTGCCTAGGGCAGAAGCTTACGTATTCTCCGCCCGACTTACATATTTGAGTCGTTTCATGCCAATCAGAAAGGGTGGAAACATGAACAAGAACGAACTCGTATCCGCGGTCGCCGAGAAGGCCGGCCTCACCAAGGCCGACGCAGCGTCCGCCGTCGACGCCGTTTTTGAAACGGTACAGGCCGAACTGAAGAACGGCGGCGACGTCCGTCTCGCCGGCTTTGGCGCCTTCACCGTTGCCCGTCGCGAAGCCTCCAAGGGCCGCAACCCGTCCACCGGTGCAGAAGTTGACATTCCGGCCCGCAACGTGCCGAAGTTCACGGCCGGCAAGGGTCTGAAGGACGCCTGCAACAGCTAAGTTGATTGGTCACCGCTCGTTCCGAGACCAAGCGGTTCCGATTGCGATCAAGCCCGGTTCTGCCGGGCTTTTTTGTTGCCTTGCGCAAGCGCGCGCTCTGGCTTATCGGTGGGCCGCCGGTAATCCGGCATTCGTTCTCAGGGCGGGGTGAAAGTCCCCACCGGCGGTAGGAGGTCATGCCTCGAGCCCGCGAGCGCCCGATGGCAGCAGTTTGCCTTCGGGGTCAGCAGATCCGGTCAGATGCCGGAGCCGACGGTGATAGTCCGGATGATAGAGAATGAGGTGACTGAACCTGCGCCGCCATGCGGGGCAGGGGATAGTATCGTTGAAGCATGCACCCTTTCCGGGTGTGAGCACGCTTGTGCTGTCTGTCTCGATGATCCCTCATGCGTCCTGATTTGTGTTGGTCCTTTGATGAAGGAAAAAAGACATGAATCAGCGTTCCTTGTCGCTAAGCCGCTCCCATGCTGTTGTTGGAGCATTCTTCATGGTCATGGCGGGGATAGCCTTCGCCTGGCTTAATGTCGCAACCCAGTGGCTGGCCATGGTGTTGCATTTTCCGGCGGCTTCCACCGCGTTCTGGCAATATGGCTTTGCGCTCGTGCTGTCCCTGCCTTTGCTGGCCCGGCTTGGACTTCGAGCCATGCGGACAAAGTATCCGGGCCGCCATGCCTTGAGAGTACTTCTGGCGGCCCTTGGGGTGCAGGCCTGGATCATGGGGCTGGCCTCGGTGCCCATCTGGCAGGCTATTGCGCTGGTGATGACGTCACCCTTCTTCATCATTATCGGGGCGCGCATGTTTCTCGGCGAAAACGTCGGGCCGGAGCGCTGGCTCGCAACGGCCCTTGGTTTTGTCGGCGCCATGATCATTCTGGAGCCCTGGTCCGACAGTTTTTCGATGGCGGCGCTGCTTCCTATCCTCTCGGCAATCCTATGGGGTGGTTCTTCGCTCCTGATGAAAAGCCTGACCGCTCACGAATCTCCGGAGACAATAACGGTGTGGCTGCTGGTGCTGTTGACCCCCATCAATCTGGGTCTGGCCGTATCGACCGGTTTTGCTGTCCCCGAAGGCATCGCCCTCTGGTTGCTCCTGGCGGCGGGTGCGCTAACTGCCCTGGGGCAGTATCTTCTGACTTTGGCTTATGATGCTGCAGATGCCGCATATGTGCAGCCATTTGACGACCTGAAGCTGCCCTTGAATGTCTTCGCCGGCTGGCTGGTCTTCGGCTATGCGCCGAGCGGCTATCTCTGGCTTGGCGCCTTGTTGATTCTGGCTGCTTCGCTCTTCCTGATGTGGCGCGAAGCAGGGCGTGAAAGATCAGCCGGCTAGGGACTACGCCCAGGAAAGGTCAGGCCCGCAGAAAGTTCATGCGGGTCTGTCATCCCAGTGTCATGTCGCTCACCCAAAACCCTCCTGTTCCATGAGTGGACCCCTGGAGGATTACCATGACTCATCGCCTCACGCGCGCCGCCCTGACGGCCGCTCTTCTGGCCTCTGCCGCCATGCCGGCTGCTGCAGACCAGGTATTCAACCGTATTGCCAGCTTCCCCGTCGCTCAGAACCTGCCTGCGGACAAGGACAAGTTGACCCAAACCTCTGCCGAAATCATCACGGCCAGTGAAGACGGCAACATGCTGATCTATTCCGACAGCCCGCTTGGTGGCATCGGTTTTGTCGACATCACTGACGCCAAGGCTCCCAAGGCTGCCGGCGTTCTGATGATGGATGGCGAGCCGACTTCGGTTGCCGTTGCCGGTGGCAAGGTGCTTGTTGGCGTCAACACATCTGAAAGCTTCACCAATCCGTCCGGTAACCTCGCCGTTGTCGATCTGGCTTCGAAAGCCGTTGAAGCAACCTGCGACATTGGTGGTCAGCCTGATTCTGTCGCTGTATCGCCCGACAAGAGCTTTGTGGCGATCGCCATTGAGAACGAGCGCGATGAAGACCTGAACGACGGTGAGCTCCCGCAGATGCCTGCCGGCGATCTCGTCATCGTTTCCTTGAACGATGGCGTTGCCGATTGCGGCGGCCTGAAGCGTGTAGCGCTGACGGGTCTCGCACAGGTGGGTGGTGACGATCCGGAGCCGGAATTCGTTGCCATCAATAGCCTCGGCGAGATCGCTGTGACGCTGCAGGAAAACAACCATATCGCCATAGTCGACGGCAAGACTGGCGACGTCACCTCGCATTTCTCCGCCGGCCAGGTGGATCTGAAGGGCATCGACACCAAGACCGACGGCGCCCTGACATTTACAGGCTCCAAGGACGGCGTCGTGCGCGAGCCGGACGCCTTGAAGTGGCTTGATGACGACCGCTTCGTCATCGCAAACGAGGGGGACTATGAAGGCGGGTCGCGTGGCTTTACCATCTTCAACAAATCGGGCGAAATGCTTTACGAGTCCGGCCCGTCACTCGAGCATGAGATCGCTTCCATCGGTCATTTCCCGGATCGTCGCGCCCGTTCGAAAGGCATAGAGCCTGAAGGCCTGGAGGCCGCAGCCTTCGGTGACACGAAGTACTTCTTCGTTCTCTCGGAGCGCTCTTCCATCGTTGGCGTCTACAAGGACACCGGCGGCGAGCCGGAACTCCTGCAGCTGCTGCCATCGGGCATCTCTCCGGAAGGTGCCGTTGCAATCCCCGCGCGCAATCTGTTCGCTACAGCGAATGAGGTCGACCTCGGCGAAGATGGTCTCCCACGTTCTCATGTCATGCTCTACGAGCTTGCGGAAGGCGAGGCCGCCTATCCGATGATCCGGTCTGTCATGGTCGATGGCGCACCGATCGGGTGGGGTGCTCTTTCCGGACTGGCCGCCGATGCCGAGAAAGCCGGTACGCTCTATGCGGTCAATGACAGCTTTTATGGCATGCAGCCCCAGATCTTCACGATCGACGCAACGCAGAAGCCTGCCATGATCACTTCGGCTCTGCCGATCACCCGTGGCGGTGCCGCTGCACAGAAACTTGACATTGAAGGCATCACTGGAGACGGCAAGGGCGGCTTCTGGCTGGCCTCGGAGGGGCGTACCGACCGTCTGATCCCGCACGCGCTCTACCACGTCGACGCCAAGGGCGAGATCAAGCAGGAAATCGCGCTTCCCGCCGAACTCCTGAACAATGAAATCCGCTTCGGCTTCGAAGGGGTGACCATGATCGGCGAAGGCGACGATGCGACGCTTTGGATGGCCGTTCAGCGCGAATGGGCCGATGACGCCAAGGGCACCGTCAAGCTCGTTTCCTACAATATCAAGTCGAAGGAGTGGGGCGCTGTCCGTTATCCGCTCGAAGCTCCGGCGGAAGGCGCCTGGGTCGGTCTGTCAGAAATCACCGCCCATGGTGACTATGTCTATATCGTCGAGCGCGACAACCAGGTGGGCGAAAACGCCAAGCTCAAGAAGCTATACCGCGTTGCCATCGCCGACCTGAAGCCGGCCAAGCTCGGCGGCGAACTGCCGATGGTCGCAAAGGAAGAAGTCCATGACTTCGTTCCCGATCTGAAGGCCGCCACCAATGGCTATATCGTTGACAAGCTGGAAGGCTTTGTCTTTGACGCCAGCGGCAAGGCTTTTGCCGTGACCGACAATGACGGCGTCGATGACTCCTCCGGCGAAACCCTGTTCTGGGAAGTCAACCTAAAGGGCACCAACTGATCGGTTGACTGACGGCTGAAAGAAAAGAGGCCGGGTGATCGCTCCCCCGGCCTCTTTCTTTTGTGTCTATCCGTTTCCACGCCTTACCAGCGCTGATGCACATGGGGCGCAATCAGCCGCTCATAGGTTTCGCGCGCCGCAGTCATGACATCGGCTGAAAGCGGCGCAAGGTCTGACGCTGCAGCATTGGCCTTGGCCTGCTCGCTATTGCGCGCACCCGGGATCACGACCGTGACGGCCTCATGCATGAGGATCCAGCGCAGCGCAAATTGCGCCATGGAAGCCCCGTCAGGCACAAGCCTGCGGATTTCCTCGACGGCAGCGAGGCCGGTTTCGAAGGGAACGCCGGCGAAGGTCTCCCCCACATCGAACGCCTCGCCATTCCGGTTGAAGTTCCGGTGATCCTCGCTGGCGAACTGCGTCTGTGCGTTGATCTTGCCCGTCAACAATCCGCTGGCGAGCGGAACGCGGGCGATCACGGCGATATTCTTGCGCTTGGCTTCCTGGAAGAACAGCCCCGCCGGGCGTTGCCGGAACATGTTGAAGATGATCTGGACTGAAACAACACCCGGATACTCGATCGCCTTCAGCGCTTCTTCAACCTTCTCGACTGACACGCCGTAATTCTTGATCTTGCCGGCCTTCTTGATCTCTTCCAGACCCTCGAACATGTCCGGACGATAATAGACTTCGGTTGGCGGGCAGTGCAGCTGAACAAGGTCGAGGCAATCGATCTCCAGGTTCTTCAGTGAACGGTCAATAAAAGCCTCGATATTCGCTTTTGTGTAGCCATCGGCTACGTGCGGATTGAGCCGTCGTCCGGCCTTGGAGGCCACCATGGAGCGTTCTCCGCCACGGCTCTTCAAAACATCGGCAATGATTCGTTCCGAGCGCCCGTCGCCATAGACGTCTGCCGTATCGATGAAGGTCATGCCGGCATCAAGGGCCGCGTTGAGGGCAGCGCGTCCATCGGCTTCCGAGACGTCGCCCCAGGAACCGCCGATCTGCCAGGCGCCAAAACCGATATCGCTGACAGTAAAGCCGGTCTGGCCGAATTGATGATGTCTCATAGTCTGTCTCCCATGTTTGCGGTTCCAGCTAACAAGTGGAGCGCAGAACGGCAAGGATCAACTTGTCTGATGATCCGCCAACCCTCCGGCAACGAAATGGGTGGCACAGGTAAACTGAGCTGAGATGGGTGAAAAAAGATATGGCGAAGATGATTCGCAAGGCAAACCTTCCGACCAAGACCTGTCCGGCCTGTGGCCGTCCCTTTGCCTGGCGCAAGAAATGGGAGCGGGATTGGGACAATGTCGTCTACTGCTCCGAGCGATGCCGGAGGGAGGGAAAAACCGTAAAGCCAAAGCCGACGTAATGGGGAGACCATGGTCGACCTTAGCCCTGTCCTCCGGGTGCTGCCCGACCGTCCTCTTGTACCGGATCCTTGCATGACCGCGTCACCGCCCATCCCAGAAAGCCGCTATGCGATCTATGCCTTGCCGGCACTGCCTTTGGCAGCAATCGCCCTGCCATTTTACATTGTCCTGCCGACATTCTACGCCGACAACTTCGGTCTTTCGCTTGCGGCAATCGGCACCCTTCTTCTGGTCATTCGCATGATTGACGCCGTCACCGATCCGCTGTTCGGCTGGCTTTCCGATCGGGTGCGCTCGCGCTACGGCAGACGGCGTTTCTTCTTTCTGTTGTCACTGCCGCTGACCGCTCTGTCCGCCTTCATGCTGTTCTGGCCCCCGGTCGATGCCGGTCTCATCTATCTGGCGGGCTGGGGCGTTGCCCTTTCGATCGGCGCCACCTGGACTTTGCTGCCCTACACCGCTTGGGGGGCAGAGCTTGCGACCGGCTATCAGCAACGGGTCCGGCTGTCCGGCTGGCGCGAGGGTGCAACCCTGATCGGATCGCTGCTCGCGATCACTCTGCCTTTTGTCGGCGGTCTGGACACGGCGGAAGGCTTCCATGGAATGGCCTGGGTTGCCGTCTTCATCGCAGTTGTTCTTCCACTTGCGGGAAGTCTGGCTTTCTGGCGGGTTCCCGAGCCGCTTGATCGCTCCACCCGCGTGCTCGGACTGAAGGAGAGTGCTACCCATCTCTGGGCCAACAAGCCTTTCCTGCGGCTGGCGCTCGCCTTTCTGCTCAACAGCTTTGCCAATGCCATTCCGGCATCGCTGTTCATCTACTTCGTCGGCCAAAGGCTTGGCGTGCCCGCATTGCAGGGCCCCTTGCTGTTCACCTATTTCCTCTGCGCCATTGCCGGCGTGCCGTTGGCAGTCATCGTCGCCAAGCGATTCGGGAAGCATCGGGCCTGGTGTTATGCCATGCTGGCGGCCTGCGCGATTTTCTCAGTCGCCGGATTTCTGGGGGAGGGGGATGTGGTCCCCTTCGCCATCGTCTGCGTGACAACAGGCTTGCTGCTCGGTTTCGACCTGACGCTGCCGCCGGCAATCCAGGCAGATGTGATTGACAACGATACGGCGCTTTCTGGCGAACAACGCTCTGGCCTCTACTTTGCCGCCTGGAGCTTCATCACCAAGTTTTCCGTGGCGCTGTCGGCGGGCGTCGTTTTCCCATTGCTCGATTTCGCAGGCTTCATTGGCGATCAATCTGCGGCCCAGACGCCGGCAGCCCTTGATGCGCTCTCCACACTCTATGCCTGGCTCCCAATCTTGCCAAAACTGGCAGCGATTGCGATCATGTGGAAGTTTTCTCTTGATGAAAACGAACAGCAGCGACTGAACGGTCTGATTGCCGCGCGCCAGCAGGCATAGCGAACCCTAGAGATGAGCGTGCGATGCTGTCACAAGGGAAAGAATGGTGGGCGATGAGAGACTCGAACTCCCGACATCTTCGGTGTAAACGAAGCGCTCTACCAACTGAGCTAATCGCCCGTGCGCCTTGCGGATCATGTCCGCCGCGTCGGTGGCTGTGATCTATGCGGATCGGAAAAAAACCGCAAGACCGTTTCTCGAGATTTTTTCTTTTTTTTCTTTGTCCACATGGGCGTGAACGAAAAGAAGCCCGCAATATCGGGGCTTTGTGCCTGCGGCGGGTTGTCGCGATGAGGTGCGGTCCGCATGGGTGAGGACAGCCTTTAGGGATAAAAGCAGCTTGGTCATTGTTTTGTCTTGAAAGCTGCTTGACACTACCAAACGAACCCCTTAGTTAGCCGCTCATCGACCGGCGAGCCCGGTTGGTCGGGGCCCTCGGTCCCTGTGGAAATGCGCGGGTGTAGCTCAGTCGGTTAGAGTGCCGGCCTGTCACGCCGGAGGTCGCGGGTTCGAGCCCCGTCACTCGCGCCAGTCCAAAAACAGCGGGAATGTTGGGCTGGAAAGCCCCACAAAGCAGGGAATTCCCTGGAAATGCGCGGGTGTAGCTCAGTCGGTTAGAGTGCCGGCCTGTCACGCCGGAGGTCGCGGGTTCGAGCCCCGTCACTCGCGCCACTTTTCTTCTCCAAAGCGTACGAGCAAGCATCGGTCGTCAACGTTGCGTCGATTTAACGCGACAGCATTTTCACCCACTGGTAATGTGTCGCAGGGTAACGGGTGAAAAGGCTTTGGTTGGACTTGCGCTGATTTGCTGCGTGCGCTAACCACGGCTCGATGTAACACTCTTTTCGGCTTGTCGGCTCCGCCCTAAATGCTTAGCAGCATTCAAGACAAGCAGGGATGGATATGATGACTGAACTCCTCAGCTCCTACATTCCGATCGCTATTTTTATCGGTCTCTCTCTGGTCATCGGCCTGGCGCTGCTGATCGCTCCGTTTGCCGTGGCCTACAAGGCGCCCGACTCGGAAAAGCTGTCCGCTTATGAATGCGGTTTCAACGCCTTCGACGACGCGCGCATGAAGTTCGACGTTCGCTTTTACCTGGTGGCGATCCTCTTCATCATCTTCGACCTGGAAGTGGCCTTCCTTTTCCCCTGGGCGGTATCTTTCAGCGAAATTGGCTGGTTCGGTTTCTGGTCGATGATGGTCTTCCTCGGCGTGCTGACGGTTGGCTTTATCTATGAATGGAAGAAGGGGGCGCTCGAATGGGAGTGATCCAGTCCGACGCGACGCTTGTTGCGCCGCAGGCCAAGGGCATTATCGATCCGAACACCGGCAAGCCGATCGGTTCGGACGACGCCTTTTTTGGCGAAATCAACAACGAGTTGGCCGACAAGGGTTTTCTTGTCACATCGACTGACGAACTCATCAACTGGGCGCGCACCGGCTCCCTGATGTGGATGACATTCGGTCTTGCCTGCTGCGCTGTTGAAATGATGCAGATGTCGATGCCGCGTTACGACGCAGAGCGTTTCGGCTTTGCGCCACGTGCAAGTCCGCGTCAGTCCGACGTGATGATCGTGGCCGGCACGCTGACCAACAAGATGGCGCCTGCGCTCCGCAAGGTCTATGACCAGATGCCGGAACCGCGTTACGTGATCTCGATGGGTTCCTGTGCCAATGGCGGTGGCTATTATCACTATTCCTACTCGGTAGTCCGCGGTTGCGACCGCGTCGTGCCTGTCGACATTTATGTGCCGGGCTGTCCCCCCACGGCGGAAGCGCTGCTTTACGGCGTGCTTCTGCTGCAGAAGAAAATCCGGCGCACCGGTACGATCGAGCGGTAAGGCAAAGGGACAACAAGAATGAGTGAAGCCCTGAACGAGCTGGCCTCCTACATCAAGGAAGTGCGCGGCACCCTGATCGAATCGAGCGAGATCCGCTTCGGTGATCTGACGCTCACGACGACGGCTGGCAATCTGATTGCATTGCTGACATTTCTTCGTGACGATGTGCAGTGCGGTTTCGTCAACTTCGTGGATATCTGCGGCGTTGACTACCCGACCCGCGAAGACCGCTTTGATGTCGTCTACCATCTGCTGTCGCCGCGTCAGAACCTGCGTGTCCGCGTGAAGGTGGCGACCGGTGAGGGCAAACCTGTGCCCTCCGCCTGCTCGGTCTATCCGGGTGCAGACTGGTTCGAGCGCGAAGCCTGGGACATGTACGGCATTCTGTTCACCGACCACCCGGATCTCCGCCGGATCCTCACCGATTACGGCTTTGAAGGTCACCCGCTTCGCAAGGACTTCCCGACAACCGGTTTTGTCGAAGTGCGCTACGATGACAACGCCAAGCGTGTCATCTATGAGCCGGTCGAGTTGAAGCAGGAATTCCGTAATTTTGATTTCCTTTCGCCCTGGGAAGGCACGGATTACGTGCTGCCCGGAGACGAAAAAGCGGCGAAATAGTCATTAGGGAATAGGCAGTAGCCACTAGAAAAGAAGGAGCACGCAGACGACGATCAACTCCTACCAGGATCTGAAGGTGTGGCAACGCGCGATGGATCTTGCGGTAGAGAGCTATGAGTTGACCAAAGACTTTCCGCGGGAAGAGGTGTATGGCCTTGTCTCGCAGATCAGGCGGGCGGCAAGTTCGGGCCCCGCCAACATCGCGGAAGGGCATGGTCGAAATGCGACGGGTTTATTTGTCCAGCATTTGAAGATTGCTCAGGGTTCACTCAAGGAGTTGGAGACACATTTTATTCTGAGTTCGCGCCTCGGATTTGTTCCCAAAGATCAAATCGGTGATTTGATGATAATGAGCGAAGAAGTCGGAAAAATGTTGAGATCGCTGATCCGCAGCTTGCAGGAAACACGGAATGGTAGACCCACTGAATAATGTCCTACTGCCTACTGCCTACTGGCTATTGGCCTTACGGCGCGGAGCGCACTGATGACAGAACACAATGTCCGCAACTTCAACATCAATTTTGGTCCGCAGCATCCAGCGGCACACGGCGTCTTGCGCCTTGTTCTCGAACTCGATGGCGAAATCGTCGAGCGTGTTGACCCGCATATCGGACTGCTGCATCGCGGTACCGAAAAGCTGATCGAAACCAAGACCTACCTTCAGGCGCTGCCCTATTTCGATCGTCTCGACTATGTCGCGCCGATGAACCAGGAACATGCCTATTCTCTGGCTGTCGAAAAACTGCTGGGGATCGAAATCCCGATCCGTGGCCAGTTGATCCGGGTTCTCTACTCGGAAATAGGGCGTATCCTGTCGCATCTTCTGAACGTGACGACGCAGGCCATGGACGTTGGCGCGCTGACCCCGCCGCTCTGGGGCTTTGAAGAGCGTGAAAAGCTGATGGTATTTTATGAGCGCGCCTGCGGCGCACGCATGCATGCCGCCTATTTCCGCCCCGGCGGTGTGCATCAGGATTTGCCCCACGAACTGGTCGAAGACATTGGCAAGTGGTGCGACCCCTTCCTGAAGACGCTTGACGATATCGACGATCTTCTGACCGGCAACCGTATCTTCAAGCAGCGTAACGTCGACATTGGCGTGGTGAGCCTCGACGACGCCTGGGCCTGGGGCTTCTCCGGCGTCATGGTTCGTGGTTCCGGTGCTGCCTGGGACCTGCGCAAATCGCAGCCTTACGAGTGCTATGCCGATCTCGATTTCGATCTGATGGTGGGCAAGAACGGCGACTGCTACGATCGTTACCTTATCCGCATGTTCGAGATGCGGGAATCGGTGAAGATCATGAAGCAGTGCGTCAACCGCCTGCTTGGCAATGCGAAGACGGGTCCGGTGTCGTCGCTTGACGGCAAGGTGGTTCCGCCGAAGCGTGGCGAGATGAAGCGGTCTATGGAAGCACTGATCCACCACTTCAAGCTTTACACCGAAGGCTATCACGTGCCGGCCGGCGAAGTTTATGCGGCGGTTGAGGCCCCGAAGGGTGAATTCGGCGTCTACCTCGTCTCTGATGGCACCAACAAGCCCTATCGATGCAAGATCCGCGCTCCGGGTTACGCCCATCTGCAAGCCATGGATTTCCTGTGCCGTGGCCACCAGCTTGCGGACGTGTCTGCGATCCTTGGATCACTCGACATCGTGTTCGGGGAAGTGGACCGCTGATGAGAACGCTGGCCGCCATTTCGCTCTCCGTGTTGCTGGCGTCTCCCGCGCTTGCGCAAGTGAGCGAGCAGACCACGGCCGGTGAATCGACCATGGCGGCACTGGTACAGCAGGGCTACGAGATCAAGACTTCGTCTGCCAGTGGTTCGAAGCTGATCGTGTTCCTGCAAAAAGATAACTCGGTCTACGTCTGTGAATTCACGTCTTTGACGGTTTCCAGGTGTGGTTCCATAAACTGAGACAAGGCGTGAGGAAGTATGTCCGTTCGTCGACTAGCCGAAGACCAATTCCAGCCAACAGGCTTTGCGTTCAATGCTGAAAATGCAGCCTGGGCGGATGCCACGATCCGCAAGTATCCAGAGGGCCGTCAGCAATCGGCCGTCATTCCTCTGCTGATGCGCGCCCAGGAGCAGGAAGGTTGGGTCACCAAGTCCGCGATCGAATATGTTGCGGAAAAGCTGGACATGCCTTACATCCGTGTGCTCGAGGTTGCGACCTTTTATACGCAGTTCCAGCTGAAACCGGTTGGAACGCGCGCCCATGTCCAGGTCTGCGGCACCACGCCCTGCATGCTGCGCGGGGCAGAGGACCTGATCAAGGTCTGCAAGTCCAAGATCCATCCGGAACCCTTTGAGCGGAATGCCGAGGGGACACTGTCCTGGGAAGAGGTCGAATGTCAGGGCGCCTGCGTCAATGCGCCGATGGTGATGATCTTCAAGGACGCCTATGAAGACCTGACGCCGACACAGCTCGAACACATCATTGACCGGTTCCAGGCTGGTAAGGGTTCTGACGTCAAGCCAGGTCCGCAAGTTGACCGTATTTATTCCGCACCAGCCGGTGGTCTGACGTCGCTTACGGATTCGATTACGCCGATCCGCTTCAACGACGCGGAAGTGCCAGGGCCTGCTGCACCGGAAGCGCCCGCCAACGCCGCCAAGCCGGTGACGGATGCGCCGGAGACGGACCCGAAGCTCAAGACGCCAGCGACAGACAAGAAGGCGGCAGCGGCCAACACCAAGGTGAAGGGCGACAATGTCGAGCTTGCACGCTCCGACAAGCCTTCCCTTGAAGACAAGAACCGCCCGGCTGGCATCGAGCGGCCGGAGACCCCGGATGATCTGAAGCTCATTTCGGGAGTCGGACCGAAAATCGAGGCAACACTGCACAGCCTCGGCATCTACAAATTCGAGCAGATAGCCAAATGGAAGAAGGCGGAGCGCGAATGGGTTGATGGATATCTCAAGTTTTCCGGTCGCATCGACCGTGATGACTGGGTGAAGCAGGCCAAGGCGCTCGCCAAGGGTGGCGAAGCTGAATACATCAAAGTCTTCGGCAAGAAGCCGCGCTAAGGGGTAGGATATGCTCAAGGATCAGGATCGAATCTTTACAAATATCTACGGCCTCAAGGACAAGTCCCTGAAAGGCGCAATGGCGCGTGGCCACTGGGACGGCACCAAGCAGATTCTCGAAAAAGGTCGCGACTGGATCATCAATGAGGTCAAGGCATCCGGCCTGCGCGGTCGTGGTGGCGCTGGCTTCCCGACAGGTCTGAAATGGTCCTTCATGCCGAAGGAGTCGGATGGCCGCCCGCATTATCTCGTCGTGAATGCAGACGAATCCGAGCCCGGCACCTGCAAGGACCGCGAGATCATGCGCCATGATCCGCATACCCTGATCGAAGGCTGCGTAATTGCCTCCTTCGCCATGGGCGCGCACCACGCCTATATCTATGTCCGCGGCGAATTCATGCGCGAGCGTGAAGCGCTTCAGGCCGCGATCGACGAGTGCTATGACTACGGCCTGCTCGGCAAGAACAACAAGCTTGGTTACGACATCGACATCATCGTCCACCATGGCGCCGGCGCCTATATCTGTGGCGAAGAGACGGCACTTCTCGAAAGCCTCGAAGGCAAGAAGGGCCAGCCGCGCCTCAAGCCGCCATTCCCTGCCAATATGGGCCTCTATGGCTGCCCGACGACGGTGAACAACGTCGAATCGATCGCTGTCACACCAACCATTCTTCGTCGTGGTGCTGGCTGGTATTCGAGCTTCGGCCGTCCCAACAATGCGGGCACCAAGCTGTTTTCGATCTCCGGCCACGTCAACCGTCCCTGCACGGTTGAGGAATCCATGTCGATCACCTTCCAGGAACTGATCGAGAAGCATTGTGGCGGCATCCGCGGCGGCTGGGACAACCTGCTCGCCGTCATCCCGGGCGGTTCCTCGGTTCCTTGTGTGCCGGGCGCGCAGATGAAGGACGCGATCATGGATTACGACGGTCTGCGCGAGCTGGGCTCCGGCCTCGGCACCGCCGCTGTCATCGTCATGGACAAGTCGACGGACATCGTGAAGGCGATCTGGCGCCTCTCGGCCTTCTACAAGCATGAAAGCTGTGGCCAGTGCACGCCTTGCCGCGAAGGTACCGGCTGGATGATGCGTGTCATGGAGCGCATGGTGAAGGGTAATGCCCAGAAGCGCGAAATCGACATGCTCTTCCAGGTGACCAAGCAGGTGGAAGGGCATACAATCTGTGCGCTGGGTGATGCTGCAGCATGGCCGATCCAGGGCCTGATCAAGCATTTCCGCCCGGAAATGGAAAAGCGCATCGACCAGTATACCCGCAATGCGATCGCGCATGGCGTGGTGATGGAAGCAGCTGAATAAGGGGCGAGCCGATGGCTGGCACGAAGGGTGAGAAAAACGAAGGCAAGTCGGTGGATCCGGCAGACGTCGGTTTTGTCTCCGACGTGTTGAAGGATCTGCCGAGCATGCCTCTTCATCCCTTGCTGGTCCATCCGACAGCGGCCATGGCGACGGCCACGGTCATTGGTCTGGGTCTGGCGACCCAGCTCAGTTCCGCTTGGCTGGGTTCCATGCAGGGTGCTCTTGATGCCTCGAAGCGTTTTGCGAAGCGTCTTGAGGAAGAGGGGAGCGCTGAACAACGCGATCCGCAGCAGGCATCGGGTCCTGCAGAAGATGCCGCCGTGGCTGCACCAATAGTGAAATCGGTTGGGGCGACAGCACCAAAAGCCAAGCCTGCAAAACCGGCTGCCCCGGCAGCAGCAAAGGCAAAGCCGGTGAAAGTTGGACCGAAGGTTGCTGAGCCTGCGACCGAAAAGACAGCAAAGGCAGCAAAGGCATCTTCGGCCAAGGTTGCTGTTGCAAAGAATGCTACATCCGCTAAACGCTCCGGCAAGATGAGTGACTTGAAGATCATTGACGGCATCGGGCCGAAGCTGGAGCAGATGCTGAACGGGAAGGGCATCCGGACAGTCGCCGAAATGGCGGCCTTGACGGAGGCAGAAGTTAAGTCGCTCGATAGCGAGCTTGGTCTTGATGGTCGCGCTTTACGCGATGATTGGGTTGGCCAAGCCAAGGCACTGTGTGGACGCAAGAAGTAACAGGAGAAGATTCGGCTCTGGGGGAGGGCGGTGTCTTCTAAGAATGGTGATCAGGCCAGCGGTCGCATCTGGATCGCAGCCAGAAGGGATTAAACGGCGGGATCGATCCACGTCCTTGATTGGACCGAGACCGTTTGCTGGCTCCTTGAGGGGCCGGTGCAATGCGCGTTGCGCGTGAGGCAGGAAGGCGAATATGGCAAAGCTGAAAGTCGACGGTAAAGAGATCGAGGTTCCGGATCATTTCACGCTATTGCAGGCGTGCGAGGAAGCCGGCGCCGAGGTTCCGCGCTTTTGTTTCCATGAACGACTGTCGGTTGCCGGTAATTGCCGGATGTGCCTTGTCGAGGTGAAGGGTGGCCCGCCGAAGCCGGCTGCCTCCTGCGCCATGGGCGTGCGCGACATCCGTGGCGGTCCGAACGGCGAACTGCCGGAAGTCTACACCAATACGCCGATGGTCAAGAAGGCCCGCGAAGGTGTCATGGAATTCCTGCTGATCAACCATCCGCTGGACTGCCCGATCTGCGACCAGGGCGGCGAATGCGACCTGCAGGATCAGGCCATGGCCTTCGGGATCGATAGCTCGCGCTACACCGAGAACAAGCGCGCCGTCGAAGACAAGTATATCGGCCCGCTGGTCAAGACCGTGATGAACCGCTGCATTCACTGCACGCGCTGCGTCCGCTTCACCACCGAAGTTGCGGGTATCGCCGAGCTCGGCCTGATTGGTCGTGGCGAGGACGCCGAGATCACCACCTATCTCGAGCAGGCCATGACCTCGGAGCTTCAGGGCAATGTCGTGGATCTTTGCCCGGTCGGCGCCCTGACTTCCAAGCCCTTTGCCTTCACGGCCCGTCCTTGGGAGTTGAACAAGACCGAGTCCATCGACGTCATGGATGCGCTTGGTTCTGCAATCCGCGTCGACACGCGTGGCCGCGAAGTGATGCGCATCATGCCGCGCATCAATGAACAGGTGAACGAGGAGTGGATATCCGACAAGACCCGCTTCATCTGGGATGGTTTGAAGACTCAGCGTCTGGATCGCCCCTACGTGAAGAAGGATGGTCGTCTGCAGGCTGCAACCTGGGCAGAAGCCTTCGCTGCCGTGAAGTCTGCCGTGTCGGCGACGACCGCCGACAAGATCGGGGCAGTGGCCGGTGATCTGGCTTCTGTCGAAGAAATGTATGCCCTGAAGTCGCTGATGGCGTCCCTCGGTTCGGTCAACATCGACTGTCGCCAGGACGGAACCGCACTTGATCCGTCGCGCGGCCGGTCAAGCTATCTTTTCAACACCGGTATCGAGGGTATCGAAGCCGCTGACGCAATCCTGATCGTCGGTGCAAATCCGCGTTATGAGGCCGCTGTTCTCAATGCACGCATCCGCAAGCGGTGGCGCCGCGGTGGTCTGGCAATCGGTGTAATCGGCGAGGGTGGTGATCTGCGCTACCCTTACGAATACCTTGGTGCTGGCACTGAAACCCTGGCGGATCTTGTTGCGGGCAAGCACGCATTTGCCGAAGCGCTCAAAGCCGCCAAGGCTCCGATGATCATCATCGGGCAGGGTGCATTAATGGGCGACGCCGGCAATGCCGTGCTGGCGAATGCAGCTTCACTGGCAGTCTCCGTCGGTGCCGTCACCGATGAGTGGAACGGCTTTGCCGTTCTCCACACTGCAGCAGCCCGAGTGGGCGGTCTTGATCTCGGCTTTGTGCCGGGCGAGGGCGGTGTGAAGGCACGTGATATGCTGTCGGCACTTGATGTTGTCTTCCTGCTCGGTGCAGATGAGCTGGATTTCTCTGGTAAGTCGGCCAAATGCGTCGTCTATATCGGCTCGCATGGCGACCAGGGAGCGCACAACGCCGACATCATTCTGCCTGCAGCGGCCTACACTGAGAAGTCGGGCACCTGGGTCAATACCGAAGGTCGCGTCCAGATGGGCAACCGCGCAGCATTTGCTCCGGGCGATGCCCGCGAAGACTGGGCCGTTCTTCGCGCTCTGTCCGATGTCCTCGGCAAGAAACTTCCCTATGATTCGCTCGCTCAACTGCGTATGAAGCTCTATGCCGATCATCCGCATTTCGCCGAAATCGACGAAGTCGCTGCTGGTTCGAGTGCCGATATTGCTGCACTGGCGAAAAAACCCGGGAAGATGGGCAAGTCTGTGTTTGCGTCGCCGATCAAAGACTTCTATTTGACGAACCCGATTGCACGCGCGTCGGCCGTCATGGCCGAATGCTCGGCATTGGCCCGCAATAATTTCCAGGCTGCGGCAGAGTAAGGCAGGGAACCATGGACAGTTTCGTTTCCACATATGTGTGGCCTGCGGCCATCATCATCGGCCAGTCATTGCTGCTGATGGTCGCCCTGCTGATCTTCATTGCCTATATTCTCTTGGCCGACCGCAAGATCTGGGCTGCAGTCCAGCTGCGCCGTGGGCCGAACGTTGTTGGTCCCTGGGGGCTGTTCCAGTCCTTTGCCGACCTTCTGAAGTTCGTGTTCAAAGAGCCGATCATTCCAGCCGGGGCAAACAAGGGTGTGTTTCTGCTGGCGCCGCTCGTGGCGGTCACGCTTGCACTGGCCACATGGGCGGTGATCCCGGTCGACAACGGCTGGGTCATCGCCAACATCAATGTCGGTATCCTCTATATCTTCGCCATCTCCTCTCTTGAGGTCTATGGCATCATCATGGGCGGCTGGGCTTCGAACTCGAAGTATCCGTTCCTTGGTGCGCTGCGTTCTGCAGCTCAGATGGTATCCTACGAAGTTTCCATCGGTTTCGTGATCGTCACCGTTCTCCTGTGTGTCGGCTCTTTGAACCTGACGGATATCGTCATGGCGCAGAGTGATGGTCTCGGTACGATGATGGGCCTGCCGGCGTCCTTCCTGGATTGGCATTGGCTTGCACTGTTCCCGATGTTCATCATCTTCTTCATTTCAGCGCTTGCCGAAACGAACCGTCCACCTTTCGACCTGCCGGAAGCCGAATCCGAACTGGTTGCCGGCTTCATGGTTGAATATGGCTCGACTCCCTACATGATGTTCATGTTGGGCGAATATGCGGCCATCGTGCTGATGTGCGCCCTGACCACGATCCTGTTCCTCGGAGGCTGGTTGCCGCCGGTCGACGTGTGGTTCCTGAACTGGATCCCGGGTATCTTCTGGTTCGTCCTGAAGACAACGCTCGTCTTCTTCATGTTCGCCATGGTGAAGGCATTCGTGCCACGCTACCGCTATGACCAGTTGATGCGTCTGGGCTGGAAGGTCTTCCTTCCCATCTCGCTCGCCATGGTCATCATTACCGCATTCGTCCTCAAGCTGATGGGTTGGGCATGAGCATGCTTGAACCTCAACCTTCGCTGATCTGGAGATAACGATGGCTTCCATTACCCAGGCTATCAACTCGCTTTTCCTGAAGGAGTTCGTCGGCGCTTTCTTCCTGTCGATGCGCTACTTCTTCAAGCCGAAGGCGACGGTGAACTACCCGTTCGAAAAGAATCCGGTGTCGCCGCGCTTCCGTGGGGAACATGCACTTCGCCGTTACCCGAATGGCGAAGAACGCTGCATTGCCTGCAAGCTTTGCGAAGCGATCTGTCCCGCCCAGGCCATCACCATCGAGGCCGGGCCGCGCCGCAATGACGGCACCCGTCGCACGGTGCGTTATGACATCGACATGGTGAAGTGCATTTACTGTGGCTTTTGCCAGGAAGCCTGCCCGGTCGACGCGATCGTTGAGGGCCCGAACTTCGAGTTCGCCACCGAGACCCGCGAAGAACTCTACTTCGACAAGGCACGCCTTCTGGACAATGGCGACCGCTGGGAACGGGAAATCGCGCGCAACCTCGCACAGGATGCGCCTTATCGTTGACCCAGGAGGTCGACCCGCTCCGGAGAGGCTGATCACCCCTCCGGAACAACAGAAATTGTAACGGACGGGCCGATGGGGATATCGGTCCGGTCTAATCGGGCGACGGGGCAGGACCCTCGTCCGGGGGAAGATGAAAAGGCACCAACATGGGTCTTCAGGCTCTCTTTTTCTATCTCTTTGCCTTTGTCGCCGTGGCTTCGGCCTTCATGGTGATATCGGCTCGGAACCCGGTCCATTCGGTCCTGTTCCTCATTCTCACCTTTGTGAACGCGGCTGGTCTCTTCCTGCTGACGGGCGCTGAATTCCTCGCAATGATCCTGCTGGTCGTCTATGTCGGCGCGGTCGCAGTGCTGTTCCTCTTCGTCGTGATGATGCTTGAGGTTGATTTCGTTGCGTTGAAGGCGGGTGCGGCAAAGCATGCACCTGTTGCAGCTCTGGTCGGCATCGTGGTTGCCGCAGAACTGGTGATTGTGATTGGCGGCAGTGCACTGAGCCCGCAAGCCGTGGAAGCCATCCAGCAGCCTATCCCCGCACTCGCTGACCGCACGAATACCCAGGCTCTCGGCGATATTCTCTATACCGACTATGTCTACTTCTTCCAGATTGCCGGCCTTGTGCTGTTCGTGGCCATGATCGGCGCAATCGTGCTGACACTGCGCCATCGCGACAATATCAAGCGCCAGGATATCTCCGTCCAGGTCGCCCGCACGCCCGAGACTGCCGTCAAGGTCGTCAAGGTCAAGCCCGGCCAGGGTGTCTGAGCCAAGCCCGAGGTTAAGGAAACAGAATTATGGAAATCGGTCTTTCCCACTACCTGACGGTCAGTGCAATCCTCTTCACCCTGGGTATCTTCGGTATCTTTTTGAACCGCAAGAACGTCATCGTCATTCTGATGTCGGTGGAACTCATCCTGTTGGCGGTCAACCTCAACATGGTGGCCTTCTCCCACTTCCTCAATGACATGGTCGGGCAGGTCTTTGCCCTGTTCATTCTGACGGTTGCTGCTGCCGAGGCGGCGATCGGACTTGCAATCCTCGTGGTCTTCTACCGCAACCGCGGCTCGATCGCGGTCGAAGACATCAACATGATGAAGGGCTGATACGGCTATGCTCATCTATAAGGCTATTGTCTTTCTCCCCTTGATCGGCTTTCTGATCGCTGGCCTGTTTGGCCGGCAGATCGGCGCCAAGGCTTCCGAATACATCACCACCGGTCTGATGGTGATTGTTGCGATCCTGTCCTGGATCGTCTTCATCAATGTCGGCTTTGGTCACCACGAGGGCAGCGAAGTCATCAAGGTGACCGTGCTGCGCTGGATCCAGTCTGGCGGCATCGACGTCGAATGGGCTCTGCGCATCGACACGCTGACGGCTGTGATGTTTGTCGTCGTGAATACGGTGTCGATGCTGGTCCACCTCTATTCGATCGGCTACATGCACCACGATCCGCATCGTCCGCGGTTCTTTGCCTACCTGTCGCTCTTCACATTCGCCATGCTGATGCTGGTGACTGCCGACAACCTGCTGCAGCTCTTCTTCGGCTGGGAAGGCGTTGGTCTGGCTTCCTACCTGCTGATCGGCTTCTGGTTCAAGAAAGCCTCGGCCACAGGTGCGGCGATGAAGGCCTTCATCGTCAACCGCGTCGGTGACTTCGGCTTCATCCTCGGCATCTCTGCTGTCTTCGTGATGTTTGGCTCGATCAACTTCGAGACCATCTTTGCGGCTGCCCAGTCCTATCTGCCGGCCGATCCGAATGCTGCGCCGGAAGTCGTGCTGAACCTTTTCGGCATGCAGCTTGATCGGGCGGACGCATTGACCGGCGCATGCCTTTTGCTCTTCATGGGCGCCATGGGTAAATCGGCGCAATTCCTGCTGCACACGTGGCTGCCAGACGCGATGGAAGGCCCGACCCCGGTCTCGGCACTCATTCATGCGGCAACCATGGTCACCGCCGGCGTCTTCCTGGTCGCGCGGATGTCGCCGCTGTTTGAACTATCGCAGGACGCCCTGATGATTGTCACCATTATCGGTGCCATCACGGCCTTCTTTGCAGCGACCGTCGGTCTGGTTCAGAACGATATCAAGCGCGTCATTGCCTATTCCACATGCTCGCAGCTCGGCTACATGTTCGTGGCGCTGGGTGTAGGAGCCTATGGCGCGGCCGTCTTCCACCTCTTCACGCACGCGTTCTTCAAGGCGCTCTTGTTCCTTGGTGCCGGCTCTGTCATCCATGCTGTCGATGGTGAACAGGACATGCGCTACATGGGTGGCCTGCGCAAGCATATCCCCGTGACCTTCTGGGCCATGACCATCGGGACGATTGCTCTGACCGGTGTCGGTATCCCCGGCACGGTCATCGGGACCGCAGGCTTCTTCTCGAAGGACGCCATTATTGAATCCGCCTTTGCTTCGCATTCGTCGGTCGGCGTGTTTGCCTTCACCCTGCTGGTCATTGCGGCGCTCTTCACCAGCTTCTACTCCTGGCGCCTGGCGTTCCTGACGTTCTTCGGCAAGCCGCGCGCTTCTGCAGACGTCATGCACCATGTCCATGAAAGCCCGCAGGTCATGCTGATCCCGCTCTATGTGCTGAGCATCGGCGCGCTGGTGGCAGGCTTCATCTTCAAGGAATACTTCTTCGGTCACCACTATGATGAGTTCTGGAGGGGCGTGCTTTTCACACTGCCGACGAACACAGTTGTCGAAGACTTCCACAACGTGCCGAAGTGGGTGAAGTGGAGCCCGTTCGTGGCCATGGCACTCGGTTTTGTCACCGCCTGGTACATGTACATCAAGAATCCGGCCGCACCTAAGAAGCTCGCGGAGCAGCAGTGGGTCCTCTACAATTTCCTGCTCAACAAGTGGTACTTCGACGAGCTCTATGACTTCCTGTTCGTTCGCCCGTCAAAAGCGCTCGGTCGGTTCCTCTGGAAGAAGGGCGACGTTGCCACCATTGACGCCTATGGCCCGAACGGGATCGCCGCCGGTGTTGCCGGTCTGACCCAGAAGGTGGTTCGCCTTCAGTCCGGCTACCTCTATCACTACGCCTTCGCAATGCTGATTGGTATTGCCGCACTGATTACCTGGATGATGCTCGGGAGTTCACTCTGATGACCGATTGGCCAATTCTTTCAACGGTCACCTTCCTTCCGCTTGTTGGCGTGGCACTACTGCTGCTGACGCGCGGCGATACGGCGCTCGGCCGTCGCAACATCCTGAATGTCTCGCTGCTGACGACGGTCTTCACCTTCGTCCTGTCGCTCTTCATCTGGTTTGGCTTCGACAATTCGACGCCGGACTTCCAGATGGTCGAGAAGCATGAATGGCTTGGAACCGGCATCGCCTATCATGTCGGTGTCGACGGCATTTCCATGCTCTTCGTCATTCTGACGACCCTTCTGATGCCCTTCTGCGTGCTGGCGAGCTGGTATGCAGTCGAAAAGCGCATCAAGGAATACATGATCGCCTTCCTGATCCTCGAAACCCTGATGATCGGCGTGTTCGTCTCGCTCGACATCGTGCTGTTCTACGTGTTCTTCGAGGCGGGCCTGATCCCGATGTTCATCATCATCGGTGTCTGGGGCGGCAAGGATCGCGTCTACGCATCCTACAAGTTCTTCCTCTATACGCTGCTCGGCTCCGTGCTGATGCTGCTTGCCATCATGGCCATGTACTGGCAGGCCGGGACCACCGACATCACTCGTCTTCTGGCCTATGACTTCCCGGCTTCGATGCAGACGTGGCTGTGGCTCGCCTTCTTTGCGTCGTTCGCAGTAAAGATGCCAATGTGGCCGGTCCATACCTGGCTTCCCGACGCGCACGTTCAGGCGCCAACCGCTGGTTCCGTCATCCTGGCGGGCATCCTTTTGAAGCTTGGCGGCTATGGCTTCCTGCGCTTCTCGCTGCCGATGTTCCCGCTGGCGTCCGACTTCTTTGCGCCGATGGTCTTTGCCCTCTCGGTCATCGCGATCATCTATACCTCCCTGGTGGCGATGATGCAGGACGACATGAAGAAGCTGATTGCCTATTCATCGGTTGCCCATATGGGCTTCGTGACCATGGGTATCTTCTCGGCAAATACACAAGGGGTCCAGGGTGCGATCTTCCAGATGATCAGCCACGGTTTCATCTCCGGGGCGCTCTTCCTCTGCGTCGGCGTCATCTATGATCGTCTTCACACGCGTGAGATCAATGCCTATGGCGGACTTGCGATCAACATGCCGAAATATGCTGTGGTCTTCATGATCTTCACGATGGCAAACGTGGCGCTACCCGGCACCTCCGGCTTCGTCGGCGAGTTCCTCACCATCATTGGAGCCTTCCGCGCCAACACATGGGTGGCACTCTTCGCGGCAACGGGCGTCATCCTATCTGCCGGTTATGCGCTCTGGCTCTACCGCCGTGTTGCCTTCGGCCCGCTGGAAAAGGAAAGCGTCAAGGCGATGCTGGATCTGACCCCGCGGGAAAAGCTGACGCTCTATCCGCTGGTGGCTCTCACCATCTTCTTCGGTGTCTATCCCGCACCGATCCTCGATGCGACCGCCGTTTCGGTGGATCATCTGGTAAACAACTATACCGCAGCATTGCAGGCAGCCCAGGCTCTGGCGCTGGCAGCGAACTGACGACAGGACGTTTTGGACATGACCGCTGAACTACTCATTGCTAGCCTGCATCTGGTCGCGCCGGAACTGATCCTGGCGGTTGGTGCCATGGTGCTGCTCATGATCGGCGTCTTCTCGGGCGATCGGTCTTCGACAACGGTAACCGGACTTGCTGTCGCGGTTCTCATCGTTGCCGGTCTCTGGGTTATCCTGTCGCCTGTCGAAGGTGAGGCCTTCAATGGGGCCTTCATCTCCGATGGTTATGCCCGCTTCATGAAGGTTCTGGCTCTGATCGGCTCGATCACCGCGATGATCATGGCGGTGGGTCACGCCCGTTTTGACCATCTCGACAAGTTCGAGTTCCCGGTGCTGCTGGTTCTGGCGACACTTGGCGTCATGCTGCTGATTTCCGCCAACGACCTGATCGCGCTCTATCTCGGCCTCGAACTGATGTCGCTGGCGCTCTACGTCGTGGCGGCCATCAATCGCGACAGCCTCCGTTCAACGGAAGCTGGCCTGAAGTATTTCGTTCTTGGTGCCTTGTCGTCAGGCATGCTGCTTTACGGCATGTCGCTGGTCTACGGCTTCACCGGTAATACCGGCTTTGACGAAATCGCCCTGGTACTGTCGACTGGCGAGCCTTCGCTCGGCCTGATCTTCGGTCTCGTCTTCGTGCTGGCTGGTCTCGCCTTCAAGATTTCGGCTGTTCCGTTCCACATGTGGACGCCAGACGTCTATGAAGGAGCGCCGACCCCGGTTACGGCTTTCCTGGCGGCAGCGCCCAAGATCGGCGCCATGGCAATCACCGTTCGTATCGTTATCGAAGCCTTCATGCCGATTTTTGCCGAATGGCAGCAGATCGTCGTCTTTATCTCGATTGCCTCGATGGTGCTCGGCTCGGTCGCGGCTATCGGTCAGCGCAACATCAAGCGTCTGATGGCTTACTCCTCCATCGGTCACATGGGTTATGCTCTGGTCGGTCTTGCGGCTGGCACCTCAACGGGCGTCAGTGGCGTCGTGCTCTACATGATGATCTATCTTGTCATGACGCTCGGAACCTTCGCCTGCATCATGGCGATGCGTCAGAAGGAAGGTGGCAACGTCGAAAACATCGATGATCTCGCCGGCCTTTCGACCACGCGGCCTTTCATGGCCTTCGTTTTGACCGCCTTGATGTTCTCGCTTGCCGGCATCCCGCCACTTGCAGGCTTCTTTGCCAAGTACTTCGTCTTCGTGGCGGCAATCGAAGCGGAGCTTTATGCACTCGCCATCATCGGTATGGTGGGCTCCGTCATCGGTGCCTACTATTATCTGCGGATCGTGAAGATCATGTGGTTTGATGAGGCCAAGGGCGAGTTTGCCCGCACGTCCGGCGAACTGCGCCTGGTCTTTGGCTTGTGCGGCCTTTTCGTTGTTGGCTATGTGCTGTTCGGTGGCCCACTTGGAACGGCCGCGGAAGCAGCCGCGAAGACGCTCTTTAATTGACAGGGGCGATGTCATCCCGACGCCCGGCGCTCGACGATTTTCGCCATATCGCCCTTGACGTGGTTGCGTCGACCAACACGGAATGCCTCGCCCGCGCTCGCGCGGGCGATCCCGGTTTATTGTGGGTGACCGCACAGATGCAGACCGGGGGCAGGGGGCGGCGGGGTCGTACCTGGGTTTCCGAGCGCGGCAATCTCTACTCTTCTCTGCTGTTGATTGATCCGGCAACTGCCGAAGACATGGCCTCGCTGCCGTTGGCTGTCGCACTTGCCGTCCAAAGGACGGTTCGCACAGTGCTGCCGGATCCCGAAACATTGGTCGAGGTCAAATGGCCGAATGATGTGCTGATAGATCGGCGCAAGACATCGGGCATCCTGATGGAAGCCGAGCGCCTGCCGGATGGCCGCATGGCGCTTGTCATCGGCATCGGGATCAACATATTGGCGCGACCGGACGATGCGCCTTATCCCGTTACATCGCTTTCGGACCAAGGTTCTGCAATTTCCCCCGATGAACTCTTCGCTCATCTCTATCGTGAGACGGCAGAGATCATTGCGACATGGGATAGGGGGCGCGGCATCGCGGCCATTGCAAGGGAATGGCGCAAGGTCGCCTGCGGCATTGGTGAAAAGATTACGGTCAACTTGCCGGATCGCTCGATTCCCGGGATATTTGCCGGGATAGATGATAAGGGATTGTTGCTCCTCGACCGTGGAGCGGACGGAAGAATGACGATCGCCGCTGGCGACGTGTTTTTCGGGTAAACTTGATCAGGAAATAGAATGTCGAAGAATGATGAACTGGTCTTCCTGCCACTTGGCGGTGTAGGCGAAATCGGGATGAACCTGGCGCTCTACGGCTTCGGACCTCCCGGCAAACGCCAGTGGATCATGGTCGATTGCGGCGTGACTTTTCCCGGGCCGGATCTGCCAGGCGTTGATCTCGTTCTGCCGGACATTGGCTTCGTCAAGGAAGAGAAGAAGAACCTCAAGGCGATCATCATTACTCACGCCCATGAAGATCATTACGGGGCATTGAATGACCTCTGGCCGGGCCTCAATGTCCCGGTCTATGCATCCGGTTTTACGGCGGGCATGCTGGAAGCCAAGCGTGACTATGAAGGAACGCGCGCCGAAATCCCGATCACGCCCTTCAAGGCCGGGGATACCATCAATGTCGGCCCTTTCAGCATTGAGGCGATTGGTGTCAACCACTCGATCCCGCAGCCGATGTCACTGGTTATCCGGACTCCACTTGGCAATCTGATCCACACCGGCGACTGGAAGATTGATCTGGATCCCTCACTCGGGCCGCTGACCGATGAGGATCGGTTCCGATCTGTCGGCAATGAGGGTGTCCTGGCGCTGATGTGCGACAGCACCAACGCCATGCGCGACGGCGTCTCACCGTCGGAAGAAGAAGTGTCGGAAGGCCTGCGCAAGATCATCGAGTCGGCGGAGGGCCGTGTGGCGATCACCACCTTTTCCTCCAATGTCGGTCGTATCCGTTCGATCGCACAGGCTGCGGAGGCAGCAGGCCGCGAAGTTCTGCTGCTGGGCAGTTCGCTGAAGCGTGTCGTCGCCGTGGCGGATGATCTAGGCCTGATGGAAGGTCTTCGACCCTTTATTGCAGAAGATGAATTCGGCTTTATCCCGCGTGACAAGGTCGTCGTCATCCTGACGGGTAGCCAGGGCGAGCCCCGCGCGGCCCTTGCCAAGATCTCGCGTGATGAAATGCGCAACGTCGCCTTGGCCAAGGGTGACACTGTTGTCTTTTCCTCCCGTGCCATTCCCGGGAACGAAAAAGGTATCCTTGAAATCAAGAATGCGTTGATCGAGCAGGGTGTCCATATCGTCACCGACAATGAGGCACTGGTGCATGTCTCGGGTCATCCCCGCCGCAATGAACTCTTGAAGATGTATGAGTGGACGAAGCCGCAGGTGCTGGTTCCTGTTCATGGTGAGGCGGCCCATCTTGTCGCGCAGCAGGAACTCGGCCTGCAGGCGGGTATTCCGACTGTCCCAAAAGTACGCAATGGCGACATGCTTCGTCTTGCGCCAGGCCCCGTTGAGGTGATCGATCAAGCCCGGAGCGGTCGCGTCTACAAGGACGGAAAGCTCATTGGCGATCTGGATGAAATGGGAATTTCGGAGCGCAAGAAGCTCTCCTATGTCGGCCATGTTTCGGTCAATCTCATCCTCGACAGCCGCTATGATTTCGTGGACGATCCAGATGTCGTTGCCATCGGCCTTCCTGAACTGGATTACGAAGGCGAAGTCATGGAGGATACGCTCTATGATGCTGTCCTCGGCGCGGTTGAAAGTATTCCCCGCACTCGACGCAAGGATCTTGATACGGTTCGCGAGTCGGTCCGCCGTGCTGTGCGTGCTGCAGCAAACGAGGCCTGGGGCAAGAAGCCGATCGTGACGGTTTTTGTAACCAAGGTCTGACGGACACCGGCGATCATCTCCGCTAGGCTGTGTTGCCGGAAATCTGGGAGGAGAGGAATATGCTCGGACGTTTGAACCATGTGGCAATCGCAGTCCCCGACCTGTCGATCGCCACGGCTTCCTACCGCGATCAACTCGGCGCCAGGGTGTCCCAACCTCAGCCACTTCCGGAGCATGGAGTAACGGTTGTCTTCGTCGAACTCCCCAATTCGAAGGTGGAGTTGCTGGAGCCGCTGGGAGAGAATTCGCCGATCGCTGCTTTCCTCGCGAAAAGTCCCGACGGTGGCATGCACCACATCTGCTATGAGGTTGAAGATATCCTTGCTGCTCGCGATCAACTGGTCGCGACAGGTGCGCGCGTCCTCGGCTCCGGCGAACCCAAGATCGGCGCGCACGGAAAGCCGGTGCTCTTTCTCCATCCAAAGGACTTTTTCGGCACTCTGATCGAACTTGAACAGGTGTGATGCGACGCTTTGACCTTTGCCGCCTATGCTGTGAGCGTCTATAGAACCACCAGTTTTGCTCTGGTTGCCTTCTTCTGCTTGCCTGCAGGATCGCAAGCGAAGTTGAAAACGTTCATATCGTTGACCGCATAGCGCAAGGAATTTGGCCCAATGGCTTTTTTGTCAGGCTTCGCCGTCTATTTCGTCATCTGGTGGCTGACCTTGTTCATCGTCTTGCCATTCGGACTGCGCACGCAGGGTGAAGAAGAAAGCGTTGTGCCCGGAACGGTCGAGAGCGCGCCTGCCAGATTTCGTGGCCTGCGCGTTGTGCTGCTCACGACTGCTGTCTCCGCAGTCATTTACGGATGCTGGCTGATCCTGAGCAATGTGTTCGGCGTCGGTTTCGACGACCTACCCCACATCATGCCGCAATTCGACTGAAGCGCGGTCGCAGGGTGTTCTATGTCAACGAAAGGCAAAAAAAAACAAGGTCGTAAGACCTTGTTTGAAGCATCGCGTGATCCTTAACCGAAACGGGGCAGCGAACGAGCGCGCCTAAGATCTAATCCTCCCAAGACTTGACCGCGAGATGGCAAGAATTTGAACTCCCTGCCTCTTTTATGGGCTGAACCTAGCCCAATCGCTGGGCTTTGTCACCCCAAATTTTGACAAATTTGCTACAGCGGCCCAAAAAAATTCTAGCGCTTTCCACTGTCGTAATCCCGTCGTGTCTGTTTGCGCTGTCATCCGGAATCTGGTGTTCGAAGGTTCGAAAATCTCTTGTTCGGACCTATATTTGCTCCACAGGAGAGCGGGTTTTCATCGCTTGCCGAACCAGCTATGAACGCATCCAGAAAAAGCTTTCTCAACTGCTGATTCCGCAGACCATGCGGCAGCGTCAACTGTCTGGAATTTCTTATGCGTCTGTCGCGCTATTTCATGCCGATCCTGAAGGAAAACCCCAAGGAAGCCGAAATCGTTTCTCACCGTCTTATGCTGCGCGCGGGCATGATCCGCCAGCAGAGCCAGGGCATCTATTCCTGGCTGCCGCTTGGAAAGCGCGTGCTTGATAAGGTCAATGCAATCGTTCGCGAAGAGCAGGACCGTGCTGGCGCAATCGAGCTCCTGATGCCGACACTGCAGTCTGCCGAGCTCTGGCAGGAAAGCGGTCGCTATGAGGCCTATGGCAAGGAAATGTTGCGCATCAAGGATCGCCAGGAACGTCCGATGCTCTATGGTCCCACCAACGAGGAGATGATCACGGACATCTTCCGCTCCTATGTGAAGTCCTACAAGAACCTGCCGCTGAACCTCTATCACATCCAGCTGAAGTTTCGCGATGAGATCCGTCCACGCTTCGGCACGATGCGCTCGCGCGAATTCCTGATGAAGGATGCCTATTCCTTCGATCTGACCAAGGAAGGCGCGATCCACTCCTACAACAAGATGTTCGTGGCCTATCTGCGCACCTTCGCCCGGCTTGGCGTGCGCGCCATACCGATGCGCGCCGACACGGGGCCGATCGGCGGCAACCACAGCCACGAATTCATCATTCTGGCGGACACCGGCGAATCGGAAGTCTTTTCTCACAAGTGCTTCATTGAATTCGACATTCCGTCCGAAAACACCGATTTCGACGATGTTGCCGGTCTGCAGGCGATTTTTGACAAGTGGACCTCGGTCTATGCGGCAACATCGGAAATGCACGACGAGGCAGCCTTTGCCGCCATTCCCGAAACCGAGCGCCTTTCGGCACGCGGCATCGAGGTGGGCCACATCTTCTATTTCGGCACGAAATATTCCGAGCCGATGGGTGCCAAGGTGCAAGGGCCCGACGGCAAAGAGCACCTTGTCCACATGGGATCCTACGGCATTGGCCCGACGCGCCTTGTTCCCGCCATCATCGAAGCCTCGCATGATGAGAACGGAATCATCTGGCCGGCCTCGGTCGCGCCGTTCGATGCCTCGGTGATCAACATGAAGGCAGGCGACGCGGCCTGCGATGCCGCTTGTGAAACGATTTACGCCGCGTTGCAGAAGGCGGGCAAGGATGTGCTCTACGACGACACCGATGATCGGGCAGGGACGAAGTTTGCCACTGCCGACCTGATAGGCGTACCGGTGCAGATCATTGCCGGACCGCGTTCGATTGCCGCTGGTGAAGTCGAACTGAAGGATCGCAAGAGCGGCGCCCGTGAGACGATGACGATCGAAGCCGCGATCAACAAGCTGACCGCCTGAGGACAGGCGAGGAGAGAATATGGCGAGCGAAGCCGCTGGCACGCAGACAGAGACGACCTCAAGGCCAACGTCTGCCCGCCCCTTTTCGGGATTTGAGCGGATGGTGGCCTGGCGCTACCTCCGCGCAAGGCGCAAGGAGGCATTCATCTCGGTCATTGCCGGCTTTTCCTTTGTTGGCATCATGCTCGGTGTGGCGACACTGATCATCGTCATGGCGGTGATGAACGGGTTCCGAACCGAGCTGATCTCCCGCATCCTTGGCATCAACGGTCACATGATCGTTCAGCCCATCGACTCGCCTCTGTCCGATTATGCTGAGCTGACAAACCGCATTGCCGCCGTGCCGGGTGTGACCAAGGCATTGCCGCTTGTCGAGGGGCAGACGCTTGCATCCGGTCGTCAGGGCGTAGGGACCGGTGCCCTTGTGCGCGGCGTACGTCCCGATGACCTGACCAAGCTGACCACGGTCTCTGGAAACATCCGCCAGGGCGACCTTGTCGGCTTTGCCACCGGCGAGGGGGTCCTGGTCGGCTCGCGGATGGCATCGCAACTGGGCCTGAGCGCGGGCGACATGATCACGCTCGTGTCTCCGGAAGGCGACATCACGCCACTCGGCGTCAATCCGCGCGTCAAGTCCTATCCGATCTCTGGGATCTTCGAGATCGGCATGTCGGAATATGATGCCTCGATCATCTATATGCCGCTGGAGGAGGCGCAGCTCTATTTCAACGCGGAAGGCATCGTCCAGTCGATCGAGATCTTCATCGATCACCCCGACAACGTCGATGAGTTGCGTCCGTTGATCGAGGAGGCCGCCGGTCGCCAGATCTTCATCACGGACTGGCGCCAGCGAAACCAGACGTTCTTTTCGGCCCTGCAAGTCGAGCGAAATGTCATGTTCATGATCCTGACGCTGATCGTTCTTGTCGCCGCGCTCAACATCATTTCGGGCCTCATCATGCTGGTGAAGGACAAGTCGAGCGATATCGCCATTCTGAGAACCATGGGCGCAACTTCTGCGTCGATCATGCGTATTTTCTTTATGACGGGTGCGGCGATTGGAACGACGGGTACTTTTGCCGGCGTGGTTCTCGGCTTGGTCGTCTGTCTGAACATCGAGTCCATTCGCCAGTTCTTCTCCTGGGTCTCAGGCACGGTCCTGTTTGATCCGGAGCTCTACTTCCTCAGCCAGTTGCCAGCTGACATGAACGCCGGCGAGACCGTATCTGTCGTCATCATGGCGCTCAGCCTGTCCTTCCTGGCGACAATCTTCCCGGCCTGGAGAGCCTCGCGGCTGGATCCAGTCCAGGCGCTCCGATACGAATAAGGATGCCCCGTTGATGGCCACGCAACCCGTTCTGTCATTGACCGATATCGACCGGAGCTATGGGCAAGGCGAAACCACGCTGCAGATCCTGAAGGGCGCAAACTTCACGCTCAACGCGGGCGAAACGGTTGCCCTTGTTGCGCCTTCCGGTACGGGAAAGTCGACGCTCTTGCATATTGCCGGTCTGCTGGAGCACCCGGATGGCGGAGACGTGCTCGTTGGCGGCGTTCCCTGCCAGCATCTTGGAGACGATCAACGCACAGCGATGCGCCGGAATTCCATCGGCTTCGTCTACCAGTTCCATCATCTGCTGCCAGAATTCTCGGCCCTCGAAAACGTCATGATGCCGCAACTCGTCGGCGGTCTCAGCCACAAGGAAGCCGCCGAACGCTCCCAGCAGCTTCTCGATTACATGCGGGTGGGACACCGTGCGCATCATCGTCCGGCCGAGCTTTCCGGCGGTGAGCAGCAGCGGGTCGCGATTGCACGGGCGGTCGCAAACGCGCCGCTCGTTTTGCTGGCCGATGAACCAACAGGCAATCTCGATCCCGAAACGGCGGCTTATGTCTTTTCGGCGCTTGAGGCACTGGTGCGGCAGTCAGGATTGTCGGCGCTGATCGCAACGCACAATCATGACCTCGCACGTCGTATGGACCGCTGCATTACGCTGGTCGATGGCAAGGTCATTCCCTTCGACGCATGACGTTGATTGAGAACAGTCGATCAACGCACCGCGCTATTGCCCAAGGCAGATCTCGTCCGCCCCGCTTGAGCTCCAGTCTGAGACCGTGATGCGTTGAGGCGTCGTCTTGCCTGACTTTCCGTCCTTCACATATGCACCGGTGAGAACATTGTAATCACAGCTGCCATGGGCATCGAGATCGAGCGTGTCATAGTGACTGTAGGTCATGCCCGCGACTAAGAATTCGCCGTCACGATAGGCGATGGTGAGGGTTTGCTCCCAACGGCCCCGCCCAATGCCCGAGTTTTCGCTGCGGACCCGGATAGAGCCACTTTCTGTTGCGGCAATGGTTGGATCTTGCCCGTAGAGGCCGTCAAGACTGGCATTCCCCCAGACGAAATTCTTCACCTGGATCACGGGCCTCAGCAGGGGGCGGTCAGCGTCCTCAAGGTAAAGTACAAGTCCGATATCCTCATCCTCGGAACCGGGTGCGACAAGCAGCGCCAGATCTGTCTTCCCGTCCTTGTTCCAGTCTCCGGATGCTCCACCGATGACCCGCTCCATTGGGAACTCGGAGCCGAAGGCTGGTTGGGTTGCCAGGGCGAGGCCACAGAGCAGCACGAAGGTCAGGGCTTTCATGGCAGGTTCCTTATCAGGCGGCACCGGGATCGGTGCGAGAGGCGCAGATGGTAGCCCGATCCATCGATTCCGCAACCGACCTTTTTGGGTTGACAGGAGAACATAAAAAGAACAAAATAAAAACATAGGATAGACAGGAGACAGAGATGACGGATTTTATTCGTGACGTTGCTGCATTCGCCTCGATGACTATGTTCCTCGCCAGCGTGACGGTGATCATGCTGGCCCTCTGACCTGGCTGCATTTCTTGGCGCCAGAGATCTGTTTGCGACCTCAATGCAAGCTGGACTTGCCCGTTGATTGAGCCGAAGATCACTCCGATTCCGATGCGGTAATTCTGGGTGATGGAAATGGCAGATAGTGTAACTCCCGAAGGCGGGACTGCGGCCTCGGCTGGTCCGGGCTTCGTGCATTTGAGGGTTCACTCTGCCTATTCCCTGCTTGAGGGGGCTTTGCCGCTGAAGAAGGTGCTCAGCAAGGCTGTGGCCGATGAGCAGCCGGCCATTGCCATTACCGACACCAACAATCTCTTCGTGGCTCTTGAGTTTTCGCAGAAGGCGCTGGGCGAGGGGCTTCAGCCGATCATCGGCTGTCAGGTTGCGCTCGATATGGAGGATGGCTCGTCCGAGAAGCGCAATGGCCATGTCCAGAGCCTCCCTTCGATCGTGCTGCTTGCGAGTAATGATTCAGGTTATGAGCGGCTTGTGGATCTTGTGAGCCGCGCCTATCTCGGCGGCGACAATTCCCAGCCGGTCCATGTCAAGCTATCTTGGTTTGCTGAGACAGGTGCAGATGGATTGATTGCGCTCACGGGGGCGGCAAGTGGCCCCATCGATATTCCACTGCGCGAAGGCCATCGGGCTTTGGCAGAGCAGCGTTTGCTTTCCTTGAAGACTGTCTTTGGTGATCAGCTCTATGTCGAGCTGCAGCGCCACGGCGAATTCGATCGCAATCATGAGCGTCGTATCGTGGCGCTTGCCTATGAGCACGACCTGCCACTGGTTGCGACCAATGAGGCATTCTTTCCCTCGCGCGCCGATTATGATGCCCATGATGCGCTAATGGCAGTGGCCCATAATGCGATTGTCTCCGATGACAACCGGTTTCGCTTGACGCCTGACCACTATCTGAAGAGCCGTGCGGAAATGCAGGCGCTGTTTGCAGACTTGCCAGAGGCTCTGGAAAACACGGTCGAGATCGCCCGACGCTGCTCATTTGTACTCGGCACCCGGAACCCGATCCTTCCTCGCTTCACCGGCGGCAGCGATGATCCGGAAGAGGCCGAGCGCGAAGAGGCGCTTGAGTTGCGCCGGCAGGCCGTCGAGGGTCTTGAAATGCGCCTGCAGAAGCTCGGCATGGCACCGGGTTATGAGGAAAAGGATTATCGCGAGCGTCTCGATTTCGAGCTCTTGGTCATTGAGCGCATGAAGTTCCCCGGCTACTTCCTGATCGTCGCCGACTTCATCAAATGGGCAAAACTTCACGACATTCCGGTCGGCCCGGGCCGTGGTTCGGGTGCGGGCTCGCTGGTCGCCTATGCCCTGACCATCACGGATGTCGACCCGCTGCGCTTCTCGTTGCTGTTCGAACGCTTCCTCAATCCGGAACGCGTGTCGATGCCCGACTTCGACATCGACTTCTGCCAGGAGCGGCGGGAGGAAGTGATCCGCTATGTGCAGCAGAAATACGGGCGCGAGCAGGTGGGGCAGATCATCACCTTCGGTTCGCTGCAGGCGCGTGCGGCGTTGCGCGATGTCGGGCGTGTGCTGGAAATGTCCTATGGACAGGTCGACAAGATCTGCAAGCTGGTCCCCAACAACCCGGCCAATCCGACGCCGCTCTCCAAGGCCATCGAAGAGGAGCCGAAGCTGCAGGAGGCAGCAGAAGAAGAGCCTGTCGTCGCCCGTCTCCTCGAGATCGCTCAGAAGATCGAGGGTCTCTACCGCCACGCCTCGACTCATGCTGCCGGTATCGTCATCGGCGATCGTCCGCTGTCGAAGCTGGTGCCGATGTATCGCGATCCGCGTTCTGACATGCCGGTCACCCAGTTCAATATGAAATGGGTCGAGCAGGCAGGTCTCGTCAAATTCGACTTCCTTGGCCTGAAGACGCTGACCGTGCTGAAGACGGCTGTCGATTTCGTCAAGGAGCAGCGGGGTATCAGCGTTGATCTCGCCGCCATCCCGCTTAATGACAAGCTCACCTATGAAATGCTGTCCCGCGGCGAAACTGTCGGGGTGTTTCAGGTGGAAAGTGCCGGCATGCGCAAGGCGCTGATCGGCATGAGGCCCGACTGCATCGAGGACATTATTGCCCTCGTCGCGCTTTACCGTCCGGGTCCGATGGAAAACATCCCGGTCTACAATGCGCGCAAGCATGGCGACGAAGAGATCGAATCGATCCATCCGACGATCGACTATCTCCTCAAAGAAACCCAAGGGGTTATCGTCTATCAGGAACAGGTCATGCAGATCGCCCAGGTGCTCTCGGGCTATTCGCTCGGTGAAGCCGATCTCTTGCGCCGCGCCATGGGTAAGAAGATCAAGGAGGAGATGGACAAGCAGCGGGCCCGTTTTGTTGAGGGCGCGGTGAAGAACGGTGTCTCAAAGCCGCAGGCTGACAACATCTTCGACCTGCTGGCCAAGTTCGCCAATTACGGCTTCAACAAGAGCCACGCGGCGGCCTATGCGATCGTCTCTTACCAGACGGCCTACATGAAGGCGCATTATCCGGTGGAGTTCCTCGCCGCGTCGATGACGCTCGACATGTCGAACACCGAAAAGCTCGTCGACTTCCGCCAGGATGCCGTTCGTCTCGGCGTGACCGTCGTTCCCCCCTCGGTTCAGACATCTTTCCGTCACTTCCAGACCGGTCCGAACAGGATCTTCTACGCGCTCGCTGCGATCAAGGGCGTTGGTGAGGCTGCTGTCGACCATATCGTCGAAGTCCGCGGCGACAAGCCTTTCGCAGATATTGAAGATTTCTGTCTGCGGATAGATCCAAAGCAGATCAACCGGCGTGTCTTTGAAAGCCTCATCTCTGCGGGTGCCTTTGACTGTTTCGGACGCGATCGCGCCGAGTTGAGTGGCAGTCTCGACCGTATCATGGGTTACGCCCAGCGGGCACAGGAAAATGCCGTCAGCGGCCAGTCCGACATGTTCGGGGCGGGGGCGGCAAGTGGTCCCGAGCGGATCGCATTTGCACCCTTCACACCCTGGCTGCCGTCAGAAAAGCTGATGCGGGAGTTTCAGGTTCTGGGCTTCTATCTGTCTGCCCATCCGCTGGATGCCTACCGCAATTTGCTGGATAAACTCCGCGTCCAGAATTTTGCTGATTTTTCTCAAGCCGTGCGTCAGGGGGCGACAGCCGGTCGTCTTGCCGGCACTGTCATTTCCAAGCAGGAGCGCAAGACAAGAACCGGCAACAAGATGGGGATCGTGACCCTGTCGGATGCCTCGGGTCAGTTCGAGGCCGTTCTCTTTTCGGAAGGGCTGAACCAGTACCGCGACCTTCTGGAATCGGGCAAGTCACTGGTCATCACCGTTGCGGCAGAAGAGAGGCCTGAAGGCATTGGCCTCAGGATCCAGACGGCCCAGTCACTGGAAGAAAAATCGGTGCAGATGCAGAAGGCACTGCGCGTCTACGTCCGCGATTCCGGTCCCCTCAAGGCTGTCGCGTCGCATCTCAACACGCGCGGCGACGGTCTCGTCTCCTTCATCGTCATCAAGGATGACGGCAAGCGCGAAATCGAAGTCGAATTGACCGAACGCTACAGGATTTCCCCCGAAATCGCCGCCGCCATGCGCACCGCGCCCGGCGTGATCGACGTTGAACTGGTGGCGTGATTTTGGACCACCCGGCACATCGGTACCGTGCCGAATGGGCCATCAACCCTTCGGTCTTGCCTTCGTTACCGTAATGAAATCGGTCCCGTCAGTGGTTTCGGGGCCGATGCCGCGGTCCGAGATCGTCAGCGAGCTTCCTTCGGACAGACTGGCTTCGATCCGTGCCCGGAGGTGATCCGGTATGGCGATCCGGTCCATCACCATGGTGATTTCAGGGTTGGCGCCCGTTTCTTCTGCGGTAATGCCAAGCCGGGTGCGCATTGGTTCGCTGAGATGATCCTCAAGGGTCACACCGACCCAGGTCACATTGCTCTTGTAGCGGTCAACCTCCGTCGCCTTGAAAAAATGCGTGCCCAGGGGCCTTTCGGGCTCGCGAATGGTAACGTCGCCCAGGAACAGCGGCTTGAACTTCTGGCGAACGAGGATTTGCCCCAGGGGTGGACGCTCTTTTCCGCTGGCGCCGTAGAGAGCGGAAACAAATGCTTCAGACAGGAGCGCACCCTCATTGGCGATATCCTTGTCTGCGCGGAACTTGCGGATGGCGGCAATCGTCTGCTTGCCCATCAGGCCGTCAACCGGCCCGGCATTGAACCCCAGTTCGTTCAAAGCCGCCTGCACATCCATGATCTGATCGCGCTCCGTGCGTCGTGTGATGAGGATGCGCAGCGGCGGCTCCTCGGCGATCTCAAGCCGTGCTTCTGCGCCGGCTTTGGGCGCGACTTCCGCCATGGCCACCTCAAGCGGCTTCAGCGAGGCATCCATTGTTGTGGGGCGCAGTTCAACATCCGAAAGAAGTTGTCCATCGGGCACAGGCAGCCGTGGCACAAAAAGCAGATCATGGCGGATCTCACGCGGCACCACCGGTTCATCCGTTATAATGACATGGACGCCACGCTGCGTCATGGAAAAGAGCGACTGAGCAAATCCTTCAGGCAGGCGCACGCAGCCATGCGAGGCCGGATATCCCGGCAGTTTGCCTTCATGCAGCGCAATGCCTGACCATGTCAGGCGCTGCATGAACGGCATTGGAGCATTCGAATAAAGATTGGATTCGTGGTAGCGCCGCTTTTCCAAGATCGAGAAGATACCGGACGGTGTCGCATGGCCCGGCTTCCCAGTCGAGACTTTCGACGTCGCGATCACCTCATCCCCATCATAGACGGTCAGCGTCTGGTCCGCTTTCGAGACGAAGATGTGGTAGGGGCCGGTTTCCTGCGCCAAGGCTAGGGAACCACAGGCTGTACTGGCAAGAAGGACGATGCTGAACGTCAAACGCTGGAACATGGGACACCGACAAAACGCAGAACACTTTGACTGAGAATACCTGAGGATATTTAAGAAAGCTTTCCGCACCAGCCTGCGCCGTCAAGCAACAAACGAGTGAAGATCACTCAATCCGGTTTTTGCTGTCTGGCAAGTCGTGCCGGGAAAGTGTAGCCGGTCTCGACGCTCGTCTTTCCGAATTTTGCGCGGAGCTTGTCCATGGCAGCTTCAGCGGCAGCCCGTCGCATCCCCTGCGAGTCGACGAGATCTGGAGGGTCCGCAGTTGCGGCATCCTGAAGGTCACTGACACCAATGCCGATCAGGCGAAACCTTGTGCCATCCGTCTCCCGCTCCAGCAGGGAGAGGCCTGTCCGAAAGATGCGGTCGGCCAGTTGTGTCGGGTCATCGAGCCGCCGGTTCCGCGTGCGCCCCTTGAAATCCGCCGTCTTGAGCTTGAGAACAACGGTCTGCCCTGCAATGCCCTGCCGCTTCAACCGTGCTGCCACCTTCTCCGACAGTGCCCGGAGATGCGGAACAAGATCCTCATGACGTGAGATGTCGTCAAAAAACGTGGTCTCTGCCGAGATGCTCTTGGCGGCCTCGTTGAGGTGCACCTCTCGCTCGTCCACGCCCCGCGCCAGCCTGTGGAGCCTTTGCCCAATGCTGCCATAGCGGCGCATCAGGTCGGCTTCTTCCATCGTCTGCAACTGGCCGATGGTGCGAATACCATCCTTCTCCAGGGTCTGCGCAAAGGCTTTGCCGACGCCCCAGATCGTCGTGACGGGACGAGGAGCCAGGAAAGCGACTGCCTCGGCCTCACCAATAACCGAAAATCCTCGCGGCTTCTGGAGATCGGATGCGACCTTGGCCAGAAACTTGCAATAGGAGAGGCCGACCGAAACCGTGATCCCGATCTCTTTTTCAACACGCCGTGCAAACCGCGCCAGCACGCGTGCCGGTGGATCGTGGTGTAGGAGTTCGGTGCCCTTCAGTTCCAGAAACGCCTCATCGATGGAGATCGGCTGCACCAGGGGGGTTAGTTCTTCCATCATCGCACGAACCTCGCGTCCGACCCGTGAATACTTCTCCATATCCGGCTTGATCACCACGGCCTGGGGGCAGGCCTCCAAAGCCTTGAACATCGGCATGGCAGAACGGACCCCGTGAATGCGGGCGACATAACAGGCGGTCGAAACCACGCCCCGCTTGCCGCCCCCGATGATGACGGGCTTGTCGATGAGTTCCGGATTGTCCCGCTTTTCGACGGAGGCATAGAAGGCGTCGCAATCGATATGTGCCAGCGTCAAACGATAGAGTTCATCGTGATAGACCAGCCGCGGACTGCCGCATCCACGACACCTCCTCAGCCCGACAGGCTGCTCCCGCAGACAGTCGCGACAAAAGGCGGAAGATGCGAGTTCCTGGGACATGGCAGCAGAACAAAGGTTGAACATCTCGACCTTAGTCCTGAGCGGCTCCAAGAGCAAGGGGGAGTAAGACCTACGCCTTCTGTCCCTCTTGCTGACGGAGGTGCTCGACTATCAAGGCTTGAGCATGTTTCCAGGAGCCCGCTCGTTTGACATGAGGCAGGTGGGGCGGCGCGTGACGGTGGATCTCGACATCCGGCGGAAGATAGATCAACAGGCTCTCTGGCAAATGGTCTCCGACAGAGTGAAGATTGTGGACCATGTCATCGATGAAGACGACAGGCAGGGGCCGGTTTGCATGCAGCTTGGCGACTATCGGACCTTTGGCATCTTCTGTCGAGATCAGCGGATAATGGAGTTGGTGCGCATCGAGGAGCTGTCGTCGCAGCTCGGCGTGCGCCGGCGGCATGGCAGTCAAAAACACCAGATCCATTGCTTTTGACAGCTCGGCAAGAGCCTTCGTGGCATCAGAAAAAGGTGTCTGCCATTGATGCTGTTCTGCAAAGAAGCGCTCAAGCAGCTGACTGACGAGAGCCCCTTCGAGTGGTGTTTCGTCATCTGCTGAGACAACATTGCCATGCAGTCGATAGGAGCGCTGCAAGAGGCGATGGCCAAGGCTTTCGAGGAAATCGGACAGGGGCGTGGTGAACTGTAGTACAACGTCATCGACGTCGCAAACCAGCAAGGGTCTATCGCGAAGCGTCACCTGATCTACGGACAAGGTCATGTCAGATTTCACCCGATCCAAGTCCCGGACGCGCGTAATGCTGCGCGGCCGCGACGACTGTCTCCGGTCTGGAATTGGTTGCTTCACAAAATGCCAGGAGGGTCGGTTCATGTCCCATCAGGAAATCCAGCATCCCCGCAAGGAACGCGGGATCATTGACTGCAGAGCGCAACTGGTCTGGCCGCACCCCCGAAAGAGCAAGAAACCGTGAAAGCATCTCCGGTTCGCCCGCCAGCCAGGTCAGAACTGCGATTGCCGTCGACTCTGCATCGGCGAGTACATCATTGTTTTTCATCAGGCCTTTTCCTTCAGGAACGCGAATTACCTTTTTCTCAACCAAATAGCATTAGCGTGGACGCCGACGGAAGATGCAACCTGTGGCCGGACGATGTGTTGGACGGGGTCAGGCCGCGGGATAGAGGACAGGGTGAATGCCGAAGAAGGTAATGATTGTCGAAGACAACGAGCTGAACATGAAGCTCTTCCGCGATCTTATCGAGGCCTCGGGCTATCAGACGGTCCAGACCCGCAATGGTATGGAGGCGATGGATCTCGCCCGCAAACATCAGCCAGACCTGATCCTCATGGACATCCAGTTACCGGAAGTATCCGGCCTTGAGGTCACGCGTTGGCTCAAAGAAGATCCCGATCTGCATGTCATTCCGGTGATCGCTGTCACGGCCTTTGCCATGAAGGGTGATGAAGAGCGCATCCGTCAGGGCGGATGTGAAGCCTATGTGTCAAAGCCGATTTCGGTTCCGAAGTTTATCGAAACCATCAAGACCTATCTTGGGGATGCCTAGGGGCTGAATAAACATGACCGCACGCATCCTGGTAGTCGACGATATCCCGGCCAATGTGAAGCTCCTTGAAGCACGCCTGCTTGCTGAATACTTCGATGTGCTTACGGCAGACAATGGCCGTGACGCGCTCGACATCTGTGATCGCACACAGGTGGATGTGGTGCTGCTTGATATCATGATGCCCGAGATGGACGGGTTTGAAGTCTGCGAAAGACTGAAGTCGAATCCCAGGACGGCTCATATCCCGGTCGTTATGGTAACGGCACTTGATCAGCCCTCGGATCGTGTTCGCGGCTTGAAGGTCGGTGCTGACGACTTCCTGACCAAACCTGTCAACGATCTTCAGCTGATCTCGCGGGTGAAGAGCCTTGTCCGACTGAAGACGCTCAGCGATGAACTGCGCATCCGCCACGACGGTGCCCGGCAAATCGGCCTGGATGAAGGGCTGCGCCTGCATGACGGTCGTCTGGATGAACAGGCTCAAATCCTGCTCGTGGACAGCCGCGGAGCCTCCCAGGAGCGCATTATCAAGTCGCTGAAGCCGATTGCTTCCGTCATCGCGATGTCCGATCCGCAAGCCTCCGTCTTCGAGGCCGCGGAACATGCCTATGACCTCGTCATCGTCAACAGTAACCTCGAAGACTATGATCCGCTGCGGCTGTGCTCGCAACTGCGGTCGCTGGAAAGGACACGCTTCATCCCGATTCTGCTGATCACCGAGCATGGCGACGAGCAGATGATCATCCGGGCCCTGGATCTCGGCGTGAATGACTATATCGTCCGTCCGCTCGATCCCAATGAACTGGTTGCCCGAACGCTCACCCAGGTTCGTCGCAAGCGCTACAATGACCGCTTGCGTAACAGCGTGCGGCAGACCATCGAGCTTGCAGTGACCGACGGCCTGACAGGGCTTCACAACCGTCGTTATCTCGACACGCATCTCAGAACGCTGTTTGCCCGCGCCATGGCACGCGGTCGCCCCTTGACCATCTGCATGACCGATATCGACCGCTTCAAGCAGGTCAACGATATGCACGGGCATGATGCAGGGGACGACGTCCTGAAAGAATTTGCCTCCCGGATACGTAGTACCGTGCGGGGTGCCGATCTTGCGTGCCGCTTCGGCGGAGAGGAGTTCATCGTTGTCATGCCCGATACTCCCGCTGATGTGGCCAAGACCGTTGCTGAGCGTTTGCGCGCAATGATCGAAATGCGGCCTTTCCAGTTGCGAAGCGGGGAGACACCGTTGATGCTGACTGCATCCATGGGGCTCGCCACCCTTGGACCCGGGATAGTGACCCCTGAACAATTGTTGAAGCAGGCAGACAATGCGCTGTATGAGGCCAAGAACTCGGGACGCAACCGTGTGGTCGCTGCCGCTGCCTGAATATTGCCGCAATTGAACGCGGATCATTCCGTCAAGACTGAAGTGAATTGTGCTTACTGCGCCTATTTCGTCCTTCGTTGGCCAGTTTGTGAAGCATCATACACAGAATTTTCGTTGCCCCTTAAGAAAGCATTACACGCAATCGTTGCCAAAGAATTGTGCATGAAAGCACAGAAAATCAATCTGCAGAGTGAATATTGATCCTTTGGTTGATTGTCTATCACAGCGAATTCAAATCAATCCTTGCTTGCTTCAGGGCAGTTATTTTCGGTGTGGCGTTTTAAGTGCAAACGAGTTTTATCGTATAATTTGCAATGTTGGTATTGCTAACGGTTTTGGACTTTGAGTTGATCAAAATAAGGTCAAGTTCAAGGGCCGCTGTACTCAGTAAGCGAGAGGCTGGCGCAAGGAAGCTTTCGCTACTTACATGCCTAATTTAACCATATATCGAGAGCAAACTGTCGCGCGGTTAATAAAGAGTTGATTTTCGCGGCTGATTGATAGATTTTGCTGCTCATGGAACAAAAACCCGAACGGGTTTGAGATACCCCATGATGCTCAGGTCCGCCGCATCTCCTGGGTCGTGGGGTCGGTCGGTTGGCTCGCAATATCCAAAACGGTTCCTCGTGCCGTCTTTGCGTGCTGGCCGACCCCCTGTTTAAAAAAAAAGCACCGGTGCTCGCCGAGGCCGGTGCTTTTTGATTCTGTTCATCGAAATGGCGATTTATTGAGCATGTGTCGCCACATAAAAAAAACGCGCCACTTCCGTGACGCGTTCATTCACGAAGCTCAATATCAAGGATTACTTGATCTTGGTTTCCTTGAACTCGACATGCTTGCGCACGATCGGATCATACTTGGTCTTTGTCATCTTGTCGGTCATCGTACGGCTGTTCTTCGTCGTCACGTAGAAGAAACCCGTGTCGGCCGTCGACAGAAGCTTGATCTTGATTGTTGTAGCCTTGGCCATGGTCGTCCTGCCTCTAATAAACGAAGCCGTGGACGACCTGTTGAAGCCCACGGCAAATCTGGCGCGAAACTACAAATCGCGCTCGAAAAGTCAAGTCCGTTTCGGCTTAAAAAACAGCCGGCCAATGGAAAGCACCACATAGAGGGCGAAGAAGGCTGCAATTGCCCAGGCAAAGCCGTGGTTTCCAGAAATATCCATCGCTGCGCCTATGGCTTGCGGGCCGGCCACCGTTCCAACCGCATAGCAGAAGACAAAGGCGGCATTCGCAGCGGCGAGATCGGCGCCTGTGAGTCGCGAACCGAGGTGACTTAGTCCGATCGTGTAGAGGCCGGCAACGCATCCGCCCCAAAACAGCAGGACGGTCGCCATCAGCGCCCAGCTCTCGGTCAGCCAGGGCAGGGTGAGCGAGCCGCAAAGGCCGATGATGGCAAGCAGGGACAGAAGCGGTCGGCGGTCCCGGAGTTTGTCAGAGAGCAGACCGAGCGGGATCTGGAAGACCATGTTGCCAACGCCCATGACCGTCAGCAGCAGAGCTGCCTGCGCTTCCGTGAAACCCACCCGCGTTGCATAGATGGGGAACAGCGAAAGGCCGCCGGCCTCGACCGCGCCAAAGACGAAGACCGCAGCGGTTGCTGTCGGAACAAGGAAAATGTAGCGGAAGAAGTGCATTCCAGGTTTCTCATCGAGCACCGGGCTTTCCCGCCGCGCGATGAAGATTGGAATGGCAGCGAGCAGGATCGCGGCTGCCCCGACGGCGAACGGCATCAGCCCCTCGCTGCCCAAGACCGAGAAGAGCAGGGGACCCATGGCGAATCCCACGGCCAGCACGGTGGCGTAGATCCCCAGCACGAGACCTCGGCGGGCCGGCGGTGCCGTCGCATTGATCCAGAACTCAGACAGGATGAACAGGGTTGTTGTTGCGCCGTGAAAGACAAGGCGCAGCGGAAACCACATCCAGAACTGTTCTGCATAGTAGAAGCCGACAGCGCTCACAGCGGACAAGACCACGGCCCACAGCATGGTACGGGCGACGCCGAAACGGTGGGCGAGCTTGGTCGTAAGCGGTGCGGCGAGCATGGCCGCGACACCGGCCATGGCGGAGTTCAATCCGATCATGGTTGAGGAGATGCCGCGCTTTTCGAGGATAATGCTGAGCAGTGGCAAACCGAGGCCAATCGCAATTCCGACCGCCGAGATGGCGGAGATGGCTGCAATCAATGAAGGCCATTGAATGGTCTCGGGATGACCATGGTAGCGAACCGGCTGTTCCATCAGTGCGGGCCTCTGCCGCCATAGCTGACAATGCAGATGCCAATCGGAAGCGGCAAGGCGCAATCGCGGCTCTGTGCTACGCGCAGTAGAGTTTGCATGAGATTGTGTCTAACTCCGGTCACGTCCTGCAGACTACGCCTTTTCAGACTGTAAAGAGGGCCTCCTGTCAAGCAGCGAGACCACCAAGGTTGACGCAGCTTATGGAGAGCCCATGTCAGAAATGTATATGCTGCGGGAAAAACGGTTGATGAGGGGTGTCGCGCTGATGAAAGTCAGCCGAATGCTGTCAACCAGCGCTCTGGCTGAAGCATTCTGGTTTCCTTGTCAGAGATCACTATGGGCATGCTGTTCCTCAACGTCATCGGCATGGCCGCCGAATCCGTGCATTTTCAAGGCCCATTGCAGACCGACAACCGCCCCCTTGATGGGCTGCAGGGTCAACAGCGACGTGATGATCCCGATGGGCGCCCAGATCGCCAGGTGGATCCATTCCGAGACAGGGAAAACAAGGTCGGTCATCATGTAGCCGCCAACAAGAACATGGCCCAGGATCATGATGACGATATAGGGCGGTAGATCATCGGCCCGATGGTGATGCATCGCTTCACCGCAGGAGGCACAATTGTCCACCGTCTTGAGATAGGACTGGAACAGGCGGCCTGAGCCACAAGCCGGACAGCTATTGAGTAAGCCGCGTTTCATAGAGCGTCCAACCGGACGTTCGGTTTCCATATGGCCGCCATAGCGCGTGATTTGCTGTCTTGGGCTTCCCGTCATGATCTGCTCTTCTCCGACTTCTTAGCGTCGACCTCGTTTGGGGCGTGTCCCGGGCAGCTTGGAGCCTCGTCGACTTGCCTTGTGGAAGGAACGCGTGCCCATGGGCATCTTGCGTCCCCCGCTCAGCATTTCGAAGCGCAGCGCGCCGGCGAGCGGCACCGCCTCCACCAGCCGAACCTCGACGGTATCACCGAGCTGGTATCCTAGCCCGGACTTCTCACCCGTCAGGGCCTGATGCGCTTCGTCGTAGATATAGTAGTCGCGGCCCAGCGTGGAAACCGGGATAAAGCCATCTGCGCCAAATTGCGGCAGGCTGATGAACAGGCCCGACTTGGTGACACCAGACACCTGGCCGTCGAATTCGTCGCCGATGCGACCGGCAAGATGGTGCGCGATCAACCGGTTGATCGTATCTCGCTCGGCTGCCATCGCACGGCGCTCGAAGGTCGAGATCTCGGCGGAGATATCCTCGAGGCTCGCCTCCTCGTCAGGCGTAATCCCGCCTTCGCCCAAGCCCAGCGAGCCTACCAGAGCCCGATGCACGATCAGGTCGGCATATCGCCGGATCGGCGAGGTGAAATGCGCATACTTCATCAGGTTGAGGCCGAAATGGCCGATATTCTCCGGACTATAGATCGCCTGGCTCTGGCTGCGCAGCACCATCTCGTTGACCATAGTCTGATGCGGCGTGTCTTGCGCCTTGGCGAGAATGCCGTTGAACGAGTTGGACCGCATATTGCCGCCCTTGACCAAGGACATGCCCAGCGTGCCGAGGAACTCGCGCAGCACCTCCTGCTTGGCTAGGCTCGGCGCGTCATGGATGCGGTAGATCAGCGGCTGCCGCTTCTTCTCCAATGTCTCGGCAGCCGAGACATTCGCCTGGATCATCATCTCCTCGATCAGCTTGTGCGCATCGAGGCGTTCGGGAACATGCACGCGATCGACCGTGCCGTCCTCCTTGAGGATGATCTTGCGCTCAGGCATGTCGAGTTCGAGCGGCTGGCGCCGGTCGCGACCGCGCTTCATCACGGCGTAGGCATGCCAGAGGGGTTTAAGGATCGGTTCGAGAAGCGGTCCGGTCTTCTCGTCGGTCTTGCCGTCGATCGCGGCTTGGGCCTGCTGGTAAGAGAGTTTGGCCGCACTCTTCATCATGATCCGATGGAAGGTGTGGCTCGCCTTGCGTCCTTCATGCGAGAAGACCATGCGCACGGCAAGCGCCGGACGATCGACACCCTCGCGCAGCGAGCAGAGATCATTGGAGATCCGCTCGGGCAGCATGGGGACGACGCGATCGGGGAAGTAGACGGAATTGCCGCGCTTCAGCGCCTCGCGGTCGAGCGCCGATTTCGGCCTGACATAGTAGGAAACGTCGGCGATGGCCACCGTGACGATTACGCCATCAGGATTGTCGGGCGAGGGGTCGAGTTCGGCATAAACGGCGTCGTCATGATCCTTGGCATCATGCGGGTCGATGGTAACAAGCGGCAGGTCACGCCAGTCCTCGCGATGCGACATCGAGGCGGGCTTGGCCGCCTCGGCTTCCGAAATCACCGACTGCGGGAAGATATGCGGAATGCCATGCGCGTGGATGGCGATCATCGAGATCGCCTTTTCCGATGCGACCGAGCCGACGACTGTCAGCACCTTGGCCCGGGTCAGACCGAAGCGGGCGGCACGACCGACTTCGACCTCGACCAGATCGCCATCCTTGGCCTCTCCGAGATCGGTCGCGTCGATCTGCATTTCCTCGCCGCGACGATCGATCGGCATTAGGCGCGCGCCACCATCGGGCATCAGCCGCACGACACCCATGACGGCGCCGACATGGCGGTCGAGGATCTTGATAACCCGCGCCGTATAGGCCGGGCCGGAGCGATCCTTGTTGGCGAAGATCTTGGCCAGCACCCGATCGCCCAGCCCGCCAACCGGCGTCTTGCCCTTGGAACGGTCGGAGCTCGACTGGCGGATCAAAACGGCCGGTGCCGCACCGGCTTCCTCGGGCCATTCTGCGGGACGGCCGATCAGTTCGCCATCCTTGTCGCGGGTGGTGATGTCGAGCACGGTGACCGGCGGCAGCGCGCCCGGCCGCGTCAGCGACTTGCGGCTCTTCTGCACCAGCCCGTCATTTTCCAGATCCTTCAGCGCCTGCTTGAGTTCCACCCGCTGCTCGCCCTTCAGGCCGAAGGCCTTGGCGATCTCGCGCTTTGAGGCGCGGTCGGGATTGTCGGTGATGAACTGCATGAGAACGTCGCGCGGCGGCACTTCGCCATGGATCAGCGCGGCGGGATTGCTGGCTCTCGCCTTGGCCGCGCCTTCCGCACGCCGGCTCTTGCCGTTGCCGGAGCCGGGAAATTCGGAGGGGTCGCGGAATTTCTTGTTCAAGTCGCACTCTTCTTTGTTGTCTTCGCCTTCGCGGCGGTTTTGGCAGGTGCCTTCTTGGCAGCTGCGGCCTTCGGCTTGGTCGCAGCCTTCTTCGGCTTATCGGCGGCACCGTCATCCGACTTTGCCTTGGTAGCCTTGGCCGGAGCCTTCTTCGCCTTGGCCTTGCCGCCGCCATCCTTGGCCGCACGCTCGGCGATCAGCAAGAGGGCTTCCTCGACGGTGATGTCCTGCGGGTCTTTGCCCTTCGGCAGGGTCGCATTGACCTTGCCCCAGTTCACATAGGGTCCATACCGACCGTCGCGCACGGTGATTGCGCCGCCGTCGGGATGATCGCCCAGTTCCTTGAGCGCCGCAGCCGCCGTCCGTCCACGACCGCCCGGTCCCTTGCTCTGCTTTTCGGCGAGCACTGTTACAGCACGATTGAGACCGATCGACAGAACATCCTCGATGCTTTCGAGGTTGGCATAAGTCCCCTCATGCAGCACGAAGGGTCCATAACGACCGAGACCGGCAGAAATCATCTTGCCTGTCTCGGGATGCGGGCCGACATCGCGCGGCAGTGCCAGGAGGGAAAGTGCCTTTTCCAGGTCGATCGAGGCCGGCGTCCAGCCCTTCGGCAGCGACGAGCGCTTGGCCTCCTTGCCGTCACCGCGCTGGATATAGGGCCCGAACCGGCCCGACCGCAGCGTGATCTCTTCTTCCGTCACCGGATCCTTGCCGAGCGCGCGCGGCTCGTTGCTGCCACCGGCCTCCGCTTCCGCGCCACCTTCATTGGTCAGCTGGCGGGTGTAATTGCATTCCGGATAGTTAGAGCAGCCGACGAAGGCACCGTATTTGCCGAGCTTCAGCGAAAGGTTGCCCGTGCCGCAAACCTGACAGATGCGCGGATCCGATCCATCTTCGCGCTTCGGGAAGACGAGCGGCGCCAGCGCCTCGTTCAGCGCATCGAGCACGTTGGTGACACGCAGCTCCTTGGTGTCCTCGATCTGGGCAAAGAAGTCCTGCCAGAAAGCGCGCAGAACGTCCTTCCAGTTCAGCTCGCCCGCCGAGATCTTGTCGAGCTTCTCTTCGAGGTCGGCCGTGAAATCGTATTCGACATACTTGGTGAAGAAGTTTTCGAGAAAGGCCGTGACCAGCCGTCCCTTGGAATGCGGCACCAGCTTGCGCTTGTCGGTGATCACATATTCGCGGTCGCTCAGCGTCTTCAGCGTCGCTGCATAGGTGGACGGACGGCCGATCCCGAGCTCTTCCATCTTCTTGATCAGCGACGCCTCTGAATAGCGCGGCGGCGGCTCTGTAAAGTGCTGGCTGGCACTGACCTTCTGCTTGGCCAGCGCCTCGCGCGCATTGATTTCCGGCAGGCGGCCATCCTCGTCGTCACCATCTTCGGGTGCTTCGCCTTCCTCGCGCTGGTCGGTATAGGCAGCGATGAAGCCATCGAACCGGATGACCGAACCGACGGCGCGCAGGCCGGCCTTTTCACCATTGTTGTCGGCAAGGATCTCAACGGTCGTGCGCTCGATCTCGGCGGATGCCATCTGGCTTGCTATGCCGCGCTTCCAGATCAGGTCGTAAAGCCGCATCTGGTCGCTGTCGAGGAAGCGGCGCAGCTTGTCCGGCGAGCGGTTGAAGTCGGTCGGTCGGATGGCTTCGTGGGCTTCCTGGGCGTTCTTCGCCTTGGTCGAGTAAAAGCGCGGCTTTTCCGGAACGTAACGCGGGCCGAACTGGTCGAGCACGGCGGCGCGTGCGGCATCGATCGCTTCGGGTGCCATCTGCACACCATCGGTACGCATATATGTGATCAGACCGACGGTCTCGCCGCCGATATCGATGCCTTCATAAAGCTTCTGGGCCACCTGCATGGTGCGCGACGCCGAGAAGCCAAGCTTCGAGGACGCAGCCTGCTGCAGAGTGGAGGTTGTGAAGGGAGGACCGGGATTGCGCTTGACGGGCTTCGCCTCGACGCTTTCGACGCCGTAGCGCGCGCCTTCCAGAAGCGCCTTGATGGTCGCCGCATGGTCGCCATTGGTGACCGAATTGCGCTGGATGCGCTTGCCGAGATGCGAAACGAGCTTTGCCTCGAACTCATCACCGCGCGGCGTCTTCAGGAGTGCGGAGATATTCCAGTATTCCTCGGCGACGAAACGTTCGATTTCGTTTTCCCGGTCGCAGACGAGACGCAGCGCCACCGACTGCACACGCCCGGCCGAACGCGCACCCGGCAACTTGCGCCAGAGGACCGGGGAAAGATTGAAGCCGACGAGATAGTCGAGTGCACGGCGGGCGAGATAGGCATCGACCAGCGGCGTGTCGATATCGCGCGGATTGGCCATGGCATCGAGCACGGCCTTTTTGGTGATCGCATTGAAGACGACGCGCTTGACCGGTTTGTCGCCCAGAACTTTCTTTTTCTTCAAGAGGTCGAGAACATGCCAGGAAATGGCTTCCCCTTCGCGATCGGGGTCGGTCGCAAGAAACAGGCCGTCGGAAGACTTTACAGCGTCGGCAATGTCCTTGATCCGTTTCTGTGATGCCCCGTCAACCTCCCAGACCATCTGGAAATCATCATCCGGCAGCACCGATCCGTCCTTGGCAGGAAGATCGCGCACGTGACCGAACGACGCCAGCACCTTGTATCCCGATCCGAGATACTTGTTGATCGTCTTGGCCTTGGCCGGAGATTCTACGACTACGACATTCATCAAATCACTGCACCTTTACGAGTGCTCCCGTCGAGGGCACCTTGCCGAGCTACGGGACTACAGGGTTTCCGACATGGAGGGATGTGGCGTCCCGGTCAAGAGGCAGGTCATATTTTCTCGTCTGCAACCGTACGCAACCTATGAGTGCTTTAGTTTCCATTGCAATTATTGATAAGGTGGATATTGTGAATGCATGACCGATATTCGCCGGTCACCACATGCCCGGAATACGGTAAACGATCGGCACGCACATGGATATTGGCAACAAGGGCTATGGCAAGGCGCACACGATCGAGAGAATCAGCTACGTGCGTGAAATGCTCGTTGAATTACGCCTTGTGGCCGAAAGCGAAAATGCGGATCTGCTCTGTTATTTGATCGAAATGGCCTGTGTGGAGGCAGGGGATATCCTCAACAGGCCGGGCGGTACGTCATTCACCCATGGCAAGGGAGACAAGCCCCCCGGGATGCCTGTGTAAGCGGCCTGCCAGATCGAGCTCCAGCAGAATCAGGTAGACAGTTTGTGGTGCAAGCGCCGTGTGCCGGATCACGTCGTCAATCTCGACGGGCGTAGGGCCAAGGGCCTGAACCAGACTGCTGCGATCCTGATCAGAAGGTGACGGTATGAACTCTCGCTCACTCTCTGTTGGCGGCTCATTGGCCGCCGGTCGGCTAAACGGATCAATCTGTGACAGGGGCGCAAGCGCTTCCAAAACATCGGCGGATGTTGTGGTCACAATGGCCCCGTTCTTCAAAAGTGCGTTGGTCCCCTCACAGCGCGGATCCAGAGGCGAACCCGGCACGGCGAAGACCAGGCGCCCGGCTTGAGCCGCGAGCCGCGCCGTGATCAGAGACCCAGACCGCGCAGCTGCTTCAATCACCACAACACCAAGTGCCACACCGGCGATAAGCCGATTGCGCCGGGGGAAATCTCTTGCACGGGGCTCCCAGCCAAACGGCATCTCCGAGATCGCCAGTCCCTGGCCGGACCAGATCTCCTCAAGCAAATCGCGGTTCTCTGGAGGGTAGGGGCAATCGAGTCCTCCTGCCATGGCGGCAATCGTTCCGCTTTGGAGGCTGGCACGGTGGGCTGCAGCATCGATGCCTCGAGCCAGACCGGAGACGATCGAATATCCTGCCTGGCCAATGTCGCGAGCCAGTCGCGCGGCAAACTTTGTGCCGCTGATGGAGGCATTGCGCGAGCCCACAATTCCCACTGCGGGCAGGGCGCAGCAATGGGAATGTCCCTTCATCGCAAGAAGGGGTGGTGCCGCATCCAGATTGCGTAGCGCGTAGGGATAGTCCGGCTCTCCAATACCGACGAAGCGGGCGCCGAATCGCCGTGCGGTCTCCAGCTCTCGTTCAGCCTCATCGACCGAGGCGATCCGGATGTGCCGGGTCGATCCACCGCGTCGCGACAGTTCCGGCAGCATCGACAGCGCGGCCTCTGCCGAGCCGAAATGGTTGATCAGATCTCTGAAGGTTGCCGGCCCGACATTGTCGCTGCGGATCAACCTGAGCCAGGAGATCCTTTGTCGGTCCGTCAGCGCAATTCCGTTTCGTCTTGCGCTGTCGTCCGGCATGTCGTCTAGCCCTTCTTTCCGATCTTGCTCTCAGTCCCGGCGATCAGTCGCTCGATGTTAGCTTTGTGACGCCAGAACGTGATGGCTGTCATTGCGGATGTAATGAGCGCTGCCTCTTCAACTCCAAGTATCCATAAGACGATCGGAATCGCAAGTGTAGCCACGAGAGCCGACAACGAAGAGTAGCGGGTAATGAAGGCAACCGAGAGCCAGGCCAGGGCAAAGACCAGCACCATCAACGGTGCCACGCCGAGCAGCATGCCGATATAGGTGGCAACGCCCTTGCCGCCCTTGAAGCCGAGCCAGATCGGGAAAAGATGGCCGATAAAGGCTGCAAATCCGGCCAGAAGACCGGCATTTTCGCCAAACACCAATTGCGCAACAACGGCGGCGACCGTCGCCTTCAAGGCGTCGAGAAGCAGGGTAGCTGCCGCCAGTTTCTTGTTGCCGGTGCGCAAGACATTGGTAGCGCCGATATTGCCGGAGCCGATGGAGCGCACGTCGCCAAGACCGGCCATTTTTGTGAGGACATAGCCGAAAGGGATCGAGCCCAGAAGATAGCCGAGGCTGAGAACTGCGATCAGTGCAGGCCATCCTATGGCCAGATAGTCAATGGTCGGCATGAAATTCGCCCCTCCTCAAGTCAATTTCTTAAAGTGTATGCACGCACTTTCCGGCGACATAGGTAGAGACCACGCGTCCTGAGAACCGCGCATCTTCAAAAGCGGTATTCTTTGAGCGCGCCAGCAGAGCATCCCGTGAAACCAGCCATGGCTCATCGAGATCGACCAGCGCAATGTCAGCGACCGCACCGGGCTGCAATGTACCAGCGGGAAGGCCGAAGATCTTTGCGGGTCGGGTCGACAGGGCATCCACCAGTCGCATCAGGGAGACCTGGTTGGAATGATAGAGCCTGAGCGCCGCTGCCAGCAGGGTTTCAAGCCCGATCGCCCCCTCGGCTGCCTCGTCGAAGGGTAGCCGTTTGGTGTCCACATCGTGCGGATCATGCGACGAAACAATGATGTCGATCTGCCCCTTGGACAATGCTTCCACCATGGCCATGCGATCCTGTTCGGAGCGCAGCGGCGGATAGAGCTTGAAAAAGGTTCGATACTCGCCGATGTCGTTTTCATTGAGTGTCAGATGGTTGATCGAGATACCGCAGGTGACATGGCAGCCGCGCGCACGCGCCACTTCGATCGCCTCGACCGACTCGGGAACGGAAATCTGCGCCGCATGATACTTGGCGCGCGTGAGCGTCGCGATCCTCAGATCCCGCTCCAGCGGAATGATCTCGGTCTCCTTCGGGATGCCGGAGAGCCCAAGCCAACTCGCAAGCAAGCCTTCGTTCATGACACCATTGGCTGCCAGATACTTCTCGCGTGTTTCCAGCGAGATAACCGCACCCAATTCACGGGAATAGGTCATCGCCCGGCGCAGAACCTGGGTATCGGCAAGGCCATGGCTACCATTGGTAAAGGCAACGGCGCCGGCTGCCTGCAGCAGCCCCATTTCGCTCATTTCCCCGCTTGTCAGCCCCTTGGTCAGAGCCGCTGCCGGATAGACATGGACGGTTGCCGTATCACGAGCCGTCTTCTTGACGAATTCGACCAGAGCGACATCATCGATCACCGGGTCGGTTTCAGGCATCATGATGAAGGATGTGACCCCTCCGGCCGCTGCCGCAGCACTGGCAGAAGCAATTGTTTCCCGGTGCTCGGCACCCGGTTCACCGACGAAAACACGCGCATCGACCAGGCCGGGAATGGCGGTGAGGCCGGTGCAATCCCGAATCTCGGCGCCATCCTCGGCACCCTGATTGAGTGCGAGAGCCCCCGCTGCCAGAATCTTCCCATCGGCACCAATGATGATGGAGCCGACCTCATCCATGCCCTGGGACGGGTCCAAAACGCGGACATTCTTCAAGACGAGCGGTTTCATCATGCGCCCATTCCCCCGCTGCTCGGACCCTGGTTCTGCGACAGAAGAAGCGTTTCCATCACGGCCATCCGAACGGCGACGCCCATCTCAACCTGTTGCTCGATGACGCTCTGCGGACCGTCTGCCACCTCGGAGGCAATTTCGACACCTCGGTTCATGGGTCCCGGATGCATGACGAGCGCATCTTCTTTCGCCAGCTTCAGCTTTTCGGCATCCAGCCCGTAATAATGGAAATACTCGCGAACCGACGGCACGAAAGAGCCTGCCATGCGCTCACGCTGCAGGCGGAGCATCATCACCACATCTGCGTCCCTCAGGCCTTCCTTCATGTCGTGAAAGACTTCAACTCCCATGTCCGCAATGCCAGCCGGCAACAAGGTCGGGGGAGCCACGACGCGCACGCGTGCACCCATGGCACTCAGCAGGAGGATGTTGGAGCGCGCGACGCGCGAATGCAGGACATCTCCGCAGATGGCCACGATGATGCGCCCGATCTTTCCCTTGGCCCGGCGGATCGTCAGTGCGTCCAGCAGTGCCTGTGTCGGATGCTCATGCTGGCCATCGCCGGCATTGATGACAGAACAGGCCACTTTCTGTGCGAGAAGTGCTGCGGCCCCTGCGGACGAATGGCGAACAACCAGAACATCGGGTCGCATGGCATTCAGCGTCATTGCCGTGTCGATCAATGTTTCGCCTTTTTTGACGGATGAATTGCCGACAGACATATTCATCACATCGGCTCCGAGCCGTTTGCCTGCCAGTTCGAAGGAGGCTTGCGTCCGCGTCGAGGCTTCAAAAAAGAGGTTGATTTGCGTCAGGCCGCGCAGCGAGGAAGTTTTCTTCTCCCGCTGACGGCTGATTTTCACGGCTTCGTCGGCCTTATCCAGCAGATACAGAATATCCTGCTCATTCAGGCCCTTGATGCCGAGGAGATGGCGATGGGGGAAGAAGAAGACCATTGACGTCCTCCTGAGATGTCACGCGGTCTATAATGAACGACATGGCACCCGGCAAGCATATGCGGTGTGGATTGGCCGATGGTCCCCATGTAAAACGGGGCGGATCGAGCTAGGTGAAGGTGTAGGAACGGGATGGTTTCGCCTCGCAATGGAGAAACATCCCGAAAGAAGTGCAGGGGCGAACCGTTGGCAGATCAACGCAAGTCTGCTTATTAGATCGGCATGAGCATAATGAACCGGACTGAAGAAAAACTCGCCGCCCTGAACCAGCCCAAGCCATGGTCCGGTGTCAACGCCTATCGATCCGATCCTCTGCTGGTCGATCTTAGTTCGTCACTCTCGCGCTCGCTGCGAGACGAATATGATGTGATCGGCAAGTATGTGACATCGCACGAGGCGCAGGAACTGGCGCGCATGGCCAATCACAGCCCACCGCAATTGCGCACCCATGGCGTGCGCGGCGAGCGGCTGGATGTTGTGGAATATCACCCCGCCTGGCATGCACTGATGCGCCGCTCGATGTCTTCGGGACTGCATTCGTCCGTCTGGGAGAACAATATCGATCAACGCGGACATGAGCATATGGCTCGCGCAGTTCGCTTTTATCTGATTGCACAGCTTGAGAGCGGGCATTTGTGCCCGCTCAGCATGACCAGCGCTTCCGTGGCGGCGCTTGTTGCATCCCCGACCGTCCAGAAGGAGTGGACGCCGAAGATACTGTCGCGCAAGTATGATTCCTCGAACAAGCCGCCGATGCAGAAAACGGCGATCACGCTTGGCATGGGCATGACAGAGAAGCAGGGCGGAACAGATGTTCGCGCCAATACAACGACTGCCGACAGAGTAGGCGAGGGTATCTTCCGGTTATCCGGCCACAAGTGGTTCCTCTCAGCCCCCATGAGCGACGCTTTCATCATGCTGGCCCAGACCAAGGACGGGATGGGTTGCTTCCTTGTCCCGCGCCTGTTGGAGGACGGTTCTTCAAACGGCCTTGAGTTCCAGAGGCTCAAGGACAAGATCGGCAACCGTTCCAACGCCTCTTCTGAGCTCGAGTTTGAGGAAGCGTTCGGCTTTCTGCTCGGTACACCGGGCGACGGTGTGCGAACCATCCTCGATATGGTGACGCTGACCCGCCTCGACTGCGCCTTGTCCTCTGCCGGTCTGATGCGCGCCTCCATGGCCGAAGCCGTGCATCATGTGCGTGGCCGCTCGGTCTTTGGCAAGAAACTGGTCGACCAGCCCCTGATGACAAGGGTTCTGGCGGACATGGCCCTGGATGTGGCCGCAGCAACAGCCCTTGCATTCCGGTTGGCGGACAGTTTCGACCGCGCTCGTGAAAGCGCCGTTGATGCTGCCTATGCGCGGATCATGACGCCGGTCGCAAAATACTGGATCTGCAAGATCGCGCCCTCGTTGATCTACGAGGCCATGGAATGCATTGGCGGCAGTGGCTATGTCGAGGAACGAGCGATCGCGCGACACTATCGCGAGGCGCCGGTCAATGCGATCTGGGAAGGTTCGGGCAATGTCATGGCGCTCGACGTTCTGCGTGTCCTCAATCGTGGCAAGGACCTCTTCGAGACCTTGTTTGCCGGTCTCGAGAGGGACATGGGCCCATCGGGCAAGAAGACTGTCGAACTCCTGCGGGCTGCAACGGCGCTTGCGGAGCGCGACGAAGCCGCCGCCCGTCTTTTGGTCGAGCAGCTCGCGCTTGCTGCCGCTGCCGCAGAACTCTACCGCATGGGCGCGGTCAAGATTGCAGATGCCTTCCTCGAATCACGGCTCGTGGGTGGCTGGCGCCATACCTACGGCGTCCTCGATGCGCGTTTCGATTCAAGATATGTCCTGGATCTGCTTTATCCGGCTGCGAGCTGAGTGACGATGTAGATGACCGCAGGGATGGTGAAAAAGGCAGCGATGGTCTGTACCGTCGCGCCTGCCGCATAGAGTTCAGCATCTCCGCCCATCTGCTTTGCCAGAAGATAGCCGTTCATGGCAGTGGGCACCGCTGCAGACAGCGCGACCATGACAAGGGCCGTTCCGGTCAGGCCCATCATCAGACCCAGTCCGGTCATGATGATTGGATAGATGATCAGTTTCATCACCGTCGACAGGAGAACGCTGGGTTTCGGCCTCAGGGCATCCATCACCTGCAACCCGGCGCCGACCGTAACAAGGCCAAGTCCGAGCGAGGATCGCGCCATGAGGTCGACTGCCGTCATCAGCGGTTCATAGATCCGCACGCCTGCTAGATTGACCAGCACGCCCAGACCCGCGCCGATGATGATCGGATTGGTGACGATTTTGACAGCAAAGGCCCGCATGCTGCGGCTTTGACCGGAAAACCAGACCATGACGCCGACATTCACGAGATTGACCGGCACGATGATCGCAGCCATCACCAGTGCGACGATGACCAGCCCCTCGGCACCCGAGATTTTTTCAGCGATGGCCAGCGCCATGAAGCCGTTCCACCGGGTGGCGGTCTGGAAAACCGAGGTATAGGCCGGTCCGCCCATGCCGCGCGTCTTGAATAGCGGCCAGAGCGCCAGCGACAGGGCCGTCATGGCTGCAAAGGCAAGGAGTGCTGTAACGCTGACCGACGTGCCGCTGATGCTGGAAAAATCTGCCTTTGACAGCGTCTGAAACAGCAGGGCGGGGAAAAGGACGTAATAGCCGAATTGTTCAAGTCCGCCCCAGAAACCCTGGGTGATGAGCGGCGATCGCTTTAGCGCGACACCCAGAAGAACGAGCAGAAAGATCGGCAGGATGCTTTCGAAGATGATCAGCATGGTCGGGTGGGGCTCTCACGGGCGGGATGTCCTTCGTTACAGCCGCTTATGCAACCTGACAACCATTTGCCGCCCAAAGCGTTTGACATCTTGAGATCGTTTATCCCCAGGCGCCGTTAACCTTAACAAAGGGTTTACGTTGCGCCGTCAAGGTTAACGCGCCACCTTGTTCGCGGGACAGACGAAGAGGTGAGGGACGTGTCGGACATCGCGCCGGGCAAGCTGCTTCGCAGCATCATGATGATGCTTTTCTTTTCGGTATTGGCGCTTGATATCGCCGTGCCGGCTGCTGTCCTGTTGGTAATGGCAGCGTCCCGATGGGCGGTCGAACACTGGCCAGTGACGAATGATTCGTTGTTTGGCCGAAAGGCAAGAATGGCATGAAGCTTTTTCTGATCCTGTGGGCGCTGCCCATCCTGCTCCTCGGCAGCTGGTATGCCCTGTCCTATTACGACATGAACTTCGGCATCTTCATGCTGACCCGCGAGGCCCATGATCTGGTTTTCCAGATCTATGGCAATGTGCTTGGTATTGCGCCCGAATCGATCCCGCCACTGGTAATGCGCGCGATTGTCGTCGACACACTGATCGTCTTTGCCATCATGGCTTTCCGTCGGCGCAAGAAGATTGCGGCCTGGTGGCGCGAGAGCCGGGCCTCGTCGGTTCAGTCGTCCGAGGCGCGCATCAATGCCGAGAGCCTGTCCAGCGCGCCCTGAAGAATGAAGCTCGCTGCAGCCGAATCGATCCGTTCGCTGCGCTTGGCACGCGATACATCCATTTCCAGAAGGGCTCGCTCGGCGGCGACCGTCGACAGACGTTCATCCCAGAACACGAAGGGGATCTCGGTCTTTTCCGCCATGGAACGGACAAAGGCCCTTGTCGCCTGAACACGCGGCCCGGATGATCCGTCCATGTTGACGGGAAGGCCGATAACGAAGGCCGCGATCTTCTCCTTTGACGCGAAGGCCAAAAGGACCTCGGCATCCTTGGTGAACTTCGTCCTCTTGATCACCGGGCGGGGCGTGGCGAACCGGCGTCCGAGATCGGAGGCGGACAATCCGATCGTCTTCGTGCCAAGATCAAGGCCGGCAATCGCCTGACCCGGTTGCAGCCGTTCGGCCAGCTCCTCGATGGTGAGGGTAAACATTGTATTTTTCCTGAAACTTCATCGGCGTCGGTACTTTCCCACGCGCGCTTATGTCATATCTTTGAGATAGGAACACAAGAAACCTGTTTAACGTCATTTTAGAAACGAGGTCACCATGAAGATCACCTGGCTCGGTCACGCCGCCTTTCGTCTTGATATTGCCAAGGCGAGCATTCTGATTGATCCGTTCCTGACAGGGAACCCCGGCTTCGCAGGGCTCGATGCCAAGGAAGCGACCTCCGGCGTTACGCATATTCTCCTGACCCACGGCCATGGTGACCATGTCGGCGATACGGTTCAGCTAGCGAACGAGACCGGAGCAACCGTGCTCGCAAATGCCGACCTGGCAGCTTGGCTCGGCTCCAAGCGTGTCGAAAAGCTTGAAATGGGCAATACCGGCGGCACGATCGGCTTTGATGGTTTCTCCGTAACCTTCACAAATGCTTTGCATTCCTCCGCCCAGATCACGGAAGACGGCGTTTCGCATGCGCTGGGAAATGCGAACGGGCTGATGATCCATGTCGAGGGCGACGCATCTATCCTGCATATGGGTGACACCGACATTTTCTCGGACATGAAGCTGATCCAGGAATTGCATCAGCCGGATATCGGACTGGTTCCGATCGGCGATCGCTTCACTATGGGCGGTGCGGTTGCAGCACTCGCCTGCCAGCGCTTTTTCGACTTCAAGACCGCGATTCCCTGCCATTACGGCTCCTTTCCGATCATCGATCAGACGCCGGAAAAATTCGTTCTGGGGATGGAAGGAACGCGCACCAAGGTTCTGACCCCACAGGCCGGGATCAGCTTCGAAGTCTGACGAAACCCCGTTGCACCGCAGCTTGACGGCCATTATAGCGAAGAAAACAGTCCACTTGGAGAATGCCGATGTCCGTCGATCTCGCCACCGTCAAGCGCGTTGCGCGTCTTGCCCGTCTTGCCGTCAATGAAGACGAGGCGCAAAAGATGGTCGGCGAACTGAATGGCATTCTGGGTTTTGTCGAGCAGCTTTCAGAAGTGGATGTCACCGGCGTTGAGCCGATGACATCGGTTACGCCTGTCGCCATGAAGAAGCGTCATGATGTCGTGACCGATGGCAACATCGCGGAAGACATCGTGGCCAATGCGCCTGCGACCGACCGCAATTTCTTCCAGGTGCCCAAGGTCGTCGAGTAAGCGGATTCTCGCTCGCCACCCCTGCCATCCCCTTTTTTGCCCGTCAGGGCGCCGCAATTGAAGTGAACCGGACCATGAGCGAATTGACCAGCCTCACCATCGCGGAAGCCCGCGAAAAACTCGCCGCCAAGGAGATCAAGGCCGTTGAACTGACCGAAGCCTATATCGCGGCTATCGAGGCAGCCAATGACACGCTGAACGCCTATGTCGCCGTGACGGCAGATCAGGCGCGCGCCATGGCCAAGGCCTCCGATCAGCGGCTTGCAGAAGGCAAGGCGGGAGCACTCGAAGGCATTCCGCTCGGCGTCAAGGATCTCTTTGCCACGCGCGATGTCCGGACCCAGGCCTGCAGCCACGTTCTGGACGGTTTCAAGCCGAAATATGAATCGACCGTGACCCAGAACCTCTGGGATGCTGGCGCCGTCATGCTTGGCAAGCTCAACATGGACGAATTCGCCATGGGGTCTTCCAACGAAAGCTCCTATGACGGCCCCGTGGTCAATCCGTGGAAGGCAAACGGCTCCGACGAGAAGCTCGTTCCCGGCGGCTCCTCTGGCGGGTCTGCCGCCGCCGTTGCCGCGCAACTCTGCGCAGGCGCAACCGCCACCGACACCGGCGGTTCCATCCGCCAGCCGGCCGCCTTCACCGGCACCGTCGGCATCAAGCCGACCTATGGCCGCTGCTCCCGTTTCGGCATCGTTGCCTATGCCTCCTCGCTCGACCAGGCAGGCCCCATCGCCCGCGACATGCGTGATGCCGCAATCATGCTGAAGACCATGGCAAGCGTCGACCCGAAGGATACGACGTCGGTCGACATGCCGGTGCCCGATTACGAGGCAGCACTCGGCCAGTCGCTGAAGGGCATGAAGATCGGCATTCCGAAGGAGTATCGCGTCGACGGAATGCCGGGAGAGATCGAAAAGCTCTGGGCGGATGGCATGGCATGGCTGAAGGATGCCGGTGCCGAGATCGTGGATATCTCGCTGCCGCATACGAAATATGCTCTGCCGGCCTATTACATTGTCGCCCCGGCAGAAGCGTCGTCGAACCTCGCCCGCTACGATGGCGTGCGTTATGGCCTGCGCGTCGATGGCAAGGACATTGCCGACATGTATGAGAAGACCCGTGCTGCGGGCTTCGGTGCTGAAGTCAAGCGCCGCATCATGGTCGGTACATATGTGCTTTCCGCTGGTTATTACGACGCCTATTACCTCAAGGCCCAGAAGGTCCGCACGCTGATCAAACGCGACTTCGAGCAGGCCTTTGCCGCTGGTGTCGACGTGATCCTGACGCCGGCCACCCCATCCTCGGCCTTTGCTATCGGCGACAAGGAACTCGCTGCCGATCCGGTCAAGATGTATCTGCAGGACGTTTTCACGATCACCGTGAACCTTGCCGGCCTGCCGGGCCTTTCGGTCCCTGCCGGTCTCGACGCCAAGGGGCTGCCGCTCGGTCTGCAACTGATCGGCAAGCCTTTTGAGGAGGAGACCCTCTTCAAGGCCGGGCACGCCATGGAACAGGCCGCAGGCAAGTTCACGCCGAAGAAGTGGTGGTAGTCTGCCTTCAAGACAATCGAGTGTTCGACTGGTGCCGCCCTCGAGCGGCACCCGTAATTCCTACCGATTGTCCAACTCCGACCGCACCAGCCTCAGCCCGTTTTCGGTGATCCGATAGGGTTTGCCGCCTTGCGAGCGGATGGCCTTCTTCTGCTTGAGTTTTCGAAACGTGACGAGATCAAGCCCGCTGAAGACCCAGCCCTCGCGGGTGAAGAGCTGGAGTTTCTCGATCTTGCGATTGTCGTTGCGCGTGATTTCGATGCGCCCGCCCTGGGCGAGCAGGTGGAGAATGCGCTGTTCAGCGCGTGAGATATCCATGGGAAAAGTCCGGTCATCGCGTTCTGTTGCGAACGCACAAAAAGGATCTCACGCCCACAGGGCATGAGGGTTGAGCTTTTTGTCTGGCCCTTGCGCAGCGATCAGAATGACGCTGGGCGGGGCCTTTACCGGGACTCGGACATCAAAACTCCTGTTGATACCGAACCATTGATAGATCCCGACTGCTGACTTGCGCAAGCATTTGCAGCAGCGTCGGCGACACGGATTCGCTCTTGTGTTGCCAATTGGCGGCGCTTTTGGGGAATGAACCCAAACAAGATCGGGTCCGTCCGAACGAGGGTCTATTGCGCGACTTTTCTGACCCGCTGGAAAAAACATCCGTCCGGTGCTCTACTTGCGTAAGAACACGAGGCTCCGATGATCATAATCCGCAGCGCCAGACAGGATGAGGCCGATCTCTTGGCACAGATTGGCCTGCGCGCCTGGGAGAAGGCGATGATCCCGGTTGGCGAGACAACCGCGATGGTGGAGAACGCCCGCTCGGCTTTCCTGAATTTTACCCATACCGGCTGGCTGACCATTTCTGTGATCGAGAAGGGCGGTACGCCAGTCGGCTGGGCCGCCCGTGAGCAGCTTGACGAGATGATCACCGATTTCTGGATTGATCCCGACTATCAACGGCAGGGATTGGGCTCGGCACTCCTGACGGAAATCGAAGATGAGATCCGGCATCAGGGCTTCACCGAAGCCAAAGTCGAAACCCATGCGATGAACCGCGAGGCCGTCAGCTTCTTTGAGAAGCACGGTTACGCCGTCCATTGGCTCTCCATCACCTACAATCCGAAGCTTGACCGCGATGTCCAATCAGTCGGCCTGTCACGCCAGTTGGTGGAGATGACACCACAGGGCTATGGTCAGGAGTTCTGAAGGAGTCCGCTTAGCAGGTTCAAAAGTGAACGGAGCCAAGCCAGAACGGCTTGTGGAAAGACGAGGCAGATAACCGCCAGCGGAAGCTGGATGAGCGCAAGCGCAGGCAGAAGGATGCGGAACGGAGGCTTTCGGGTCTTGTGCCGCAGGACCTTCTGGCAAGCCCAGGCGCCGGGACCGCCGCCAAGAACCGCAAGTGTTATCAGCGTGTCTTCGCGCACGCGTCTCGCCCCCTCGCGCGCTGCGGTTTTGTCATAGGCATAGACGCAAAAGACAATGACGTTCCAGAGGACAAGGATTGCAATCAGCGTGAGCATTGTTTGCGATGTCATGGGCAGAGGCTATATCGTTTGTCTTAAGCGTTTCTCCTCCCTGCGATGAGGTCCGGCAGACATTGCGAGCGCCGTTCCAGCCTTGCGCGTGAGGCCCATTTGTTCTACCTCACCAGACAATCAATCCACGCATGAAACGAGCATCCGATGACCTTAGTTGACACGCGCACGCCCGACCCGAAACGCTTCATTCCCGGTGCGACCGGCGATTGGGAAGTCATTATCGGGATGGAAGTTCACGCGCAGGTCATGAGCCAGTCGAAGCTCTTCTCCGGCGCGTCAACAGTCTTCGGCAATTCGCCGAATTCCAATGTCTCACTCGTCGATGCGGCCATGCCCGGCATGCTGCCTGTCATCAACGAGGAATGCGTCAAGCAGGCAGTGCGCACCGGTCTTGGCCTCAAAGCCCAGATCAACAAGCGCTCGATCTTCGACCGCAAGAACTATTTCTATCCGGATCTGCCACAGGGCTACCAGATCTCGCAGTTCAAGGACCCGATCGTCGGCGAGGGCAAGATCATCATCTCGCTCGGCCCGGATCGTCAGGGCAATTTCGAGGATATCGAGATCGGCATCGAACGCCTGCATCTGGAACAGGACGCCGGCAAGTCGATGCATGACCAGCATCCGACCATGTCCTACGTGGACCTTAACCGCTCTGGCGTTGCGCTCATGGAAATTGTGTCGAAGCCCGACATGCGTTCCTCCGACGAAGCTAAGGCTTATATGACCAAGCTGCGCTCGATCGTGCGTTACCTCGGCACCTGCGACGGCAACATGGACGAAGGCTCGATGCGCGCCGACGTCAACGTCTCCGTGCGCAAGCCGGGCGGCGAATTTGGCACGCGCTGCGAGATCAAGAACGTCAACTCGATCCGCTTCATCGGCCAGGCCATCGAATACGAAGCCCGTCGCCAGATTGCCATCCTCGAGGATGGCGGCGTGATCGACCAGGAAACCCGTCTCTTCGACCCGAACAAGGGTGAGACGCGCTCCATGCGCTCGAAGGAAGATGCGCATGACTATCGCTACTTCCCCGATCCGGACCTGCTGCCGCTCGAATTCGACGACGCCTTTGTCGAGGAGCTGAAGGCCAATCTGCCCGAACTGCCCGACGACAAGAAGGCGCGTTTCGTGGCCGAACTCGGCCTGTCCGTCTACGACGCCTCGGTGCTCGTTTCGGAAAAGGCGATTGCCGACTATTTCGAAGCCGTGGCCGAAAGCCGCGACGGCAAGACGGCCGCCAACTGGGTCATCAACGACTTGCTGGGCGCCTTGAACAAAGCCGGCAAAGGCATTGAAGAGACTCCGGTTTCTCCCGCCCAGCTCGGCGGCATCATCGATCTGATCAAGGCCGAGACGATCTCCGGCAAGATTGCCAAGGACCTGTTCGAGATCGTCTGGAACGAGGGCGGCGACCCGGCTGAAATCGTCGAAGCACGCGGCATGAAGCAGGTGACCGACACCGGCGCCATCGAAAAGGCCGTGGACGAAATCATCGCCGCCAATCCGGATCAGGTCGAGAAGGTGAAGGCCAAGCCCACGCTCGCCGGCTGGTTCGTCGGCCAGGTGATGAAGGCAACCGGTGGCAAGGCCAATCCGCAGGCTGTGCAGGCGCTGGTCAAGGCCAAGCTCGGCATTGAGGAGTAAGGCTGACGTGTTCTTTGTCCGGACCGCGATGGAAAAGGATGTCGAGGCGCTGCGTGGGCTGCTGATCGAAAGCTTCCACGCAACCTATGACGCCATCTATGGCGCGGACAAGGTACATCAGATGCTGGATGCCTGGCATTCTCGTAAAGCCATTGAAGCCCGGATCAGTCGGAAGGATGGAGAGTTTCTGGTGGCTGACAATGGTCGCCAGATTGGCGGTCTGATCTTTGCAGCCATGTCCAAGGATATGGCCAAGACCGCCTTCCTCCATCACCTCTACGTCGATCCGAAGGTGCAGCGCCAGGGCATTGGCCGCGATCTCTTCGCCGAGATCGAGACCTGCTTTCCCGATGCCGAGGTCATGCGGCTTGAGGTCGAGCCACAGAACGCCGCCGCCATCGCCTTTTATCAGGCCCATGGCTTCGTTGAGGTTGATCGCACAAAGAATTGCGGCGGTCCAAACAGCGGCATCGAGGCCATCGTGATGGAAAAGCCGCTGACCTGAGCGGCTTATCCTTCGCTGCTTTCTTCAGTTGAAGGGCGGCTCGAACATCATGCCGTCCTCATCGATCAGCTGCACCGCCGTACATTCGATAAGGTTGTTCTCTGCGGCATTGCTGCAGGCAAGCTCGGCCGCCTTCAACGCCAATTCGCGACTCTGCCAGCCGCAGGAGAACTGGTGCCAGTGCGGCCCGCCATCGGCCATCATGAAGATGTCGACGCTCCAGCCGCCGGGATAGCAGGTGGCATTGACCTGACAGTCCTCTGCCGTCCCACCACCGTCGATGCATCGCTTGACCGCACAGTCGATGGCGCTTGCCGTATCGCCTTCGGTACAAAGGCCGGAACTCATCTCCGGCGCCTGCACATAGGCGATCGCCTTTCGCCCGCCGTCCTGCGCATGAGCAGGCAGGGCGAGGGCCGTTGCGATTGAAATCGCGAAAATTCGCAGGATGCTTGTCATCGGGATGCTCTCCGCTATCGCTATCATGAGATGAGTCTCGTGCAGGGAAGGTGCATTGATGCTAGCCGAAACAGTGGCCATAAGACAGGCGGTCGAAGACGATCTGGATACAATCATCGCCATGTTTGCTGATGATGCGCTGGGCGGTCACGGGGACACGACCGAACCAGAGGCGCGAGCCGACTATCTTGCCGCGTTCCGCCGCATAGCGGCCTCGGCAAACGAAACGCTCTATGTCGCGGTACTGGACGGAGAGGTGGTCGGGACATTCCAGGCGATGCTGACAACCGCCATGCCGGGGCGTGGTGGCACCTCGATGATCATTGAGGCGGTCCAGACCCGCGCAGACCGGCGGGGATTGGGGATCGGTGCCGCCATGATTGCCCATGCGGTTGCCCAGGCGAGGGTAAGGGGTGTCAGGCAGGTGCAGCTTACCTCGAATGCGACGCGCAAGGATGCCCACCGATTCTATGAGCGCCTGGGTTTCAGCGCTTCCCATATTGGCTTCAAGTTGAAGCTGAAATGACGGGGCTGCGACGGCGAAGCACTGGACAAGGCGGGTGCGAGGCGGCATAAGCGACACAGGATCGACATGGCCTAGGCGGCCATCGGTATTTGCCCAAGGATGGATTATGAAGCAGCTTCTCTTGCAGATCTTCACCTGGTGGAACGGCCAGACCATGGGAACCCGTTTCTTCACGTGGCGTCATGGCAAGCGTGTGGGTGAAGATGAATTCGGCAATGTCTACTACGAGGGCGGCACGACCTCCTTCGGTGCGCCGCGCCGCTGGGTCATCTTCAAGGGCGATGTCGACGGCTCCAGCATCCCGCCGGGCTGGCACGGCTGGATGCACAACCGCACCAATACCCCGCCGACCGAAGAAGACTACAAGCCCCGCGAATGGCAGAAGCCGCATCGTCCGAACATGACCGGCACGGCACTTGCCTATCGTCCGCCCGGCTCGATTGCCGTGCCGGGCGAGCGCCCGCGCGTCACCGGCGATTATGATGCCTGGACGCCGGGCAACTGATACGCGGTTTGGCCATAATTTGGCGCTAGGGCCTCAGGAATGAGGCCTTCGTCATATCTGGGACCCGATCAGGGATCACCCGACAGCCCCGGATACGAGCGGACGCCCGAAGCGAGCGCAGGAAAGAACGGCAGATGAAACAGAACAGTCGGACAGCGATCACTTCCCTGATGGCGATCGGCCTTGTCACATTCCTGTCTGCCGCACCGGAAATCCACGCTGCACGTCTTGAAAACCCCGTCGCCCAGTTTGCCGGCATCGACAAGATCACCGGTCGAATCACCACCTTCGATGTCTATGTCAACGAAACGGTCCAGTTCGGCGCCCTGCAGGTCACGCCCAAGGTCTGCTACTCGCGCGACGAAAGCGAGACACAGCGGATGGATGCCTTTGTCGAGGTGGACGAGATCACGCTGGATCGGAAGATCCGCCGCATCTTTTCCGGCTGGATGTTTGCCGACAGCCCGGCGCTGAATGCCGTCGAACACGCCATCTATGACGTCTGGCTGACCGGCTGCACCGTCACCTCCGACGTTCCGGCCCCGCCCGGCGTGGAGGCCGTGGCCAAACCGGCGCCGGAGCCAGAAAAACCGGCAGACGCGCCGACCGCAGCCGCCGCAACGACGACGCCCCCGAGCGAACCGGTTGCCGTGACGCCGTCAGATCCAGCCGAGGCAGCCTTGCCACCGCTGGATGCGCCGCAGGAAATACCCAGCGAAATCATCGGTGGTGCTCCGCAGGTCGACGGCTTCGAACAGCAGGGCGAGCCCGTCCTCCAGGGCGACCCGGCAGTTCCGCCGCCGCCCGTTCCGCCGGGAAGCGTCGGCCTGTTCTAGGCATCGCGTTTCAGCCTGCAGCCCATCGGCGGTCTGAATTGCCTGCAAGAGCCTGCAGCGCAGCGTTTGGTGTTTGACATCCTGCTCAATTGAGAACAAGAAGAGAACAAACAGGAGTTCTCTTCATGTCTCTCTCGGAAAAATTCATTGTCCTGCCGTTCAAGAAGAACCGGGGCAGTCTCGTCCCCGGGGAGATGCGCCAGGCTTCCAGCGCCGCCGCCGCCGAAAAGATCGCCACCGCCATGTCCACCCGCCATCTCGGCGTTGCCGCCAACTCAGTGCAGGTGGACGAGGAAAGCGGCGACATGACCAGCCCGAGGCTGATTATCCGCTTCGGCGAGACGGCCGACCTGCACGCGGCTTGAGCCGTCGTCCGATCTGCACCCATGCGGATTTTGGGAAGTTACAAAGAGGGAGCCCGGAACCGCCACCCGTGTCCCCTATGCGATGAACCTGCCCTCATGGGGAGATGCTCGGCAGGGCAGAGGGGTCAGCCTCGTGCGCAGATGCCTCCATCCCCCTTGACGACGCCGCCCCGCAGGCGTGCAATGGCGAAATGTCCGCAGCCGGGAGGAGAGGCCATGATCATTGCAAAGAATACGATCTGCATCTGGTATGACAAAGATGCCGAAGAGGCAGCCCGCTTCTATGCCTCGGTCTTCCCCGATAGCGCAGTGAAGGCCGTTCACCGGGCCCCTTCCGATTATCCCTCGGGCAAGGCAGGCGATGTCCTGACTGTCGAATTCACCGTCGCCGGCATTCCCTGTCTGGGCCTGAACGGCGGCCCGGCCTTCAAACAGACCGAAGCCTTCTCTTTCCAGATCGCCACCGACGATCAGGAAGAAACCGACCGCTATTGGAACGCCATCGTCGGAAATGGCGGCAGTGAGAGCGCCTGCGGCTGGTGCAAGGACAAATGGGGCGTCAACTGGCAGATCACGCCCCGCACCCTGACGGAGGCGCTGGCGGTGGGTGGCGCAGAAGCCAAGCGCGCGTTTGAGGCGATGATGGAGATGGGGAAGATTGATGTGGCGACGATCGAGGCGGCCAGGAGAGGGGCTGTTGTCGAGTAGTTTGAGTGTGAAGATCTTTGGTGTTTCACTGCCTGGCGGCCAATATGTTGAGCTTATAAGCGCGACTGCTGGGAGTACTCATGCGCATATGTGGCTCATTATTCTAGCGAGTATTGTGCGAATATGTGCAGAATGATACAAGGGCAAGTGCCATTGCATTTTGACATACTGGAGCGTCGGATGGAGTCGTTGAGCAGGAAGCATCAGAAGTTCCGTGAACTTGCGTCTAGCAGGACTGATAAGGCATTGGAGGCCATTGAGCGAATAGGAAATCTTTCCAATCGGCAGTTGTACGAGTGGGAGGTTGGTGAGGTTCGCAAGGTCATCAAGGCTCTCCGAGACGAGGTGGCAAAGGTAGAGGCAAGATTTGAAGCCCCAAACACAAGGCGGCGAGACCGCTTCACCCTGTGAGGTTAAAATGCAGCATCAAAACGCCGTTTCAGCTCTTCGGGTTGACGATCAGGACTTCTTGGTTCGAAGCACCATTGATCGTTGTCCCAAGGTGATGATGATCCGTGAGTTGTTTAAGAACGCGTTAGAAGCGGCGCAACAGGATGCTGAAGGCAAGGTTATCTTCTCAGTGGCGCAGGAAGGTGCGCCAAAGCTCTCCATTTGGAATAGTGGTCCGGGTATGAACGATGAGGAGCTTAGCAGGATGACAAATCTTGCTGCTTCCATCGGCAAAGTGAAGGGACTGGACAAGAATTTTGGGATGGGGGCGAAAGTTGCGTCTCTTCCGTCCAACCGTCGAGGTATCCGGTACCGCTCCTGCAAGGAGGGAAGGGTTCACGAAACAATCTTATGCGAACGTGATGGTGTCTATGGTCGCTTGCTCCGTTTCGACACAAATGGAAACTCACTTGGCGACGTTGTTGACGTTACCGACATACTAAAGGCCGAGGGTGGACATCGGTTAGATAGAGACTGGACTGAAGTTGTCCTGCTGGGGAATCGCGCAGAACAAAACACGGTCCTTGATCCATATGATGGAGACCCGACACAGAAGGCTTTCTGGTTGGCGACATATCTCTATCATCGCTTTTACCGACTCCCTGACAATGTTGAAGTACGGCTTCTTGAGGGCACACACGCGAGAAAGGATGGTTCCCGGCGGTTCGAAACTATATCGTCTCGCAGGGAGAAAGGGGTGTTCGCTCAAGACGAGACAATTGAGCTCACTAATGGAATGAAACTGCACTATATTTATGACGAGCCCATGGGCGATACTTCGCACAACCGGTCAGTCAGCGGATCAATCGCTTCTAACTTGAGCACGTGCGCGGTAGTTTTTAAGGGTGAAATGTATGCCGTCCTGACGGGGCGGTCTTGGACAATTGAGGCTCCAAGCTTTGGTATTCCATTTGGTGCTAGGCACATATCAGTCCACATCGAATTGCCGGACGACTACCCTGTGCTCCCAGAGGGCTACCGACAGTTCCTTCGCTACGCGGAGGGCGAGCAAGATCAGGTTGAGGCCAAGGATTTTGCGTTGCAAGTTCTTGAGAACCGACCAGACTGGTTGGTCGATTTAATCCATTCCATGGCGCCAAATTCTGGTGACTCTAGCGATGAGATTAGGAATCGGTTGCAGGAATTGCTCAACAAACTGCGTATCCGATCGTATTCGCCGCGGATTGACCGAAAGCGCGCATTTCCCTGCACCTTTTCCCGTTGACAGCCCTGTCGCATGAAGTGTCCACTTAAAAATAGGTGGACACCAAATATGAGTGACGAAGAGCAGACACTGCGTGTGCGCCTTGTGGGGCGTGATGGCCGACGCCGCTATGATCCAGCATCAAAGGCCCGGCTTGTATCGACCTGCCTTCAGCCAGGGGTTTCGATATCAGGCATGGCGCTTGCCCATGGGATCAACGCCAACGTTCTGCGCAAATGGGTGAAGGATGCCAGGGAGGCTTGCTTGTCGGCAGGACCTGTCCGTTCTGCGTTCATCCCGGTCGTCGCCGCAGACTGTGGCCTGCCTGTCGGGCCCCGCTCGCTGAATATGGCGGTCGCAGGTGGTGAAGACGAGGCAGCATCACTGGAGAGGCCGGCAGGGCTGTCAGGTTCTTCCAAAATCCGGGCTTTGCTGCCGAACGGCGTAAAGCTTTCGCTGGAATGTGGTGATGTGGACGCGTTGACGGCGATCATCGGCGCACTTGGCCGGGTTCAGGTGGTGGCATGTTCAGACTAGGCGCAGATCTCAAGGTCTACCTGCATCGCGAGCCCATCGACTTCAGGGCTGGGATCAACAGCCTTGCTGTCCTGGTCCAGGAGGATATGGCACTTGACCCGTTTGCGCCTGCGGTCTTTGCCTTCTGCAACCGTCGCCGTGACCGGATGAAGCTCCTGTTCTTTGATCGATCCGGCTTTGTGATGGTGCTGAAGCGATTGACCGAAGACCGGTTCCGGTGGCCGCGCCGGGAGACTGCGGTGGTGACGCTTTCGATCGAGCAACTACACTGGATCCTCGACGGCATCGACATCGACGCGTTTGCGCGCCATCCGGTGCGGCAGTATCAGGTGGCTGGCTGACGAAGGGCAGGTGATTTGAGGAGTTGACGCGGTGCCGGCTTTCGATTCAAGAATCTGATGATCCGAACCGGCGAACCTGATGTTGCAGAGTTGATGGCGCAGTTGGCGGCGCATGCTGCCGAAATCGCCGCGCTCAAGGCTGAGAAAGAAGCGCTTTCGCAGCGCATCGTCAAACTCGAGGAAGAGCTGGCGCTGGCGCGGTTGCATCGCTTTGCGCCGAGAAGCGAAAAGCACGTCGATCGCCTGTTCAATGAAGCCGAGCAGGTTGCCGTTGACGAGGACGCTGGTGACGACCACGGCGATCTCGCCGACCTGCCGGATACTGGCCTGCCGCCTGTGGAAAGACCAGAAGGCAAGAAACGCGGCCGCAGACCCTTGCCGGAAAGCCTGCCGCGCGAGCGTGTCGAATATGACCTTGCCGACGATCAGAAGGCCTGCCCCTGCTGTCGGCATCAGATGCATCGCATGGGAGAGGCCGTCACCGAGCAGCTCCACATCGAGGTGAAGGCCAAGGTCCTGCAGAATGTCCGGTTCAAGTACGCTTGCCGGAATTGCGATCGAACCGGCATCAACACGCCGGTTGTCCTTGCGCCGATGCCCGCACAGCCTCTGCCTGGCAGCATTGCCACGGCTTCAACGCTGGCCTTTGCGCTGGTTCACAAATATGTCGACGGCACACCGCTCTATCGTCTGGCCCAGGCCTTCGAGCGTGCCGGTGTTCCCGTAAGCCGCGGTGCTCTGGGTCACTGGGTGATCGGATCGAGCGAGCGGCATCTTTCCCGCATCTATGACGCGCTGAAACTGCGACTTCGGTCCCAACCGCTCATCCATGGCGACGAGACGACGGTCCAGGTCCTGAAGGAAAAGGACAGGGAGGCCGCTGACACGTCGTATATGTGGGCCTATCGCAGCGGCGAGGACAGCGAGGAGCCGATCGTTCTCTTCGATTACCAGCCGGGCCGCGGCCAGATCCATCCGCAGACATTCCTTGGGCGTTATCGCGGCATCATCATGAGTGACGGCTACACCGCCTGGCGCACCCTGGAGGGGGCAACCCATATCGGATGCATGGCCCATTCCAGACGACGCTTCGTCAATGCCCTCAAGGCGAGAAAGAAAGGTGGCGGTCCGCCGGAGCAGGCGCTGAAGTTCTTCGAGCAGCTCTACCGGATAGAAAGGTTGGCGAAGGACGAAAAGCCGAACGAAGGCGAAAGGCAAGAAGACTGCATTCGCCGCTTTCGCCAGCTTCACAGCATTCCCATCCTCAATGCCCTCAAGACATGGCTCGATGACCTCGCGCCGAAGGTGTTGCCGGACAGCAAGCTCGGCGATGCCGTGTCCTACACCCTGAACCAATGGGACTATCTGACACTCTACGCGCAAGACGGCAGGATGCCGATCGATAACAACCTGCTTGAGCGTGATATCAGGATTTTTGCAACGGGCAGAAAATCGTGGCTCTTCAGCGATACCGTGGACGGAGCTAACGCCAGTGCAGTCGTCTACAGCATCATGCTGACCTGCCGCGCCTGCGGTATCGAACCCTTGGCATACCTGCGCCACATCCTCACCGAATTGCCGCAGCGCGAATCAGGTGCCGACATCACTGATCTTTTGCCGTTCAACTTCACGAAAACAACGACTGCCTGATCCGATACGACAAGCTGACAGCGAACCCGCTCAGACCGTCGCGTCAATGTGCATGGAAACAAGCGCTTACGATTGACCAGGAGGGCACTTTCGATGTTGATCAAGGAGAGGGGCGAGGAGCAATAGAAGGCGGGACGGTTAGAGGCGGTTCTAATGGCAGTAGTGGGCATCATAAGCCCGACGACTTGACGGTCGTGCAGACCGGCGCGCAAATGGCCCGCATGGCGCAGAATCTTGAGCGAGCACCAAAGCTAATACCGCTCGATGATGTGTCGGACATTGAAGATAAGCAAATCGTCGGGCGAGCAGGTCGGTACTATTCTGCATCAGGCGAGCTGTTTATAAACATGACCTATCCAGCCGTTGACCTCATGCATGAGCAGCTTGGTCGTGAATATGCCCAAGCTCCTGATCCGGAGGTGATGCAGCGGATAGCGAGGGGCCTATCCCGCAACTCCATGATCAACCGAGTAGGATTGGCAGTAGTATTCGCGTTGGCGAAACGCATCAACAAAGAATGGGATGAGGACGCAATGGGTAAGGCTCTTCAGCCCGAGAGCCTTAGTCTGGCTGCCGACAACTATTTTGAGTCCTTGCAGGATGCGCGACGCATGTTGGGGAAGACTTTGAAATTGAAACGGACGGACGGTGAGGAGGATGGGAGCGAAACTGACTAATGGGACCAAGTCACCACCCATCAAAACCTCAACGTCTCACTCTCCATCGCCTTCTCCAGCAACACCGCATAGGCCTCCTTCGGCACATCAATCGCCCCGAACGTCTTCAGATGCTCGGTGGTAAACTGCGTGTCGAGCAGCGTGAATCCACGTTCCTTCAGCCGTTCCACCAGATAGACGAGACAGATCTTCGATGCATTGGTGCGCCTTGAAAACATGCTCTCGCCGAAGAAGGCCGAGCCGAGGGAGACGCCATAAAGGCCGCCGACCAGCTCTTCGCACTCCCAGGCCTCGACGCTATGGGCATGGCCCATGCGGTGCAGCGCGCCGTAAAGCTCGCGGATGGTCTGGTTGATCCAGGTGCTGGGCCGGTCGTCGGCGGCTTCGGCGCATTTCGCGATGACGGCGTCAAAGGCGGTATTGAAGCGGATGTCGAAGGGTTTTTGCCGGATCGCCTTGGCAAGGCTCTTCGAGACATGGAACGCGTCGAGCGGGATGATGCCGCGCAGTTCCGGTTCGACCCAGAAGAGCTCCGGGTCATCGGCCGAATCCGACATCGGAAAAAGGCCGATGGAATAGGCGCGCAGCAGGATCTCCGGTGTGATCCCTGGGTTCCTGCCGCGTCGCCCTGCCATGTCAGTCTCAGGCCGAAGTTTCGGCCAGGTATTTTTCAAGCCAATGGATGTCGTAATCCCCATTGGCAATATCCTGGTTGGCCACCAGATCCTGGAACAGCGGCAGCGTCGTCTTGATCCCGTCCACGACGAATTCGTCGAGCACGCGGCGAAGACGCATCATGCATTCGACGCGGGTGCGGCCATGCACGATGAGCTTGCCGATCAGGCTGTCATAGTAAGGCGGAATCTTGTAGCCGGCATAGACGCCTGAATCGACGCGCACGCCAAGGCCGCCCGGCGCATGGAAATGCGTGATCGTGCCGGGCGAGGGCGTAAACGTGCGCGGGTCTTCCGCATTGATGCGGCATTCGATGGCATGACCGGAAAACACGATCTGGTCCTGCGTCACCGAGAGGCCGGCACCGGAGGCGACGCGGATCTGCTCATGCACGAGGTCGATCCCGGTGATCGCTTCGGTAATCGGATGCTCCACCTGCAGGCGGGTGTTCATTTCGATGAAATAGAACTCGCCGTTTTCATAGAGGAACTCGATCGTGCCGGCGCCCCGGTACTTCATCTTCTTCATCGCATCGGCGCAGATCTGGCCGATCTTCATCCGCTGCTCGACGTTCAGGGCAGGGGAGTTTGCTTCTTCCCAGACCTTCTGGTGGCGCCGCTGCAGCGAGCAGTCGCGCTCGCCGAGATGGATCGCATTACCTTCGCCGTCACCCACGACCTGCACTTCGATATGGCGCGGCTTGCCGAGATATTTCTCCATATAGACCGCGTCATTGCCAAAGGCCGACGCCGCTTCCGACCGCGCCGTGTTAAAGGCGTCGTAGAGGTCTTCCTCGGTCTTGGCGACCTTCATGCCGCGTCCACCGCCGCCGGCGGTTGCCTTGATCAGGACCGGGAAACCGATCTGACGGGCCACTTCCAGCGCATTGTCCGGCGTTACTTCGCCGTCGGAACCCGGAACAACCGGAATGCCAAGCGCAACAGCCGTCTGCTTGGCGGTGATCTTGTCGCCCATCAGGCGGATATGCTCTGCCGTCGGTCCGATAAAGGTAATGCCATGGGCATCGAGAATATCGGCAAACTTGGCGTTTTCCGAGAGGAAGCCGTAGCCCGGATGAACGGCATCAGCGCCGGTGATTTCGCAGGCTGCAACGATCTGATGGATGTTCAGATAGCTTTCGCGCGATGGCGGAGGACCGATGCAAACGCTTTCGTCTGCCAGACGCACATGCATGGCGTCGGCATCGGCGGTCGAATGAACCGCAACGGTCGCGATGCCAAGCTCCTTGCAGGCGCGCAGCACGCGAAGCGCGATTTCGCCTCGGTTGGCGATGAGGATCTTTGAGATACCGCTCATCGGCTTACTCGATGATGACCAGAGGCTCGCCGTATTCGACCGGACGGCCGTCTTCGACAAGGATCTCGACAACCTTGCCCGCGCGCGGCGACGGGATCTGGTTCATGGTCTTCATCGCTTCGATGATGAGAAGCGTCTGGCCTTCCTTCACGCTTGCACCCACTTCGATGAAGGGACGCGCACCCGGCGCAGGCGCCATATAGACCGTGCCAACCATCGGAGCCGGGACAGCCTTCGAAAGATCCTTTGCGGCCGGGGCAGCAGCAGGTGCGGAGGCGGCAGGTGCAGCAGCCGGTGCCGGGGCTGCCTGCGGTGCGGCATAGGTCTGCATCTGCGGCATCGCCATCATCTGCGGTGCATTGCGCGACACGCGAATACGTAGGTCGTCCTGCTCCACTTCGATCTCGTTCAGATCCGTATCATTGAGGATATTTGCCAGATCACGGATCAGAGCCTGATCGATACCCGATTTCTTGTCAGCCATGGATGGTGGTCCTGTGTTCTTGTTATTGTGTGATGTTTTTCAGCGCATGCAGCGCCAGGATGTAGCTGTGAGGGCCAAAACCGCAGATCACGCCCTTGCAGGCGGGCGCAATCATCGAGGTGTGACGGAATTCCTCACGCGAATGCACGTTGGAAACATGAACTTCGATGACCGGGATCGAAATCGCCCGGATGGCATCATGCAAAGCAATGGAGGTATGGGTATAGGCGCCGGCATTGAAGGCAACGCCCAGAGATTTCTCGTCTGCTTCATGCAGCCAGTCGATAAGGGTGCCCTCATGGTTCGATTGGCGGAAATCCACGGACAGCCCGAGTTCGGAACCCACCGTCTTGCAATCCGCCTCGATGTCGGCGAGCGTCTTGCCGCCATAGATCCCCGGTTCCCGCTTGCCAAGCATGTTCAGGTTGGGGCCGTTCAGAACTAGAATTGTCTTCATCATCCGGGGTTCCGTCGACTTTCAACCGCCTCCTATAGACCGAGAGACCCGGCAGGAAAAGCCTTTTGCGGCTTTCGGACCGGGCCTTCCCCTGAAAATGGCGGTTTGGTTAAGCCGTTCGGGGCCATTTCATCAGCAGGTCGCAGCGCCACAGGCGCGGATATTGCTGACCTTCTCTTGCAGGGTATCAACGCCGACAGCGCCGAAGACCGCTTCATTGCCGAGCACGTAAGAGGGAGTTCCGGTAATGCCAAGGCTCGTTGCCAGCTGATAGGCTTCCTGCACCGAGGCATCATTCGGGTTTTCCGTCATCGTCTTGCGCAGCGCCTCTTCGCTCAGGCCAAGCTCGACGGCGAGTTCCATGGCGCTCTCTTCCGTTGCCTTCCCCTCGGCGGCCATCATCGCGCGATAGAAAGCCGGATAGGTCTCGGGCGACAATTTGCGAACCGCATCCGATACCTTGTGTGCATCGGCAGAATCCGGCCCGAGGATCGGGAATTCCTTGAGGATGAAGCGGACATTCTTGTCCTTCTCAAGCAGCGCTTCCATGTCTGCATGTGCGCGTCGGCAGAAGCCGCAATTGTAATCGAAGAACTCGACAATCGTGACATCTGCATCGGGATTGCCGATCGCAATGTCATGGGTGGAGGAAAACAGCGCCTCCCGGTTCGCCTCGACAGCGACAGAGGCCTGCTGCTGGCGCATGGTCTCCCGCTTCTGCGTCAGTGCATCCTGGACTTCCAGCAGTATTTCGGGATTGGCGATGAGGTATTCGCGGATAAACTCACCCATCTCCTTCTTCTGCGCATCATCCAGAGCCAGGGCAGGGAGCGGCATGGCTGCCGGGAGCAGGGCGATCGCGAGCATCGCGATCTTGGTGAACTTGGAAGGCATGTCTATCCTCGTCTTGAATTCTTTTCAGCCTAGCTGTCTAGCTACAGCCGTCTCCCCGCATGGGTAACGGAACCAGAAAAACTGGCAAGTGAAAACAAAAAGCTTTCCGCTTTTTCGGGTATTGGCATTGTGATGACCTGAGCTTTGCGGCAAATGTCGGGCACTTTTTCTGCAAAAGGAGCCCGCAGACCGTGATTTCCGTTTCCCGCCGCAGCGCCGTCGAACCATTCCATGCCATGGACATTCTGGCGGAGGCCACCCGTCGCCGCCAGGCCGGTCGACCGGTCATTTCCATGGCCGTCGGGCAGCCCGGTCATCCGGCGCCACGGGTGGCCCGTAAGGCGGCGGAAAAGGCGCTCGCCCATGGCCGGATCGGCTACACGGACGCGTTGGGGTTAATGGAACTGCGTAAGGCGCTGGCGAAATCCTATGAACGTCGTCATGGATTGGCTGTCGATCCCGCCCGGATTGTCGTGACCACCGGCTCCTCCGCCGGCTTCAATCTCGCCTTTCTGGCGCTTTTCGATCAGGGCGATGCCGTTGCGATCGCCCGTCCGGGCTATCCGGCCTATCGAGCCATTCTCTCAGCCCTCGGGCTCAAGGTGGTGGAAATCCCTGTCACGGCAGAGACGGGGCATACGCTGACGCCGGAAAGTCTTGAAGCCGCCCAGCGCGAACACGATGTGCGGCTGAAAGGCGTCCTCCTGGCAAGTCCCGCCAATCCAACTGGCACGGTCACAAGCCGTGCCCAGCTGGAAACGCTCTATCGCTATTGCGGTGACAATGGAATCTCGTTGATCTCGGACGAGATCTATCATGGCCTGACCTATGGCAGCGAGGAGACGACTGCCCTTGAATTCGGCGACAATGCCGTGATCATTAATTCCTTCTCGAAATACTATTGCATGACCGGTTGGCGCATCGGCTGGATGGTGGTGCCAGACAATCTCGCCCGCGTCATCGAATGCCTCGGCCAGAGCCTCTACATTTCGGCGCCGGAGCTTTCCCAGATCGCTGCAATCGCCGCCCTTGAGGCAGGCGATGTGCTGGAGGAATACAAGGCAAGCTATGCCGCCAACCGGGAATTCCTGATGGAGCGCCTGCCGGCACTTGGCCTGCCGCTGCTTTCACCGATGGACGGTGCCTTTTATGCCTATGTCGACGCGACCAGATACACCAATGACAGCATGGAATTCGCCAAACGCATGCTGGCCGAGATCGATGTGGCCGTAACACCCGGCCTCGATTTCGATCCCGTCAACGGTCACCTGGCTCTGCGGCTTTCTTATGCCGGGACCATGCAGGAGATGCAGGATGCGGCGGACAGGATGGCGCGGTGGCTGTCGTAAAAAGCACTTATTCTCATATTCTTAAATAAAAAACCTAAGGAATTGGATGAGCTCTGTTGTCTTGGGTGGCCTTGTTCAAGCTCCCTTGGACCCCTTGGACCATCTGCTGAGATACAAAAAACCGCCCGCGATCTGTTCGTCACGGGCGGTTGGTTTTTTTGATCACAAGGTAGAGCGACTGCTATCGCTCCAAGGAGCTCAGAAGAAGCCGCGCTTCTGCCACCAGCCGGCCTTTTTCGGCTTGGCAGCCTCTTCGCTGCCTTCGCCATTTGATGTCACGGACGTGACAACCGGTTCCGACGAGGTCACGTTGGACTCGCGGTTCGCGCGGGCAGGCTTTGCGTCTTCCTGTTCAGCCTCAGGCTGAGCCTCGTCCGATGCTTTGTCTGCCTCGGTTACGGTTTCAGCCGCAGCTTCGGCTGCCACCTCGGTCGTGTCCACAACCGGTTCCTCAACCGTCTCCACAGCGGCCTTGGCGCGGCGGGTCCGGCGCGGCTTGGTTGCCGGAGCAGACACCGCATCATTGGCACCTTCAACGGCTGCCATGGCGTTGGGGGCTTGCTCCGACTTCTCAGCCGCGATTTCTTCGATCACTTCGGCAAGGGTATCACCGTCTTCGGCGTCGCCTTCACCATCGTCGCCAGCCTCGCCCTGGTTTTCGCCAGTGATCTCGTCGCCATTGCGGTTGCGGCGACCACCACGCTTGCCGCGACGACGACGCTTGCGGCGCTGGTTGTCTTCGCCATTGCCGGTCTCGCCATTGTCGCGTGCCTCGCCCTCGGCATCGGCATCAGCTTCGTCGACGGAAACATCCTGATCCTCATCGTCTGCTTCGCTGTCGGTGTCACCATCGCCATTCTCGACAGATGACGTGTGGCCATTGCCGTTTTGCCCATTCTTGCCACGACGGCGGCGACGGCGCTTGCGCTTGCGGTTGCCTTGCTCGTCTCCATTGGCTGGCTGGGGCCGCGCGGTTGCTTCGCTGGAGACTGCAGCGACGTCTTCGTCGTCCTCGTCCTCCAGCTCGACGACATAGTCATCCTCTTCCGGCTCGGGCATCAGCGGCATCAGGCTCTCGATCTTCACCGGTTCGGCAACGGCTTCACCCCGTTCGATGCTGAAGAGATGCGTATTTGTGTGCCCCTGCAGATCCGCCTCGACGACGATGGAGACACCGAAGCGCGCCTCGTAGTCAACGATCGTGCCGCGCTTGTAATTCAGCAGGTACAGCGCAATCTCAGCGGTCGTGTGGACGATGATGTCGTGGGTCGTGCTCTTCAGCAGGAATTCCTCAATGCCGCGCAGGACGTGCAACGCAACAGAGGATTGCGAGCGGATCAGGCCCGTGCCCTGGCAGTGCGGGCAGACCTGCGTGGTCGATTCCAGCACCGAGGCGCGGATGCGCTGACGCGACATTTCCAGAAGGCCGAAATGGGAGATGCGACCGACCTGGATGCGTGCACGGTCGTTCTTCAGGCAGTCCTTAAGCTTCTTCTCGACAGCGCGGTTATTGCGCTTTTCTTCCATGTCGATGAAGTCGATGACGATCAGGCCGGCAAGGTCGCGCAGGCGAAGCTGTCGCGCCACTTCTTCTGCCGCTTCCAGGTTCGTCTGGAGCGCGGTGTCCTCGATGGAATACTCGCGGGTCGAGCGGCCGGAGTTGACGTCGATCGACACGAGCGCTTCGGTCTGGTTGATGATGATGTAGCCACCGGACTTCAGCGTCACCTGCGGCTGCAGCATCTTGTCGAGCTGCGCCTCGATGCCGGAGCGAGAGAAGATCGGATGCAGGTCGCGATAGGGCTGAACCACCTTGGCATGGCTCGGCATCAGCATCTTCATGAAGTCTTTCGCTTCACGATAGCCTTCCTCGCCAGAAACGATGATCTCCGAAATGTCCTTGTTGTAGAGGTCGCGGATCGAGCGCTTGATCAGCGATCCCTCTTCATAAACGAGGCACGGCGCAGTCGAGGCGAGCGTCAGCGTGCGCACGTTTTCCCACAGGCGCATCAGATATTCGAAGTCGCGCTTGATCTCGACCTTGGTGCGGTTGGCGCCGGCGGTACGCAGGATGACGCCCATACCCTGCGGCACTTCGAGGCCACGGGCAATTTCCTTCAACCGCTTGCGGTCTGTCGGATTGGTGATCTTGCGGGAAATGCCGCCGCCACGGGCCGTGTTCGGCATGAGGACGGAGTAACGACCTGCAAGCGATAGATAAGTTGTGAGAGCGGCACCCTTGTTGCCACGCTCTTCCTTGGCGACCTGTACCAGCAGGATCTGCCGGCGCTTGATCACTTCCTGGATGCGATATTGCTTGCGCGGCTTGCGAACGACGCGATCGGGAACCTCTTCCATGGCGTCTTCGGCGCCAACGGATTCGATTTCTTCCTTTTCCTCGACGTGATCGTCGTCATCGTCATCGTCGTCGTCATCATCGCGACCACGGCGGCCACCGGCATCTTCGGAAATTTCATCCAGGTCAACCATGGCAGCAATTGTTCCGCCCGAAGCGTCCTCGTCGTTGCCCTCTGGTGTCTCACTTGCCGGTTCTTCGGTCGCTGCCGCTTTCTTCGCCCGAGGCTTGCGTGCGCGCTTGGGCTTGGTCTTCTTTTCCTCAGCGACTGCCGGTTCTTCGGTTGCTGCCTCGGCAACGGCATCGGATGCTTCTTCTGCGGAGGCCGCCTCAGCCTCGCCCGTCAGTTCCTCGACACTTTCGGCCAAAACCGGGATGGCGGCAGCCATGTCGTTGATGATTGGCTGATCCTGCAAGGCCGGATCCTGAATGACGGGCTCATCGCCCTCCATGTCATTTTCCTTGCTGTGCTCTTCGGCTTCGGCGCGCAGCAAGGCCTGACGGTCGGCAAGGGGGATCTGGTAATAATCAGGGTGGATTTCGGCGAAGGCGAGAAAACCGTGACGGTTGCCACCGTAATCCACAAAGGCTGCCTGGAGGGACGGTTCGACCCGTGTCACCTTTGCCAGATAAATGTTGCCGCGGATCTGCTTCTTGTGCTGGGATTCGAAATCGAATTCTTCGATGCGATTACCGCGAACGACAACAACGCGCGTCTCTTCTTCGTGAGACGCGTCGATAAGCATTTTGTCTGCCATTTAAGCTGTGCTCCTCGGTGCCGTCAGTCTCTGGTTTGCCCGCGCGCTGAACGAATAAGCGAGCAAAATCAAAGAGACCCGGCACCGGATATGAAAGTTGTGCCACGGCGGCGCATCCAGACAGCGTTCGGACGAGAGCCAGAGAGCGGACCGCTCTTCCTTCAAACTTCGTTCTTTGAACCTGCTGCAACGACATCAAAAACCGTACATCAACGACAATGATATGGACCCTCGGGCCCGATGAGTGCTCATCAAGAGCTTTTGGTGGAGACCACCGTTACTTTTTGCCGAGCTTGCCGGCGAGTTGAACAAGTTTCAGGAAAAAGTGCGGCGACGGCAGATGTTTGTCCGCTTGTACAGGCGCCAAATCCAGTGTCTGAGGTTGGCAGCCGTGGCGGAGATTCGATCCCGTTTGCACTCTTATCCCTCGTGTGCCTTGTATGTTTTCTACATCACAATAGCAAGTGCCAACGGAATTGTGCCATAAAAACGCTTGATTGGCCGATAGTGACTTAACCAGCCGAATCTGCTGCTTTCGCGCGATGATAGGACTGTTTCCCGGGGTGAATTTCGATTGGCGGGTCGATATGAACGGTGAAATTCTAAAAAATGGTCGTTGTTGCGCATGCTTGATGCAAGTCATGACAGCGGCATCAGCCTGCGAGGACTGAATTTGATCTCCACTGGAACAGGTGACGACCGCCCCTGGTCGCGCTTCATGATGCGAATCGTAACACTCTTGGTTGTGGCGCTTGGCCTGCAGATGTCACCAGCCTGGTCGTCTTCCAGTGCGGTCGACGCAACCACCGAGGAGAGCGCCGAGCCGCTCCTCGCCTATTCGGGTCGCATTGCAGGCGACAGGGCGCGCACGCGCTTGGTCATAGATTTCGATCGCAAGCCGACTGTCGATATCCGCTACATCTCCAATCCGGATCGCATTATTGTCGACTTGCCGGCAACGGTTTTCTCCCTCGATCCCGAAACCTTTGGACCGGTGGGCCTTTTCAGCGAAGTTCGCTACGGCTCCATCGATCGCCAGTCTGCGCGTCTGGTTCTGACAGCGGCACGGGCCGCAAGGATCGTCGAAAACAAGGTCATCAAGGATGAGGCCGACAAGGGTTACCGACTGGTGCTCGATGCCGAGATGGTGTCGCAGCAGGATTTTGATGCCCTCGTGAGAGGCCAGAACTGGCTTGGAGAGGGGCAGGCTGCTACGGTCGCCGCGACGACGATCGATCCCGCAACAGCGTCGGACAAGTTCGTTATTGCCGTGGATGCAGGGCATGGTGGGATCGATACGGGAGCAACTGGCGCGACGACCAGGACGCCGGAGAAAGACATAACGCTGGCTTTTGCGAAGATCCTGCACGCAAAGCTGATGGCAGAGCCGGGGGTTGTGTCTGTGCTGACCCGGGAGGACGACAGTTTCCTGTCTCTTTCCGAGCGCGTCACCATTGCGCGGCAAAACGGTGCAGACCTTCTGATTTCACTGCATGCAGACACTTTGCGCCAGCCGGAAATCAGGGGCGCGACGGTTTACACGATCTCTGACCGTGCGTCCGATAACATGGCGGCACAATTGGCCGAGCGGGAAAACCTTTCGGATGTGATCGGTGGCGTCGTTCTGACCGAGGAACCCTCCGAAGTCACCGACATCCTGATCGACCTGACGCGCCGGGAAACCCAGGCCTTCTCTATTTCGCTCGCCCAGTCGGTTATCGCTTCATTCCAGGGGCAGATAGGCCTGATCAACAATCCTCACCGCTATGCCGGCTTCCGTGTCTTGCAGGCCCATGACGTTCCATCGATCCTGCTCGAACTCGGCTTCCTGTCGAACAAGGAAGACGAAAAGCTGTTGCTGGATCCTGCTTGGCGCGAAAAAGTCGCGACGCATCTGGTAGACGCTATCAGGCGTTACAAGGCGCCGCTGATGGCCAATGGCGGTTGAGGTTTTGTGGATGGGCGTCGGCAATTGGGCTAACGGCCCTATTTTACTCACAATCCAGCCGTTACTCCTTTAGGGGTAAGTAGGGTGCGGTTCTGACGAATCGCCGCTTTTTTAGCAAGTGTGCATGTCTTGCCAAGCCAGGCTTGGCGTGCAAAACGCCACGGAATGTGCGAAATATTCCTGACGCGCGGAACGTCGAGCAAGAGCCGGTAGCGAAAACATGATCAGACTGATTGGATATCTCTTCGGATTGGCATCCGTTCTGGCGCTGTGCGTAGCCGCCGTGGTTGCCATCTATCTGAATGGGGTCACCAGGGATTTGCCGAATTATGAGGTGCTTGCGAGCTATTCGCCGCCGGTGACCACGAGGGTGCATGCCGGGAACGGTGCGCTGATGGCCGAATATGCCCGCGAGCGTCGTCTGTTCCTGCCGATTCAGGCCATCCCCGATCGCGTGAAGGCCGCATTTCTGTCGGCTGAAGACAAGAATTTCTACAACCACCCGGGCGTTGATATCTACGGCCTTGCCCGCGCAATCGTAACCAATGTCCAGAACCTGGGGTCCGGTCGGCGTCCCGTTGGCGCCTCGACGATCACCCAGCAGGTGGCCAAGAACTTCCTGTTGAGTTCGGACCAGACGATCGACCGAAAGGTCAAGGAAGCCATTCTGTCCTTCCGGATTGAGCAGGCCTATTCCAAGGACAAGATCCTTGAACTTTACCTCAATGAAATCTTCTTCGGCATGAATGCCTATGGCATCGCCGGCGCGGCGCTCACCTACTTCGACAAGGCCGTGACCGAGCTGACGATTGCCGAAACAGCCTATCTGGCCGCCTTGCCGAAGGGGCCGGCCAATTACCATCCGTTCCGGCGCGAGGCCGCGGCACTCGAGCGTCGCAACTGGGTTATCGATCGTATGATCGAAAACGGATTTATCACTCGCGAGGAAGGGGAGGAGTCCAAGAATGAGCCGCTGGGCGTCAATATGCGTCGCTCTGGCTCGTCGCTCTTCGCCTCGGATTACTTCGCGGAAGAAGTCCGTCGTCAGATCATCGAAAAATACGGTGATCAGGCGCTCTACGAGGGCGGACTGTCCGTCCGCACCTCGCTTGACCCGGACATGCAGATTGCAGCACGTGAAGCCTTGCAGTCCGCTCTGATGACCTATGATCAGCGTCGTGGCTATCGCAAACCGATTACCCGGATTTCCATTGAAGGTGATTGGGGTGTCCCGCTGGCAGATGTGCGTGGATTGTCCGATGTTCCGGAATGGAAAGTCGCGGTTGTCCTCGATGCGGGAAGCGAAGGCGTCGAGATCGGCCTGCAGCCTCAAAAGGAAGCGGGTGGCCAGGTGGTGGCCGAACGCGTGACGGGTCGCATTGCGGCAGAGGATATGGAATGGGCATTCCGGTCCGCCGATCCCGACCGCGATTCAGCCCGTTCGCCGCAGGGTGTTCTGTCCGCCGGAGATGTTGTCTTTGTCGAGCAGCTGGAAGGGGAGGAAGACCGCTACGCGCTTCGCCAGCCGCCAAGAGTGCAGGGCGGTCTGGTGGCGATGGACCCGCATACCGGTCGTGTCCTCGCGCTGGTCGGCGGTTTCTCCTATGCGCAATCCGAGTTCAATCGTGCGACCCAGGCAATGCGGCAGCCCGGTTCGTCTTTCAAACCCTTTGTCTACGCGGCAGCGCTCGACACCGGTTACACACCGGCATCGGTTATTCTCGATGCGCCGGTCGAATTTGTGTCGGGCGGTCAGGTCTGGCGTCCTCAGAACTACGGTGGTGGCGCGGCCGGCCCGCAGACGCTACGCCTCGGCATTGAGAAGTCGCGAAATCTCATGACGGTTCGCCTGGCCAACGATATGGGCATGAATCTCGTCGCGGAGTATGCCGAGCGTTTCGGTGTCTATGACAAGATGAACCCCGTGCTTGCCATGTCGCTCGGCTCCGGTGAAACGACAATCCTGCGCATGGTCTCTGCCTATGCCGTTTTTGCCAATGGCGGCAAACAGGTGAAGCCGACGTTGATCGACCGCATCCAGGACCGCCACGGCAAGACCATCTTCCGCCATGAGGACCGGATCTGCGAGGGCTGCAACGCTTCCGCCTATACAGGTCAGGAAGAGCCGACCGTTCTCGACAATCGCGAGCAGGTGCTCGACCCGATGACTGCCTATCAGATCACCTCGATGATGGAGGGCGTCGTCACCCGTGGTACCGCTGCCGGCAAGATCAAGCTGGATCGCCCGGTTGCCGGCAAGACCGGGACCTCGAATGATGAACGGGACGCATGGTTCGTTGGTTATACCCCTGATCTGGTGGCAGGTGTCTATGTCGGGTTCGACCAGCCCGCCCCGATGGGTCGTGGTTCAACCGGTGGATCGCTCGCGGCTCCCATTTTCGGTGACTTCATGAAGCGGGCGACTGAAGGCAAGCCGGCCGGCAAATTCATCGTACCGGCGGGAATGAACTTCATCGCGGTGAACCGCACGACCGGCATGTACGCCTTCGAAGGCGAACCCGATACGATCATTGAAGCCTTCAAGCCGGGCACCGGTCCTGCCGACACCCTTTCGATCATAGGCATGGATGGCTACGCGCCACCGGAAGAAATCCTGCGGGATTCACCTCAGGCAAATCAGGCCGTTACCTCCGGTTCCGGCGGGCTCTTCTGATGCGACTCCACAACGCCATGGACACCCGGCTCTTTACATAAGGGCCGGGCACCACTATGCGAGGGGCCAGATTTTCACCAGTTTCAGAGGTTGAGAACGCAACGCATGCGCAATGAAATCGAGAATGTCGTCGACGAAATCAAGCAGGCCATAAGCCTGCTGAGGAGGCATCTTTGACTGGGACCAGGCGATAAGACGACTGGACTGGTTGAACAACAAGGCAGAGGACCCGAACCTCTGGAACGATGCCCAGGAAGCCCAGAAGCTGATGCGCGAGCGCCAGCAGCTTGATGACAGCATCAATGGCGTGAAGCGTCTCGAACAGCAGATGAATGACAATATCGAGCTGATCGAGATGGGCGAGGAAGAGGGCGATCAGAGTGTCGTGAAGGACGCCGAGGACCAGCTGAAGGCCCTGAAGACCGAAGCGGCCCGCCGCCAGGTCGAGGCCATGCTGTCGGGCGAAGCCGATGGCAACGACACCTATGTCGAAGTCCATTCCGGCGCCGGCGGAACGGAAAGCCAGGACTGGGCCAACATGCTGTTGCGCATGTATACCCGCTGGGCAGAGCGCTCCGGCTTCAAGGTCGAAGTGCTGGAAGTGCACGACGGCGAAGAAGCCGGCATCAAGTCCGCGACCATCCTGGTCAAGGGCCACAATGCCTATGGCTGGATGAAGACCGAATCGGGCGTGCATCGTCTGGTGCGCATCTCGCCCTACGATTCGAACGCCCGTCGCCACACGTCCTTCTCGTCGATCTGGGTCTATCCGGTCGTCGACGACTCGATCAACATCGAGGTCAACGAAAGCGACTGCCGCATCGATACCTATCGTTCGTCGGGCGCTGGCGGCCAGCACGTCAACACGACCGATTCGGCCGTGCGTATCACCCATATCCCGACCGGCATCGTGGTCGCCTGCCAGCAGGAACGCTCGCAGCACAAGAACCGCGCCAAGGCCTGGGACATGCTGCGTGCTCGTCTCTACGAAGCCGAACTGAAGAAGCGGGAAGAAGCGGCCAATGCCGAAGCCGCCTCGAAGACGGATATAGGCTGGGGCCACCAGATCCGCTCCTACGTCCTGCAGCCCTACCAGCTGGTCAAGGACCTGCGCACCGGCGTCGAAAGCACTGATCCGGATAGCGTCCTGAACGGCGAGCTCAATGACTTCATGGAAGCAGCCCTTGCCCACCGCATCAGCGGCAAGGCCTCGGACGTTGCCGATATCGATTGATGCTTTTTCCAGTTTAGCTTCAGAGGAAGAAGGCCCGGAAGATGTATCTCTCCGGGCCTTCTGTCTTTTCCGCTAAACTCTGCTCAATTGCTCGCGCGCTCGACCCGAAGATCTCCGAGATCATCAATGAGCACGGTCCATTCCTCGACCCGCGCCTGGGCCGGATCCGTCTTCAGATAGACGGTGGCAAAGAAACCGGGTTGGCCGGCAACGCCTTCCATGCTGTCGGGGCGGATGCCGGTCACGTAAGGCTTGATGGCGGTGAACTCTTCAAGCTCGGCGCTTTCCACGAGGCGCAGGCCATCGTCACCGGCGGCAATCATCTGGAGGTAAAGTCTTGCCGTCCGGTCCGGCTGCCGGATGGCCACAAGCTTGTAATAGCCGCGCTGGGGTGTGGCGTCATCGCCTTCTGTCGATTGCCCGATCCAATAGCCTCCACTGACAACAAAGGTTGCCGAAATCGGCAGCCGGTCTATGTCGTCAGCCTTTGCTCTGGGTGCCGCAACAAGGAAAAGGGCAAGGACTATCCGCAGATATGCGCTCATCTCGACCTCAATTCGAGAATTGTTCGGCGATGATCCGATCGGACCATGAGCGGTCGGGATCGGAGAGAATGCGCGCCGTCGTGTCTTCCGATTGTGAAATCTCCACCCTGAGAACTGATTTCACCTCCGTATGATCCGCAACGGCATTCACCGGGCGCTTCTCAGGTTCCAGGACTTCCATCACGACCGTCACTTTATCCGGCAACAGGGCTCCGCGCCAGCGTCGGGGCCTGAAGGCGCTGACAGGCGTGAGCGCCAGGAGAGGCGCCTCCAGCGGCAGGATCGGTCCATGGGCCGAAAGATTATAGGCTGTCGAGCCGACGGGTGTTGCCACCATCAAGCCGTCGCAGATCAGTTCCTCGAGCCGCACATGCCCATCGACCAGAACCCTCAGCTTTGCCGCCTGGTAGGATTGGCGAAGCAGCGAGACTTCATTGATGGCAAGCGCATAGGACCGAGATCCATCCGCATTGTCAGTCGCCATCTGAAGCGGGTGCAGCGCATTCTGAACGGCGGCAGCGATGCGCTCATGCAACCGTTCCACCGAATAGTCGTTCATCAGGAAGCCGACGGAGCCGCGATTCATACCGTAGATCAGCTGGCCGCTGTTCATGGTGTCATGCAGGGTCTGCAGCATGAATCCGTCGCCCCCGAGCACCACGATTACATCGGCATCGCTTGGGCTGGCATTGCCATAGAGTCGAATCAATTCGGAGCGGGAAGCCTGCGCCTCTTCGGACGAGGAGGCGATAAAGGCGAGCGAGGGATATGACTGCGACATGCGGGCCCCTTTGTTTTCGGCCTCAGTCGTACATGATAAATCGATGCAACGACAAGGCTTTCCACCTTTTCGGACCATGCTTCGGTTGGCGGATGAGATTAATGCCAAATTGGGTCTTTACCCGGACGGGATTTGCATTTAATGAGCGCCACACTGCCCTTGTAGCTCAGTTGGTAGAGCACCTGATTTGTAATCAGGGGGTCGCGGGTTCGAACCCTGCCGGGGGCACCAACAAATTCAACGGCTTAGCGGATTTTGGTGCGGTAGTGACAAGATTTTGTCGCCACCATGTCGCCACCGCGTTGATTTTGCTTTGCGCCAGAAAGTCCGATTTGTTGTCGTGGAATGAAAGCGGCAACATGAGCATATTCCCTACGTAACCAACCAACGGAGGTGAATATGAACAACATGCGAGTACGCGAAGCCGCCGAATACCTCGGCCTTTCCAAATCCACACTTGACCGACTGCGCTGCTATGGCGGCGGGCCACGCTATTTCAAATTGGGGAAGGCGGTCACATACGACCCAGCCGACCTAAAGGCATGGCGTGACGAACGGGCGCGGGCCGATGTATGGACGGCGGCCAACGACAATGTGGCGCGGCAGGTGGCGGTATGAGCGGTTGCAATATCACGCCTCTTAGGAAGACTTCCATATCCAGCGACAAGGTGATGGAATTTGGCGCGATCGTCCGAAGCCTGATGGACGAGTACTCTTTCCATACTGAGGCCGACGTCGCCCTTGCAGTAGCTCAGTTCCACAATGATGAAGTGGCAGATGAGTTTGTCATCGTGGCAAACGCAACTGTCCGCGAATACGGGGAAAAGAACCTCCTGGCCGTAAAAGCTCTAAGGGACTGGGCAGAGCGCAACAGGCCGCACCTGCTTACTGAATAACATTCAACACCCCCACCACCACCACCTAAAACCGCCTGCCGGCCATCGCCGGCGGGCCGTTGAACCATGGGAGGATCAATGACCAAACCCGAACCCGACAAGCCCCTTCGTGGGCGCCGCCTTTCGTGGCGCGAATTTTACGCAATGCGGCCCGACCTACGGCCCGCGAATGATAACAACGAACCAAAGGAGCAGCAATGGCAATCAAAATCCTAGACTATCGCCCCGCCGAACCTGGCAGGGGTAACGCAATCGCCCGGCTGGATATCGAGTTTCCTAGCGGTGTCCGCCTTTTTCATATGAAACTAGTCAAAACCCCCAAAGGCTATCGCGTGTACTCGCCCAGCGCCTTCGGCACGCCGACGGCCAATTTTCCGCCCTCTATGGCGGAAGCAATCATAAAGGCGGCCATGCCGTTCGTTACCGGAGAGATGACCACGCATGACCAATCCGCAGCTTAAACCTGACTCGCGCGAGCCAACCGACGCCCCCGAACCCGCCAACGACAACACACCCGACGAGCTCTACGACTTCCTCGCGCTTTACGGCGGCCACATCGCCATGGGCAAATTGTATGGCGCGACCGTCGACCACGTGAGAGGCAACATCTTCAAACATGGCGCCGCCTTCTTCTTCGAATGGGGGCCGCAATCGTTGCGCCAGGCGCGAAAGATCGAGCTTCCCGCCAAGCCGCGGGATCCGCTCAATTTCATCACAGCGTCGCGCTTCGCCCACAAGCCAATACCGGCGCGTGAATGGTTCCTTGATGGGCTTATCCCAAACCGCACAGTTACGATCCTGAATGGTGACGGCGGTGTCGGCAAGTCGCTCCTGGCACTGCAGATCGCCGCTGCCGCAGCGATGGGCTGCGAAACGTTGGGGCTAACACCTACGGCGGATCGGGCGATCTACATCGGCGCCGAAGATGAGTCTGACGAATTTCACCGCAGATTGGCCGACATCGCCGCATCAATGGACCGCGATCTTGCGTCGCTTCATTCGCTGCAGGTCCTATCACTGGCCGATTCCGACGCCATTCTTGCCACGCCAGACAAAAACGGCACTATGCACCCGACCGATCTATGGAGCGAGATTGCGGACCATGTCGAGAAGTTTAAACCACGGTTCGTTGTCTTCGATACCGCGGCGGACCTTTTCGGTGGTGATGAAATCAAGCGCCCGCACGTCCGTGGCTTCATCGCGCTTCTGCGAAAAATGGCGATCGAAGGTGATTGCGCTGTTTTGCTTCTGGCTCACCCCTCCGTTGAAGGCATGAAAAGCGGATCCGGTTCTTCCGGATCAACAGCTTGGAATAACAGCGTGCGAAGCCGCCTGTATTTGACACGCCCGACCGGGGACGCGGCAGACCCTGATGGGCGCTTGCTCAAGACCGTGAAGGCGAACTACGGCACAACAGGCGACGAGATACGCCTTCGTTGGAAAGCCGGCGCATTTGTTCTTGACGATGGCAAGCCCAGCGCAGCAGCCGCGATCCTGGCGAAACGGGCCGATGATGTGTTCATCGAATTGCTCGACCAGATCAACGCCAGCGGCCAGCGCGTGTCAGCGTCAAAGTCGGTGACGTATGCGCCGACAGTGATGGCCGACATGCCCGGCGCATCAGGCGTGAAGAAGAAGGATCTTGAACTAGCCATGAAGCGGCTTCTGGCCGTTGGTAAGATCAAGGTTGAGATGGAAGGGCCGCCCAGCAAGCAGCGTCAGCGCCTAGTCGTTGTGACTTCCAACTGACTTCCAACCGACCTACCAACCGCGTTCCAACCGCTTCCAACCGGGTGTTCCTTCCAACCCCCCATACCCCCCGCCCGGTTGGAACGCCGGTTGGCAGTTGGAACTGCCCGGCATGCCAACCTATTTGAAAGACGAAGAATGACCACCACCACCACCCCCACGCTTGCCGACATCGCGGATCGCTTGGAACGCCTTGCCCCCTGTCACCGCGATCCAGACCGCTATTTCGAAGAGAAGTCTGAACTGGTCGCCGAATTGCGCCGGCTGGCAGCCAACGACAACAAGCCGCCGCGCGTCAGGCGCAGCGAATGGTTGTAGGGGTACGCCCTAGTTGGGACCTGGGATTGCATTACAGCCCAAGCGGGTAGGCAGGCCCGATTTCCCTGTCGCTGCAAAAAATTGAACAAGTCATTTCTTTCCGTTCAGTTTTATTGAACACTTACGGAAAGCCTTGCGCGGCAATTGATTGCGCGCAATTGAATGTGCCGGGCAAAAGGAAATTTCGGGTTTGGGAAAGGGAAGTCGGTCAGCCCAAAAAAGGGCGCGCGCCGTTACACTATAATAGGAGAAAAGTCAACTACCGCCATAAAATAAACATCTTCATGTTCTACACTTTCACAATCGGCGAAAGTCCGATTCGCAGCCAAAACAATAAGCCGACCAACCGGCACGCAATCCCAAACAGGGACAAACGCAAGATGACAAACACAAAGCGGCCCGTTGCCGCAAACGATAACACGCCGCGCGATGCCGGCGAGTTCGCCACGCTTGCCGATCGCCGCGCGTGGCTGGCAACATTGCCCGACAAGGCCGCGCCCGTCATGGCCTGGCCGACGCTTGAGCGCTTGGCGCGGCTTCCTTCCCCTTCCGCGGCGGCGGCCTTATGGCGGTACGCCAAACTGATGGACCCGCACAAATTCCCGACCGCAGATAACGACAACGACCCAGATGCTGCCGATCTGGATTGCGAGTTGCGCCACGAAGTCCGACCGACAGTAAAGGAGCTGATGGCGGCAGCAGGAAGACCGGCCCGCGTGGTCTATCAGGTCGATGCAGTCGGCTGGAGTATCATCCGCAAAAGCTGGAAACCGCATTGCACCGCGTCCGGCGTCGAGCTTGGCAGCCTAACCTTCAGAAACGGTAAGTTAGTGTCGTGGGGGAAGACGACGAAGGGCAAAGACTTGAAGCCCGTCGAGCGCCAACGAATGCCGAAAGGCGCGGCGAGCTCCGCACGGCTGGAATCCGACATTCGTTTCCTTCTTTCATCGAAGGCGCCGATCGCCAAGGGCGCGTTTTTCTTTGGCGGCAAGAAAGGCAAAAAGGGGACCGGAACCCAGCCCGACATCGGCGACCACGCCGCAGCGGAAGAGCTGGCGCGCAATCAGCATCGGCAGGCCGTCCGCCTGGCGCTTGGCGAGAAGGTGTGGATCCTTGATGCCGCCATCACAGACGCCACGGCGCGGGAGATCGGCGAACTTATGGGCTTCACCGGCAAGACCGCAGAACGGCGCGGAATCGCCGCAATCAATGACGCGATAGCGGCTTTTGAAAAAATCGCGGCCTGACTGTCCCTAAAGTCATTCGCCGATCCGTATTTATTTGAGAGGCCCGTTCGTCGGGCCTTTTTCTTGCGCAGTCCCATTCGCCCGCTTCGAGCGGGCTTTTTTTTCACCCGCAACAATTCAACGACGTATCGGAGAACGAATTGACGACAATTCGCACCCCGCCTGACTGGCACGACCATGATTTCAGGCTGCAACAAATTTCAAAATTCGCGGGCATGCCCGCGACGACCGTCGACGGCTGGCTCGCCACGGCACGCGCCCAAGGTCACGCGCCCGGCGTCATGGCTGGCCGGTTTAGGTGGCTTTCCGCCTATCACGTTTTCGCAGTCGCGCTGCTGGCGAAGCTGGGAGCAACAGGATTCCCGATAACGCCAACTGCGATTTTCAGCGCCTTTGACTTCGCGGCCAGCGACGCGCCGGGGGATTACTGGACCGTCGCCGACCATGATGGGGCCAAAGTCACCGTGGACGCGTGGCTGGCCTTCGCGGCGGTAAAATATTGGGCGGAAAGGGAAAGGGCGCGAAATGACCGAAATTCTTAAACGTGAAGCCGGGCGGCTATCCAGTTTCGACCCGGAAGCACGAACGGTTGACCTTGTTCTGGCAACTGAGGCACCCGTTCGCCGGCGTTCCTACCAGGGCGACTTCGACGAAATTCTTGTCGTGTCGAAGGCCGCGATCAATGCCGAACGCTTGGACGGCATGTCGTTCCTAGACCAACACGACGCTTACAGCGGCCTTGATTCCCGGCTTGGATCGATCGTGCCGGGCAGCCTGAGGTTCGAAGGCAAGACCGCGATTGTCACCGCGAAAATCAGCCGGAATCCGAAGGGCGAAGCGTTGTTTCGCGATTTGGAGGACGGCCACACGTTGCCAGTGTCAGTCGGTTATTCAATCGACACACAAGAAAAAACGGAAGCCCGAAACGGCGCCGTTGCCACTGTCCGCGCGACCCGCTGGACCCCAATGGAAATTAGCGTTGTGAGCGTGCCGGCGGACCCGGCTGCAACTACACGTAATCTGGAGAACCAAATGACCACCACCACACACACCCGTTCTGCCGCCGATGAGGCGACCATTGTTGACCTGGCGACCCGTGCCGGCTTTCCCGCCATGGCCGCAGAGGCCCTTCGAGGCAATGAAACGCTTGCCGATTTCCGTGCACGGCTGATCGATGCTTTGGCGGAAAAGGACGAAGCGACCGCCATCAATTCAAACGTTCGCCTGGACGTGGGCAACGATCGCCAGCGCGGCGCCGCCGAAGCCATGGCCGACGCCCTGATGACCCGACTCGATCCAGCCCACAAGCCCGCAAGCGCCTCGCGCGAATTCGTCGGCCTGTCCGTTCCGGAATTGGCCCGCCGCTGCATCGAAATGACCGGAACCGACACCCGCGGCATGTCCGCCGCTCAGCTGGTCACGCGCGGCCTGCACTCCACGGCTGACTTTCCGGAAATCTTGGCGAACGCGGCCAACAAGCGATTGCAGGCGGAATTCGCGATGGTGCCCAGCGCATTGAAGCGGACCGCACGCCAGTCGAGCGCCCGCGATTTCAAGGCGAAAACCACGGTCAAACTGTCGGCGGCGCCCGACCTTCTGCGGGTCAACGAGCATGGCGAATTCCGACGTGGCACGATGGTTGAAGCCAAGGAATCGTATCGCGTCGAAACCTTCGGCCGGATTTTCGGCGTCAGCCGCCAGGCTTTGGTCAACGACGACCTCGGCGCATTCGCTGGCGCCGCCGCGAAGATGGGCGCCGCAGCCGGCGTGTTTGAAGCGAAAACCCTGGCCGCACTGCTGGAAAGCAACCCGGTTATGGCGGATGGTAAGGCCGTTTTCCATGCCGACCACAAGAACCTTGGAACGGGCGCGTTGACGATGGGCAACCTGGCCGCCGGGCGCCTCTTGTTCCGCAAGCAGGTCGGTTTGTCTGGCGATCTGGTTGACCTTGCACCGCGGTTCCTTGTCGTGCCGAGCGAGCTCGAAACCGAGGCCGAACAACTCCTTGCGGACATCGCAGCCGCCAAAACGGAAGACGTGCCGGCAGCGGCGCGCAACTTGGAACTGGTGGTCGAACCCCGCCTGACCAATCCCACCGCATGGTATTTGGCCGCCGCACCTGGGCAGGTTGAAGGGCTGGAATATTCGTATCTCGAAGGATTCGAGGGGCCGTATTTCGAGACCCGCCGCGGCTTCGATGTCGATGGCGTGGAGATCAAGGTTCGTTTGGACTTTGGGGCCGCGTTCCTTGAACACAGGTCTTGGGTGAAGTCACCGGGCGCCTGATATTCAGGTTATTAATCAATAGCTTAGCGGCGCTCCTCACGGGGCGCCGTTTCCCTTTCTGAAAAGGAAACCGAGATGAAATTCGAGATCAAAAACCCGCGAAAGACCCGTTCAGAGTTCGGCTTTGTGATGACGTTCGACGTGCAATTTAATGCGATTTTGCTACGCGGCTGCGCCTTGCGGCGCGTTGAACAATACCCCGATCAACTGACTTTTGCGACCATTCGCGAGCAGGGCGAACGCCTGCCAGCCTTTGCGATTTCGCCAAATGTGAAGGATGAGATCGGGCGCGACGCGGTTGCGCTCTATAACGGATGGACCGGCAAAAACATGAGATTCGCGTCGCCACGCGAGTTCGCCGAACCCGCACCCGCGCCCGACGCCGGGCTAAAGAAGATGCTTTCGGCCGGCGAAGCGGACTGCCTTCGGGAGTCTGGCCTATGATTGGCGTCGCGCTCAAAGACGGCGTTTTGCACCAAGGCCGCCATATCACCCGCCTGGACTTCCGGCCGATCACCGCCGCCGATCTGGACATGATTGCCGAGATGGACGCCACCCACGCCGGCAGCGTGCTGCGCGTGGTGTCACACTTCACCGGCGCGCCCTATGAGGCCCTGCAATTTTTGACGATCGACGATTTCGCGGCGGCTGTCGCGACGCTTGGGAAGCTGTTTGAGCGTCATACAATTAAGGTTCGACAATGACTGTTTTGAAAAGCCAGCTTCACTTGACGTTGCTGGACCGCGTCACGGCACCGGCACGCGGTATCACTGCCACGATGGGCGCACTAACCGCGCGCATGAACGCGTTGCGTGCCCCCTTGGCAGGCGTCACCAGCCAGCTTTTAGCGTTGGGCGCCGGCTATGTCGGCGCGACGGCTGGATTCGCCGGCACGTTTTCGGCGGCCAGCAACATGCAGGCGGCATTGACCGAAGTCGGCATCAAGGCCGGTCTTTCGAATGACGCCCTCGCCGAAATGCAGCGCCGCCTGACAGCGCTTTCCGGCCCCACAAATCAGATGACCGCCGACCTTGTTGCGGCGGTCGATGTCATGGTCGGCATGGGCCTTTCGGCTGACGAAGCCGTCGGCGCGGTCGGCGCCGTTGGTAAGGCCGCGACCGCAACCGGCGCAACGATTGCCGACCTTTCTTCGGCCACCGTTTCGGTTATGCAAAATTTGCGCGTGCCTGCCGATCAGATGACGGCGGCCTTGGACGCTATGGCATCGGCTGGGAACAATGGCGCCTTCGAATTGCGTGCAATGGCGCAATATATACCCGCATTAGGTGCAGCTTATCAGAGTTTTGGGCAACAAGGCGTCGGTGCCGTGGCTGACTTGGCAAGCGCCTTGCAGATCGTGCGCACCGGCACCGGCGACGAAGCGACCGCCGCCAACGCCTTGGCAAACCTTCTGCAAAAATTGAACGCCCCCCAAACGCGCACCGCGTTCAAGAAGTTCGGCGTCGATCTTGGCAAGCGCATGGAGCAGGCGACCGCCAAGGGCATGACGCCGATCGAGGCCATCGCAGAGATTACCAACGAGACGCTGAAAGGCGACTTGTCGAAAATGGGTGATCTGTTTGCCGATTCGGAAGTGCAGCGCGCACTAAGGCCGCTTCTGCAAAACCTTGCCGAGTACCGCCGAATTCGCGACGAAGCGAACCGGGCGGACGGAACCGTCGCCGATAGTTTCAATCGCCGGATGCAGGACGCAAATCAGAAGATCCAGGCTTTCCGCATTCGGATGCAGAACGCCGGCGCGGCAATCGGCGCGAACCTATTGGAACCGATAGGGCGGCTGGCCGACCATCTTTCCTACATCTTCGACACCGCGGACCAACGCGTGACGGTTTTTGACCGGATGGGAACGGCAATCAAGTCTTTCTTCGCTGGCTTGGGGCTTGGCGACGGCGGGCTTAAGTCTTTGTCGGAGATGCTGTTTGGCATTGCCGGCCCGGATGGCGTGGCGGCTGGCGAAGAATTGGGGCGGATTTCGTACAAGTTCCGGCAGTTCGGTGAAAGCGTCAGGAAGGCAGCCGACGCGGTGCGCAATAGTCCGATAGGTTCCTTTTTAGTCGAGCTCGGCGCGGTCCTGGGCGGGCTTGTCATGAGCCGATGGTTCCGTCTCTTTGCCATCGCGGCTGGCATCGCGGCTATTGTTTCGGCAGTTCAAGGCGCGGATTCGATCGGCGCTTTCGTGGAGAACCTGAAGCAGCTAAGCGTCATGGAATGGGCCGGCGTGGCAGCCGGCCTGATCCTGATTGCAACGCAAGCAAAGGCCGCAACCGACGCCTTACGCGCCTTGCGTGGCGTGTCGGCGCCGAAGGGCACACCGACCCCGAAGGGCGCACCAGCGGCACCTACAAAGCCCGGCGGCGGGTTAATGTCGTGGCTGTTAGGCGGCGCGGTCCTGGGCGGCCTGTCGGCGTTTATCGACGAAGTAAGGACGGGCAAAAGCATCAACCCGACCGGCGACGTCATACCGTCACCGGCGCAGGCGCTTCACCAGCTTTTCAAGCTAATGGGCGACACCGGCACCCCCGGCAAGTACGCCAACGAGGCGGCAGCCATGCGGGCGGAGCAAGATCGCTTCAACGTGTTTGGCGGCGGTGTTACAACGGACACTTTGCGCCAAGCGTTCGCGCCGCAAGGCACGCAGGACGTTCGGGTGACTAATCCGCCACCATCGCCGGTCATCAACTACAGTCCGTCGTTTGTTATCAACGGCGCGATTAGTCCGGAGGACCTGGCGCGCCGAACCAATGACGCGCTCGGCTACCTGGCTAAAACGGCAGTCGACGGCCATCTCGGCGGCGCACCTTATTGACAATCATGGGCGCGCCTTCGGGCGCGTCCTATCTTACGTGCGCGTAACACCAGTTCTACAAATTTGTCAAGAAAACAATAGCTTCGGGGATTTTCTTGTTGACTTGGTTTAAGTTTTCCGCCACCTTGTTTTCACACAACAAGGAGCGAGCGACATGAAATCAGCATCAGGAAGAATCGAGTTTGATCCAGAGTTCATTGACAGAATTCTTGACGAAATCGGCGAGAAGGCAGAGCGCGAATTCCGTAAATTCAATGGCGTATACGACGCGCCAACTGAAAGCGAAGTCGCGTGGGCGACCAAAGTTTTGAAGTCGGCCGGCTTGATTAAGGATAGCGCGGCGTAGTCACCACCAACGAGGCCCACCAAGCCTAACGAAACCGCGCGGCCCGCTCGTCTCAGGACTTGAGCGGGCCGAAATCTTTGTGGGGCAGGGGCAATGCCCTAGCTTTCCGCGCTATCTGCGGCCGCCATCATCTCTTGGAAGTATTTGAGCGAACGCTGCACCGACCGCGATGACATTCCGAACTTATCCGCAATCTGGTCTATTACCTGCCCGCTATTTCGTTCGGCCGGTTTGTGCATCTCCTCATACAGTTCGCCGATTTCATACCATCGCAAGGGCACCTTTGCCGGGCGCCCTTTCTGATCGTAGCTTTTGCCGTCCATGATGAGCGTGGAGACAAGCCGCAAAAATGGGCGACTGGAATAGCCTTGCTCAAGCAGTTTCACAATTTCCCGTCGGGCGAATTCATATTCGCCTTCCTTGATCCGCGAATTCAGTTCAACCGTGATGGCGCAAAACTCAATTTTCGCCATTTTTCACCCCCATAGCGGTGGTGATGTGGTCGCTTATCAGGTCGGCGGCGCGTCGTGCTGGATCGTTTGCGATGTGGCTATATCGTTGAGTGGTCTTCGCGTTTGAGTGGCCCAGCAGGTTCCCGATGACCGGCAAGCCAAGACCGGAGCCAGCGCCGATGCTGGCGAACGTATGGCGCAAATCGTGAATGCGCACCCCGTCAAGGCCAGCGTAACCGGCAATCGTCGCCCATGGCCGTTTCAGGTCGGCGCGCGGTTTTTCATCCGGAGTTCCGGCGCTATCGGATGCAATGACATAGCGCCCATGGCGTGGGATTTGCTCAATCACCTCAATGGCGGGCCGTGACAAAATTACGGCCTTCCGGCCCGTCTTTGAATCCGGCAAAAAGAGGAACCCGCGTTCAAGATCGACGTGCTTCCATTCGAGGTGCAGAATTTCGCGAAGGCGGCACCCCGTAAGAAGAAGCAGCCGGATTGCGCCGGTCACATGCGGCGGGAACTTCATTCGCCGGTTTTCCGGCTTTCGCGCGTGTTTGCTCTTTGCCTTGCTTTCGTCAACCTCATACGGGATGCCGCAAGTTTCGGCCAAGGCCAGCGCATTGCCCAGCCGCTCCAATTCGTCGCCGGTCAAGAAGCGGTCGCGTTGTTGCTCTTTATATAGATCAATGCCCGTGGCCGGGTTCGTGCCCTTCGGCACCAAGCCGTTTTTGTCCGCCCAGCTATACAAAGAAGACAGAATGGCAACGGCGCGGTTTGCCACGTACTTGCCACCACGACCAGTTGCCTTGCCGATGGCGATGTCGTCGTGCATCTTCGCGACTTCGGCAAACTTGACGAAGGCCGCTGTTGACTTGCCAAGCGCCGGTTTAAGGTGAGTGTTGACGATGTAGCGGTAATAGTCGCCAGTGGAGCCCTTGCACTTCTTGGCGACGTGACGGGATAGGAATTCATCGGCCAGTTCACCGAAAGTCATGGCGGCGCGAACTTCGGCTTTGTCGCCGGCAGGATCGGCGCCCAGATGCACCGATGCGCGCAAAGACTTTGCGGCAGCCCGCGCCGCTTCCGGCGTCATCGAATCCAGCCGGCCGATCTTCAATCGTTTCTTGCTCACGCCACGACCGCCGGCGCCGGGGCGATATTCAAAGATGAACGTCGCCACGCCGCTTGGCATGATCCTAAGACCCAGGCCCTTCACGTCGTCATCAAAGTAGGTGATGGCCGTTTTCGGCGCCATGTCGAGCTTTGCGATTTCCTTGCGCGTCAGTTTGATTGTGGGCATTCGTTTCCTGTCCTGTCGCCACCGTGTCGCCACCATGTCGCCACCGAAGGCGAAAACGTGTGGCAACGTCTGAAATCAATATGTCGCCACCGATAGCAAAAAACAAGGGAATTCAATAAATAAACTTGCGGCCTAGTATTTTGTAGCAACGTGTGAAAAGCGTGAAAATATGATTTGTAATCAGGGGGTCGCGGGTTCGAACCCTGCCGGGGGCACCATTTCTCCTGTCGTATGTTGGATCCTGCCGCGCTCGGCATAGCGTTGTTGCATGCTGCCACCTGCTCAATCGAGGAGATTTGCGATGCATATGCCCCTGATCATGACCTTTGCCGCCATGGCTTCCACTGCGCTGGCAGCCGATTCGACTGGCTCGCGTCCCGTCTTGTTTTCCTGCGATAACGGCATCACGCTTTCGGTCCTTTTTGCCAAAGACCACGCGGACGTCACGCTGGCGGATGGCACCGTCGTGTCGCTCCCGCAGCAGATTGCAGCGTCAGGCTACTGGTATTCAAACGGTCGCTACGAATTGCGCGGCAAAGGCGATGAGGCGAAGTTTGCCATTGGTCGCATGGCGCCGAGCACCTGCAAGGCGAATTAGGGCTACCTCATTTTCCACGCATGTCAGTTGCCTGGCGGGCGGTCCGTCGGCCTTGCCACGATATAGTGAGAAGCGCGTCCCTTCCCGAAGGTCCGTGTCTCTTCGACAGCAAAGCCAGCAACCGCCAGGGCGGATAGCAACTTCTGGCGCGTCTGGTATTGGACCGGTGGTGCCATGCCGATCAGACGCATCACGGGCACGATGGCCCGAATGAAGATGGACATTTCGCCCAGGCAAGGCGTTTTCGAGATGAATATGCCGTCACTTTTCAGTTGCTGCCGTATGCGTCGCAGGGTCTGATCCAAATCCGGCACAAGATGCAGGACATTGAACGCACAGACAACGTCGAAGCGCTCCTCGGCAAAAGGTGCAGAAGCCTCTTGCTGGCGAAAATCGATCTTGTTGGCCTCAGGCTTGGCGCGCGCGATTTCAATCATTGCAGCCGAAATATCAGTGGCGACGACCTTTTCGACAAAGGGCGCCAGCCTGAGCGCGGTACTGCCTGTTCCGCAACCGATCTCCAGGAGCCAGTGCTCCGGACGAAGCCGCGCCTTTACGGCATCCAGTGTTGCCTCGTAGGCCTCCACGTCCTTCACCGGCATGGCCGCATAGCGCGGAGCCAGCTTGTCCCAGAAATTCGCATTGGCCTGTGCCGCGCTGTTCATCCATTCGTCCCTTCTCGCATCCTATGATGAACTCCTTGTTGGCAGAGGATAGCTATTCACTCACGCATGGTGAATTGTGCAATTATGTCGATTTGATATACATAAATATATGAACTGGCAGGTAATCGACTATGACTGGAATCATGTGCGCGCTTTCTTGGCGACCGCCAAGACGGGCTCCCTGAGTGCGGCAGCACGGGAGTTGCGCACCAGTCAGCCGACCATCGGTCGGCAGATTGCAGCGCTTGAACAGGTTCTGGGCGTTATCCTGTTCGAGCGTGGCAGACGCGGCCTTACCGTGACCGCCGTCGGGCGGCAGCTTTTGCAACATGCCGACGCCATGGCAACGGCAGCGCACTGGATGAGCCTGACAGCCTCAGGTCAATCGCAGGACATCGCCGGCGAGGTGTCCGTCACAGCCGTTGACTTCATCTGCAGCCAGGTCGTGGTGCCGGTCATCAGGCGCCTGGCCGTGGAGGCGCCGGCCCTCTCGATCCGCATGCTTTCGTCCAATGCCATCCAGGATCTTGCGCGCCGCGACGCGGATATTGCCATCCGTCATGTGCGGCCAGACCAGCCCGATCTGGTGGCCAGATTGGTGACAACCTATCATGCGAGCTTCTACGCCGCCCGAAGCTTTCTCGACCGCCAGGGTCGGCCCCGTACGGCAGAGGAACTGAAGTCAATCCCCGTCATCGGCAATGACGAGCCCGAACCTTTCATTCGTATCGCCGCCGAACACGGCATCAGCATTTGTGAGGACCAGTTCCGCCATCCGGCCAACAGTGCCACGCTCATCTGGGATCTGGTTCGCGCCGGTCTCGGCATGGCTTTTCTGCCGGATGAATTCTGCCGCGACATGCCGGATCTGGAACGGGTCTTTCCAGACCACGCCCCGTTCGGCTTTCCCGTCTGGCTAGTGACCCACCGCGAGCTCCAGACCAGCCGCCGGATCAGGATGGTCTATGATGCCCTGGCCGAGGAATTGGCCGCAAGGCGGTAGGTGACTCTGGTGCGGCCTCGTCCGGTTGTTCTCTGTACCAACTCTGTTCACATGGCATGAGGGCTTATTCCTCCGTCGCATCTAGCCTCACTGCTTCCTGCATCTCGTGAATGAGGTCGGGCAGGGCGCTCTGCACCCGGTTCCAGCTGGGCATGAAGGGTGTGGCGTTCGGATTGTCCAGATAGACCTGACCCGCCTCGATCAGATTGGCGGCGAAGAGTTCGACCGCGCGCTCTTCCTGATGCCTGTCGGTCGTCAGGCCATTCATGCGCGCATCATGATGATAGGTTTCCACAAGATCGAGTGCCGTCCGGTAATAGGTGGCCTTCAGCGTGCGGAACCGGTCCTGATTGAAGACGACACCGTCCGTCGCCAGCTTGCGGTAAAGCGCCTTGGTGATGTCGATCGACATGCGCGACAGGCCCTTGGCGGCATCTTCAGCGGAGAGCGGCTGGTGCTTGTGGTCATATTGGTCGGCAATGTCGACCTGGCAGATGACGTTGCTCGACTGATTGCGCCACAGTTCCGAGAGAACGCCGATTTCAAGTCCCCAGTCGGAGGGAATACGAATGTCCTGCAGAATGTTGCTCTGCATGGCAAACTCACCGGCCAGCGGATAGCGAAAGGCCTTCAGATAATCGAGATAGGGGTGATGTCCCACCACCCGCTCAAGGCTGAGCAGCAGCGGTGTCACCAGCAGCCGCGTGACCCGCCCATTCAGCGACCGGTCGGCAATGCGCGGATAATAGCCCTTGGAAAAGACGTAAGGGAAACGCGGATTGGCGACGGGATAGACAAGTCGTGCCAGCATGTCGCGCGAGTAGGTGGTGATATCGCAGTCATGCAGAGCCACGACACCCTGTTGCCGCGATGCCAGGACGTAGCCCATGCAGAACCAGACATTTCGCCCCTTGCCAGGCTGATCGGGCGAAAGGCCTTCCTCGGCGAGTTTAGCGTCAATCGCCCGAAGTCGCGGCCCGTCGTGCCAGAGGATCGAGTGTTTCTGTGGCAGACGCGAAAAGTAGGAACGTGCATGGTCGAACTGTGCCCGGTCGGCTTGATCAAGTCCCACCACAATCTCGGAGATATAGCTCGCCTGAGCAAGCTCGCTGATGATGTGATCAAGGGCAGGGGCCTGAAGTTCGGAATAGAGCGATGGCAGGATCAGGGTGATCGGTCGGCATGAGGCGAAGATAGCGAGTTCATTTTCCATCCGCTCCAGCGAGCGTTCGCGCAGATTATGCAGGGTGGCCACCACCCCGTTCTGGTGAAAATCAGCCATGCTTTGCCTTTCAAACAGAAAGAGGCGGTTGCCGCCGCCTCAGATGAACCCCGTTTCAACGATATGCATCATCATCTGGTTCCATCCCGATGGTCCGGGGATATTGGAGCGCAGAATATAGCCCTGTCGTTCACGCTCTGTGACAGGCAGGGCAGGATGCGATGGATTGGCTATGATGATGCCGCGATCAGCGGCTTCCAGCATGGCAAGGTCGTTGGGCGCATCACCAAGTGCCACGGTCTTGACCGGTTCTCCTGACCGCGCCTTAAAATGGGCGACCAGTTCCGCCATCCGTTCGGCCTTGCTGGTCTTGGGCATGAGTGTGAAGAAGCGTCCGCCTTGCACGGCTTGCAGACCGTGCTGATCGAGGATTGCGACGAAATCCTCTCGCCGCTGCGGCGAACCGGAGAAGAGACCCGGCTCGGAAAACCGCCTTAGCTGCGCCCGCGCTGCTGCGTCCTGCGACAGACCCGTCTTGTGTTGGATCTGATCAAGCGTCCAATCGCCAAAGCCCGCAAAGCATGGCCGAAGCTCTGCAGGTAAATCTCGCAACAGGGCGCGGATTTTCAGGTATGCCTGATTGGTCTGGCTCGCTTGGGAACGGCCCGACTGCGGCCAAGCAATGCCGGCACCGTTCTCGACGATCATCGGGTAGTCGATACCGATCTCATCCGCCAGCGGTCGCATTTCCGCTTCCGTCTTGCTGCTGGCGAGAATGACCGGAACTCCACGTTCCTTCAGCAGATCGAGAGCGGGCCTTGCCGGCTCGAAGGAATAGCTCTCGTGATCGAGCAGCGTTCCATCGAGATCGGTGAAGACCAGACTCATTTTGACGCGGCCATAAGGTGTTGTCTTGAGGCGTAAAGGGCGATCGCCGCAGCATTCGACACATTCAGCGACTTGATCGCCCCCGGCATGTCGAGGCGCGCCAACGCTGACACAGTTTCGCGCGTCTTCTGGCGAAGACCCTTGCCCTCCGACCCCAGCACCAGCGCGATCTTGTCGCCCTTGAGCGTGTTTTCCATCGGCTGCGGACCTTCCGAATCAAGGCCGACGGAGTAGAAACCGAGCTTGTGGAGTTCCCCAAGGGCCTCGGCGAGATTGGTCACCTGGATATAGGGGATCATCTCGAGTGCGCCGGACGCCGATTTCGCCAGGACCCCCGATTCGGTCGGGCTGTGGCGCTGCGTCGTGATGACCGCACCCGCGCCAAAGGCAACGGCCGAGCGCATGATCGCACCGACATTGTGGGGATCGGTGACCTGGTCGAGCACCAGGATCAGAGGGCTCTGCTTCAAGGCTTCAAGACGACGACCGGGCAGGGGACGGGTTTCCAGCATGACGCCCTGATGAATTGCGTCCGGACCCAACATCTTGTCGAGGTCGTGTGGCGTTACCGTCTCGAAAGGAATGCCGAGCTGTTCCACCGACGGGATTTCCAGCCTGACGAGCGCATTCTGTGTTGCGGACAGTTTGATCAGCTTGCGCTCGGGATTGTCGAGTGCCGCACGCACGGTGTGAAGGCCGTAAAGCAGCACCTGCTCCGGTGCGAGCTTCGGCGGCGTCCAGTCCGTATTGCCCTTCCGCCCCCTTGGCGCAGCGGGGGTGGGGATCTCGCCCCGTTCGCGCTTGGCGTCGCGCACCTGCCGGCGCAGCGTGGCATAATGGGTGTCGCGGGCGGATTTGTCGGTCTTGGTATCTTTTGTCATGCCATCTTATAGCGAGCCGCAATGCCTTCGGATAGACCTTGGCTCCGCGCACAGGTTTCCCACAGTCGCAAAATATTTCGAAATTTTTTTGGCCCGGATCGTGTTGACATCGCCTCATTGGGCCGTCATATACCCGCCGCAGATCAACGGGGCGCTGCCCTTGAGATCACGAGTGAAAGCTTGGTTGCTTTGATCCGGACGAAAGAATGGAGAGATGCCCGAGTGGTTAAAGGGGACGGACTGTAAATCCGTTGGCTACGCCTACGTTGGTTCAAATCCAACTCTCTCCACCATTCGTCATCGGATCGGACACCGCGGGTATAGCTCAATGGTAGAGCAGCAGCCTTCCAAGCTGAATACACGGGTTCGATTCCCGTTACCCGCTCCAGTCCAACAGAAAAGATCAACTCATTGGTTTCAAAGATGATGTGGTGGCAAATCACCCTTGGGTGAATTGCTTTTCTCAGCGTAAGTTCCGCCCCCGTTCAACCCGACTTCGGCCCGCTCCTGAGGCCCAGCAATTAAGGCTTGCGCATTGCGTACGAAAGCCTTAAACGGCGGGACCAAACCGGTTCGCCGGGGCAACCCCGTTTCGTTCACAGGAAGCATTCAAATGGCAAAGAGTAAGTTTGAGCGCAACAAGCCGCACGTCAACATCGGCACGATCGGCCACGTCGACCACGGCAAGACGTCTCTGACGGCAGCGATCACCAAGTACTTCGGTGAGTTCAAGGCATACGACCAGATCGATGCTGCTCCGGAAGAAAAGGCGCGCGGCATCACCATCTCGACGGCCCACGTCGAGTATGAGACGGCGAACCGCCACTACGCGCACGTTGACTGCCCCGGCCACGCCGACTACGTCAAGAACATGATCACCGGTGCTGCCCAGATGGACGGCGCCATCCTGGTTTGCTCGGCTGCCGACGGCCCGATGCCGCAGACCCGCGAGCACATCCTGCTCGCCCGTCAGGTTGGCGTTCCGGCGATCGTTGTCTTCCTCAACAAGGTTGACCAGGTTGACGACGCCGAACTGCTCGAGCTCGTTGAGCTGGAAGTTCGCGAACTTCTGTCGTCCTACGACTTCCCGGGCGACGACATCCCGGTCGTCAAGGGCTCGGCTCTGGCCGCTCTGGAAGACTCGAACAAGGAAATCGGCGAAGACGCGATCCGCAAGCTGATGGCCGAAGTCGACGCCTACATCCCGACGCCTGAGCGTCCGATCGACCAGCCCTTCCTGATGCCGATCGAAGACGTGTTCTCGATCTCTGGCCGTGGTACGGTTGTGACGGGTCGCGTTGAGCGCGGTATCGTCAAGGTCGGCGAGGAAATCGAAATCGTCGGCATCCGTCCGACGACGAAGACGACCTGCACGGGCGTTGAAATGTTCCGCAAGCTGCTCGACCAGGGCCAGGCCGGCGACAACATCGGTGCGCTGCTGCGCGGTGTAAACCGTGACGGCGTCGAGCGTGGCCAGATCCTGTGCAAGCCGGGTTCGGTCAAGCCGCACAAGAAGTTCAAGGCAGAAGCCTACATCCTGACGAAGGAAGAAGGCGGTCGTCATACGCCGTTCTTCACGAACTACCGTCCGCAGTTCTACTTCCGCACGACGGACGTGACGGGCATCGTGACGCTTCCGGAAGGCACGGAAATGGTCATGCCTGGCGACAACGTGACCGTTGACGTCGAGCTGATCGTTCCGATCGCGATGGAAGAAAAGCTGCGCTTCGCGATCCGCGAAGGCGGCCGTACCGTCGGCGCCGGCATCGTCGCTTCGATCATCGAGTAATCGCTGATCGGTGGCGATGACGAAAGCTGCCGACGCTACTGAGTATGTTCAGATGGCGCGCAAGCGCGATCTGAACGCGGCGCCGGCATCGTCGCTTCGATCATCGAGTAATTGCTGCCTTCAAGGGTAGTGATAGGGCCTCGCTGGCAGCAGCGAGGCCTTTTTTGGTTCAAGATGGCATCACAGACCGCTGATTGTTCAGTTCGAGCGCTTGTTCGCGACTGGGTCACCTTTACTCAGGTTTTCCGGTTTGCGCTCCGACAAGCTGCAGCAAGTCGCTCACGAGATGCCCATTGATCCTCATGCCAGTGAGGTCGCAGTCACTGATGCTCACATTCGCAAGGCTTGATTGGCGGATCAGCGTGCCCTCGAAATCGGAATGGCGGAAATCGACCCGGCGCATGTCCGCATCTTCGAAAAGGGAATCACTCATCGCGACATTCTTGAGATTGGCACCGCACAGGCGCGCATCGGTCATATGGATATTGTCGAGATTGGCGTCGCCAACAACGCTGCCGCCGAGGTTGACGCTGGTCAATCTGCTGCCTTCCAGCGAGACGTTGTGGAATTCCGATTGGGGGAGGGCGGCATTCTCAATGCGGATCATGCTTGGATCCTCTGTTTCGGCGCGTGAATAACCGTGCTCCAAAGCGCCTGATCGATGGACAGTGGTTGAAGGAGCGCTTTCACAACTGTGTCGGACAAAGGTTAACCTGCCGAAAGCAGCGGGAAAAACGAAAAAAGACGCTTGCCATTCGAAGCCGCCCGTCTTAAAGGGAGCGGCATGCCCCGGACGGAAACATGATTTCCAACCGCGGGACGGCTTAGGGGTATAGCTCAGTTGGTAGAGCGGCGGTCTCCAAAACCGCAGGTCGTCGGTTCAAGCCCGGCTGCCCCTGCCAGTCCTTTCGGCGCGCGGTTGCTGCGACGGACGGCGCTGGTAGTCAAGCAAAAAATGCAGAAGATTCGATTTCCTCTTGTGAAATGCGGAATCGGTCTTTATGTAGGGTTGAAACAGACACGCGGCGCGTGGGGCTGATTAGGTTCGGCTTTACGTGCCGTAAATGCGTGGGCAATAAATGGCATCCAAGGGTAATCCATTCGCGTTTCTGCAGCAGGTACGCTCCGAGACGTCCAAGGTCACGTGGCCCTCGCGTCGCGAAACCTTGATCTCGACAGCCATGGTGCTGGCGATGGTCATTTTCGCTTCGCTGTTCTTCTTTGGTGCGGACCAGCTCATCAGCTGGCTCCTGAGCCTTGTGTTGAACATCGGCAACTGATCGGACGGAGGCGGACATGGCGGCACGTTGGTATATCGTCCACGCGTATTCAAATTTTGAGAAGAAGGTGGCTGAGTCCATCGAAGAGAAGGCCCGTCAGAAGGGTCTTGAGCATCTCTTCGAGAAGATCCTCGTTCCGACCGAGAAGGTGGTCGAGGTTCGTCGCGGTCGCAAGGTTGACAGCGAGCGCAAGTTTTTCCCCGGCTATGTGCTGGTGCGGGCGAACCTGACCGATGAGGCCTACCACCTGATCAAGAATACCCCGAAGGTGACGGGATTCCTCGGTTCCGACAACAAGCCGGTTCCGATTCCAGATTTCGAGGCAGAGCGCATCCTGGGTCAGGTTCAGGAAGGCGTCGAGCGTCCGAAGTCTTCGGTGTCCTTCGAGATTGGCGAGCAGGTCCGCGTTTCCGACGGTCCCTTCGCCTCCTTCAACGGTGTCGTTCAGGATGTCGATGAGGAGCGCTCGCGCCTCAAGGTTGAGGTGTCGATTTTTGGCCGTGCTACGCCGGTCGAACTTGAATACGGTCAGGTTGAAAAGGTCTGATCGAAACCGGAAAGCTAAGGTTTTCCGTTTCGCGTGGGAGGATGCTGCCCTTTAGCCGGGGCACCAGACGCACCACGCAACCGCAGCCGCCGGTTGTGTCCGGCATATCTGATCCGGGCAACCGGATTCTATGGAAAGGCAGAGAGTAATGGCTAAGAAAGTTGCAGGCCAGCTCAAGCTCCAGGTCAAGGCAGGATCGGCAAACCCGTCCCCGCCGATCGGCCCGGCACTTGGTCAGCGTGGCATTAACATCATGGAATTCTGCAAGGCGTTCAATGCCGCCACGCAGGAAATGGAAAAGGGTATGCCGATCCCGGTCGTCATCACCTATTACCAGGACAAGTCCTTCACCTTCGCAATGAAGCAGCCGCCGGTCACTTACTGGCTGAAGAAGGAAGCAAAGATTCAGTCCGGTTCCAAGACGCCTGGCAAGGGCGCCAAGGCTGGCACCATCACCAAGGCTCAGGTCCGTGCGATCGCAGAAGCCAAGATGAAGGATCTGAACGCGGCTGACGTCGAAGGCGCAATGCTGATGGTTGAGGGCTCTGCCCGCTCCATGGGCCTGGAAGTGGTGGGTTGATCATGGCCAAGGTAGCAAAGCGTATTCAGAAAATCCGCGAAGGTGTTGACCCGACCAAGCTGGTCGCTCTCTCCGACGCAATCTCGATGGTCAAGGAACGCGCCACGGCGAAGTTCGATGAAACGATCGAAATCGCCATGAATCTGGGCGTTGACCCGCGTCACGCAGACCAGATGGTCCGCGGCGTGGTCAACCTGCCGAATGGCACCGGTCGCGACGTTCGCGTTGCCGTTTTCGCACGCGGCCCGAAGGCTGATGAAGCCAAGGCCGCTGGTGCAGACATCGTCGGCGCCGAAGACCTGCTGGAAATCGTCCAGGGCGGCAAGATCGACTTCGATCGCTGCATTGCCACTCCGGACATGATGCCGCTCGTCGGTCGCCTCGGTAAGGTTCTCGGCCCGCGTGGCATGATGCCGAACCCGAAGGTCGGCACCGTCACCATGGACGTGGCCGGTGCGGTCAAGGCTTCCAAGGGTGGTGCAGTCGAGTTCCGCGTCGAGAAGGCTGGTATCATCCATGCCGGTATCGGCAAGGCCTCTTTCGACGCCAAGGCGCTGGAAGAAAACATCAAGGCATTTGCCGACGCCGTCGTGAAGGCGAAGCCGGCTGGTGCCAAGGGCAATTACGTCAAGCGGGTCGCGATCTCCTCGACCATGGGTCCGGGCGTAAAGATCGACCCGTCGACGGTCACCGCCTGATAACAGATTTGGTCGGAGCCACGCGCTCCGCCCGACCAAGTTTCCGGTCTTTCGGGGCCGGAAATGCCTGGTGTCAAAACCAGGCACTCCTGTCCGAGATTGTGGGCGGCCTTAGGGCCTTAATATTCGCCTGCATGAGACGGGTAAGATCCGTTTTTAAACGTCTGATGACGTCTTGAAGTTCGGTTCGAGCCTTATTCGCCTTCTGTTCGGTCATCCGGGCAAAGGGGACAGGATCCTCAAGCGTCGCTTGGGATCTCGACATGGATCCCTTGAGGCAAAAGGCAAACCCGATGGAGCCCGCAGGATTGCGGTTCCATCTACTGGAGACAGACAGTGGAAAGAGCGGAAAAACGCGAATTCGTCACAGAACTGAACGAAGTCTTCAAGGCTTCCGGTTCGGTTGTTGTGGCCCACTATGCTGGTGTCACGGTTGCGCAAATGAACGACTTTCGTTCGAAGATGCGCGCTGCTGGCGGCACCGTCAAAGTCGCGAAGAACCGTCTGGCCAAGATCGCTCTTCAGGGCACGGAAGCCGAAGGGATGTCCGATCTCTTCAAGGGCCAGACGCTGATTGCATACAGCGCCGACCCGATCACGGCTCCCAAGGTCGTCATGGATTTCGCCAAGACCAACGACAAGATCGTTGTTCTCGGTGGCGCCATGGGCTCGACCACGCTGAACGCAGAAGGTGTGAAGTCGCTTGCGACCCTGCCTTCGCTGGACGAACTGCGTGCAAAGCTGCTGGGTATGATTCAGACCCCGGCAACCCGCATCGCAGGCGTCGTACAGGCACCGGCTTCGCAGCTGGCGCGCGTTTTCGCGGCCTACGCAAAGAAGGACGAAGCCGCGTAAGGCGGTTTTTCGCTGTTCAAATCAAAACCAGTTCGTTTCGAACCGAACATCTATAAGGAACTAAGACAATGGCTGATCTCGCAAAGATCGTTGAAGACCTCTCCTCGCTGACCGTCCTGGAAGCTGCTGAGCTCTCCAAGATGCTCGAAGAAAAGTGGGGCGTTTCGGCTGCTGCTCCGGTAGCTGTGGCTGCTGCTGCTGGCGGTGCTGCTCCGGCTGCTGCTGAAGAAGAAAAGACCGAGTTCGACGTTATCCTCGTTGACGCTGGCGCCAACAAGATCAACGTCATCAAGGAAGTTCGCGGCATCACCGGCCTCGGCCTCAAGGAAGCCAAGGACCTCGTCGAAGGCGCTCCGAAGCCGGTCAAGGAAGCTGTTTCCAAGGCTGAAGCTGCTGACCTCAAGAAGAAGCTTGAGGAAGCCGGCGCTAAGGTCGACGTCAAGTAATATCGGAATGCGTGCAGGGGAGGGTCGCAAGATCCTCTCCTGTCGTTCGTTCCTTTGAAATCATTACCCAAGAGCCGCAAAAACGGCTTTTGGGTAATGGGTTCTTCAAAAGGATGGTTCTGCATCAGACCTCCGGCAATCCGGCCGGTGCTTTGATCGCCAGAACGAGATTGAACAATCCATTTTCCGATGGAACCGCCTGGCCAGCGGTCACCATCTGTCGCAGGCCCGGGTGCAAACTGACAAGGAGCTACGATGGCTCAGACCCTTTCCTTTAACGGTCGCAGGCGCGTACGCAAGTTTTTCGGAAAAATTCCAGAAGTCGCAGAAATGCCGAACCTGATTGAGGTTCAAAAGGCATCTTATGATCAGTTCCTCATGGTTGACGAGCCGGAAGGTGGCCGTCCTGACGAGGGGCTGAATGCCGTATTCAAGTCCGTATTCCCGATCACCGATTTTTCCGGTGCATCCATGCTCGAATTCGTATCCTACGAGTTCGAACAGCCGAAGTTCGACGTTGACGAATGCCGTCAGCGCGACCTGACCTATGCGGCTCCGCTGAAGGTCACGCTGCGCCTGATCGTGTTCGATATCGATGAGGATACAGGCGCACGCTCGATCAAGGACATCAAGGAACAGTCCGTCTACATGGGCGACATGCCGCTCATGACGAACAACGGTACCTTCATCGTCAATGGCACCGAGCGCGTTATCGTATCGCAGATGCACCGTTCGCCGGGCGTCTTCTTCGACCACGACAAGGGCAAGTCGCACTCGTCGGGCAAGCTTTTGTTTGCAGCCCGCGTCATCCCCTATCGCGGTTCCTGGCTCGACATCGAGTTCGATGCCAAGGACATCGTGCATGCCCGTATCGACCGTCGCCGCAAGATCCCCGTGACATCGCTGCTCATGGCCCTTGGCATGGACGGCGAAGAGATCCTGTCGACCTTCTACACGAAGTCCATCTACAAGCGGGATTCGCAGGGCTGGCGCATTCCCTTCAATCCGGAAACCCTCAAGGGTGCCAAGACCATCAGCGACATGGTTGACGCCGATACCGGCGAAGTCGTGGTCGAAGGTGGCAAGAAGCTGACCCCGCGTCTGCTTCGTACCTTGACGGAAAAGGGCCTGAAGGCACTCCGTGCGTCCGACGAAGATCTCTATGGCAACTATCTCGCCGAAGACATGGTCAACATGGAAACCGGTGAGATCTACATGGAAGCCGGTGCGGAAATCGACGAGAAGTCGCTGCCGCAGATCCTTGAGGCAGGCTTCGATGAAATCCCGGTTCTCGGCATCGACCACATCAATGTCGGCGCCTATATCCGCAACACGCTGGCAGCAGACAAGAACGAGAACCGCCAGGACGCTCTGTTCGACATCTACCGCGTCATGCGTCCGGGTGAGCCGCCGACCATGGAATCGGCTGAGGCCATGTTCCAGTCGCTGTTCTTCGACGCAGAGCGCTACGACCTGTCGGCCGTTGGTCGCGTCAAGATGAACATGCGTCTCGACCTCGACGTGGAAGACACCGTGCGCGTCCTGCGCAAGGATGACATCCTCGCTGTGGTCAAGATGCTGGTCGAGCTGCGCGACGGCAAGGGCGAAATCGACGATATCGACAACCTCGGCAACCGCCGCGTTCGCTCCGTCGGTGAATTGATGGAGAACCAGTATCGTCTGGGTCTTCTTCGCATGGAACGTGCCATCAAGGAGCGCATGTCGTCGATCGAGATCGACACTGTCATGCCGCAGGACCTGATCAACGCCAAGCCGGCTGCTGCCGCCGTTCGCGAATTCTTCGGCTCCTCGCAGCTGTCGCAGTTCATGGACCAGGTGAACCCGCTTTCGGAAATCACCCACAAGCGCCGCCTTTCGGCTCTTGGACCGGGTGGTCTGACCCGCGAGCGCGCAGGCTTCGAGGTCCGCGACGTTCACCCGACCCATTATGGCCGTATCTGCCCGATCGAAACGCCGGAAGGCCCGAACATCGGTCTGATCAACTCGCTCGCAACCTTCGCCCGCGTCAACAAGTATGGCTTCATCGAAAGCCCGTACCGCAAGATCGTGGATGGCAAGGTGACAACCGAGGTCGTCTATCTGTCGGCGATGGAAGAAGCCAAGTACTATGTTGCGCAGGCCAACTCCGAACTGACCTCTGACGGCGCCTTCGTTGAAGAATTCGTCGTTTGCCGTCACGCTGGCGAAGTTATGCTCGCCCCGCGCGACACCGTGAACCTGATGGACGTTTCGCCGAAGCAGCTCGTGTCTGTTGCTGCAGCGCTCATCCCGTTCCTGGAAAACGACGACGCCAACCGCGCTCTCATGGGCTCGAACATGCAGCGTCAGGCCGTACCGCTGGTACGCGCTGAAGCGCCGTTTGTCGGAACCGGCATGGAGCCGATCGTGGCCCGTGACTCGGGTGCGGCGATCGCTGCCCGTCGTGGCGGTGTGGTCGACCAGGTTGACGCAACGCGTATCGTTATCCGCGCCACCGAAGACCTCGATCCGTCGAAGTCTGGCGTTGACATCTACCGTCTGCAGAAGTTCCAGCGTTCGAACCAGAACACCTGCGTCAACCAGCGCCCGCTGGTCAATGTAGGTGATGTTCTGAACAAGGGTGACATCATTGCCGACGGTCCGTCGACCGATCTCGGCGATCTGGCACTCGGCCGCAACGCGCTCGTCGCGTTCATGCCGTGGAACGGCTACAACTACGAGGACTCGATCCTCCTGTCCGAGCGTATCGTTCGCGATGACGTCTTCACTTCGATCCACATCGAAGAGTTCGAAGTCATGGCTCGTGATACGAAGCTCGGCCCGGAAGAAATCACCCGCGATATTCCGAACGTGTCGGAAGAAGCGCTGAAGAACCTCGACGAAGCTGGTATCGTCTATATCGGTGCGGAAGTTCAGCCCGGCGACATTCTGGTCGGCAAGATCACGCCGAAGGGCGAAAGCCCGATGACGCCGGAAGAAAAGCTGCTGCGCGCCATCTTCGGTGAAAAGGCCTCAGACGTTCGCGATACCTCCATGCGCATGCCTCCGGGCACCTTCGGCACGATCGTCGAAGTTCGCGTCTTCAACCGCCACGGCGTGGAGAAGGACGAACGTGCAATGGCAATCGAGCGCGAGGAAATCGAGCGTCTCGCCAAGGACCGTGACGACGAACAGGCGATCCTTGACCGCAACGTCTATGGTCGTCTGCTAGACATGCTGCGCGGTCAGATGTCGATCGCGGGGCCGAAGGGCTTCAAGAAGAACACGGTTCTTTCCAACGAAGTCATCTCGGAATATCCGCGTTCGCAGTGGTGGATGTTCGCCGTCGAGGACGAGAAGGTCCAGAGCGAGCTCGAAGCCCTGCGTGGCCAGTACGACGAATCCAAGTCGCGCCTTGAGCAGCGCTTCATGGACAAGGTCGAAAAGGTCCAGCGTGGCGATGAAATGCCTCCGGGCGTCATGAAGATGGTCAAGGTCTTTGTCGCTGTGAAGCGCAAGATCCAGCCAGGCGACAAGATGGCTGGCCGTCACGGCAACAAGGGTGTTGTGTCGCGTATCGTGCCGATCGAAGACATGCCGTTCCTGGAAGACGGTACGCATGTTGACGTGGTCTTGAACCCTCTCGGCGTTCCGTCGCGCATGAATGTCGGTCAGATCCTTGAAACCCATCTGGGTTGGGCCTGCGCGGGCATGGGTCGTCAGATCGGTGCGATGCTCGATGCCTATCAGTCGAGTGGTGACATCAAGCCGCTGCGTGACACCATCGACAGCGTCATCGGGACGGGTCCGAAGGGTGAGCCGATCAAGGACTATGACGACGAGTCCATCGTCCGTCTGGCCGAGCAGACCCGCCGCGGCGTGTCCATCGCAACGCCGGTTTTCGACGGAGCGGTTGAGGCTGACGTCAACGAGATGCTGAAGCTTGCAGGTCTCAAGGAGACCGGCCAGTCGACGCTCTATGACGGTCGTACCGGTGAACAGTTCGACCGCCAGGTCACGGTTGGCTACATCTATATGCTGAAGCTGAACCACCTGGTTGACGACAAGATCCACGCCCGTTCGATCGGTCCTTATTCGCTCGTCACCCAGCAGCCGCTCGGTGGTAAGGCGCAGTTCGGCGGTCAGCGCTTCGGGGAAATGGAAGTCTGGGCTCTCGAAGCTTACGGCGCCGCCTACACCCTGCAAGAAATGCTGACGGTGAAGTCGGACGACGTGGCCGGTCGCACCAAGGTCTACGAAGCCATCGTCCGTGGCGACGACACCTTCGAGGCAGGCATTCCGGAGAGCTTCAACGTTCTCGTCAAGGAAATGCGCTCTCTGGGTCTGTCGGTTGAGCTGGAGAACTCCAAGCTTGACGAAGCCAATGCCGGCGAACTGCCGAACGCGGCAGAGTAACAGGTTGACAAGGGCGTGCGGGTAAAAGCCCGCGCGCCATTCCCTCCATGGCCGGTGTCCGTCAGTTTCGGTCGGGGAGGGGAGTTTTGCCGCATTTCGCGGTTATTGTCATTTCAGGGCGTGGTCTGGCATCCCGGGATTTTGCCGCGATCGCGACCCAATTGAGGGCATCTGCCCCATCAAGGAGACAGGCATGAACCAAGAGGTCATGAACCTTTTCAACCCGTCAGTGCCGGCGCAGCACTTCGATTCCATCCGGATTTCGATTGCAAGCCCGGAAAAGATTCTGTCGTGGTCCTACGGCGAGATCAAGAAGCCGGAAACCATCAACTACCGTACGTTCAAGCCCGAGCGTGACGGTCTCTTCTGCGCGCGTATCTTTGGACCGATCAAGGACTACGAATGCCTGTGCGGCAAGTACAAGCGCATGAAGTACAAGGGCATCATCTGCGAAAAGTGCGGCGTCGAAGTCACGCTGTCGCGCGTTCGCCGCGAGCGCATGGGCCATATCGAGCTTGCCGCGCCGGTCGCCCATATCTGGTTCCTGAAGTCGCTTCCCTCGCGCATCTCGACCCTGCTCGACATGACGCTGAAGGATGTCGAGCGCGTTCTCTACTTTGAGAACTACATCGTGACCGAGCCGGGTCTGACCGCGCTTAAGGAACATCAGCTCCTCTCTGAAGAGGAGTATATGATGGCCGTTGACGAGTATGGCGAAGACCAGTTCACCGCCATGATCGGTGCGGAAGCCATCTACGAGATGCTGGCTTCGATGAACCTCGAGAAGATCGCTGGCGATCTGCGCTCCGACCTGGCTGAAACCACGTCGGATCTGAAGCAGAAGAAGCTGATGAAGCGCCTGAAAATCGTCGAGAACTTCATGGAATCGGGCAACCGTCCGGAATGGATGATCATGAAGGTCGTTCCGGTCATCCCGCCGGATCTGCGTCCGCTGGTTCCGCTCGATGGCGGTCGTTTCGCGACCTCTGACCTCAACGATCTCTATCGTCGCGTTATCAACCGTAACAACCGTCTGAAGCGCCTCATTGAGCTGCGCGCACCGGGCATCATCATCCGCAACGAAAAGCGCATGCTGCAGGAATCTGTGGACGCGCTCTTCGACAACGGTCGTCGTGGCCGCGTCATCACCGGCGCCAACAAGCGTCCGCTGAAGTCGCTCTCCGACATGCTCAAGGGCAAGCAGGGCCGCTTCCGTCAGAACCTGCTCGGCAAGCGCGTCGACTATTCCGGTCGTTCGGTTATCGTGACCGGACCGGAACTGAAGCTGCACCAGTGCGGTCTGCCGAAGAAGATGGCCCTCGAGCTGTTCAAGCCGTTCATCTATGCCCGTCTCGACGCCAAGGGTTACTCCTCGACCGTCAAGCAGGCCAAGAAGCTGGTTGAGAAGGAAAAGCCGGAAGTCTGGGATATCCTGGACGAGGTCATCCGCGAGCATCCTGTTCTCCTGAACCGCGCGCCGACCCTGCACCGCCTGGGCATCCAGGCCTTCGAACCGACCCTGGTCGAAGGCAAGGCGATCCAGCTGCACCCGCTCGTCTGCACCGCCTTCAACGCCGACTTCGACGGCGACCAGATGGCTGTTCACGTGCCGCTGTCGCTCGAAGCCCAGCTTGAAGCGCGCGTTCTGATGATGTCGACGAACAACATCCTGCACCCGGCCAACGGTGCTCCGATCATCGTTCCGTCGCAGGACATGGTTCTCGGCCTCTACTACCTGTCGATCATGAACCAGAACGAGCCGGGTGAAGGCATGGCCTTCTCCGACATGGGCGAACTGCACCATGCTCTGGAAAACAAGATCGTCACCCTGCACGCCAAGATCAAGGGCCGCTTCAAGACCGTGGATGCCGATGGCAACCCGGTATCGAAGATCTATGAAACGACTCCGGGTCGCCTCATCATCGGCGAGCTTCTGCCGAAGAACGTCAACGTGCCCTTCGACATCTGCAATCAGGAAATGACCAAGAAGAACATCTCCAAGATGATCGACACGGTCTACCGCCATTGCGGCCAGAAGGACACGGTCATTTTCTGCGACCGCATCATGCAGCTCGGCTTTGCCCATGCCTGCCGCGCCGGTATTTCCTTCGGCAAGGACGACATGGTCATTCCGGAAACCAAGGCGAAGATCGTCGGTGACACCGAAGCCTTGGTCAAGGAATACGAGCAGCAGTACAATGACGGCCTGATCACCCAGGGCGAGAAGTACAACAAGGTCGTTGATGCCTGGGGCAAGGCGACTGAAAAGGTTGCCGAAGACATGATGGCCCGCATCAAGGCCGTCGAGTTCGACAAGGAAACCGGTCGTCAGAAGCCGATGAACGCCATCTACATGATGTCGCACTCGGGTGCGCGTGGTTCACCGAACCAGATGCGTCAGCTGGGCGGCATGCGCGGCCTCATGGCCAAGCCGTCGGGTGAAATCATCGAGACGCCGATCATCTCGAACTTCAAGGAAGGTCTGACCGTTAACGAGTACTTCAACTCGACCCACGGTGCCCGTAAGGGTCTGGCAGACACCGCTCTGAAGACCGCAAACTCCGGGTACCTGACCCGTCGTCTCGTTGACGTGGCACAGGACTGCATCGTCAACATGGTGGATTGCGGCACTGAAAAGGGCCTGACCATGACGGCGATCGTCGATGCCGGTCAGGTGGTTGCATCGATCGGTGCCCGCGTTCTTGGCCGCACGGCTCTGGACGACATCGACCATCCGGTTACTGGCGAGCGCATTGTCGATGCCGGTCAGATGATCCTTGAGCCGCATGTCGTGGAAATCGAGAAGGCTGGCATCCAGTCGATCCGCATCCGCTCGGCTCTGACCTGCGAAGTGCAGACGGGCGTCTGCTCGGTCTGCTACGGTCGTGACCTTGCGCGCGGAACACCTGTCAACATGGGTGAAGCTGTCGGCGTTATCGCCGCTCAGTCGATCGGTGAGCCGGGCACCCAGCTCACCATGCGTACCTTCCACCTGGGTGGTACGGCGACCGTTGTTGACCAGTCGTTCCTCGAAGCCTCGTATGAAGGTACGGTGCAGATCAAGAACCGCAACATGTTGCGCAACTCCGATGGCACGCTGATTGCCATGGGCCGCAGCATGGCCATCACCATTCTGGACGAACGCGGCGTAGAGCGTTCATCCCAGCGTGTGGCCTATGGTTCGAAGGTCTTCGTCGACGACGGCGACAAGGTCAAGCGTGGTCAGCGTCTCGCCGAGTGGGATCCCTATACCCGCCCGATGATGACCGAAGTCGAAGGTATCGTGCATTTCGAAGACGTCATCGACGGTCTTTCGGTTCTCGAAGCCACCGACGAGTCGACCGGCATCACCAAGCGTCAGGTTATTGACTGGCGCTCGACGCCACGCGGTTCGGATCTGAAGCCTGCCATCGTCATCAAGGATGCGAGCGGCAACGTGCTGAAGGTTGCCCGTGGTGGTGAAGCCCGGTTCCAGCTGTCCGTCGACGCGATCCTGTCGGTCGAGCCAGGTCAGAAGGTCAGCCAGGGTGACGTTCTTGCCCGTTCGCCGCTGGAAAGCGCCAAGACCAAGGACATCACCGGTGGTCTGCCGCGCGTTGCTGAACTCTTCGAAGCGCGCCGTCCAAAGGATCACGCCATCATCGCTGAGATTGATGGTACGATCCGCCTGGGTCGCGACTACAAGAACAAGCGTCGCGTCATCATCGAGCCTGCCGAAGACGGTGTCGAGCCTGTCGAATACCTGATCCCGAAGGGCAAGCCCTTCCACCTTCAGGAAGGCGACTACATCGAAAAGGGTGACTATATCCTCGACGGCAACCCGGCACCGCACGACATCCTGGCGATCAAGGGCGTGGAGGCACTTGCGTCCTACCTCGTCAACGAAATCCAGGAGGTCTACCGACTGCAGGGCGTTCTGATCAACGACAAGCACATCGAGGTGATCGTTCGCCAGATGCTGCAGAAGGTCGAGATCACCGAGGCCGGTGACAGCCAGTACATCGTCGGCGACAATGTCGACCGTATCGAACTGGACGACGTCAACGAGCGTCTGATCGAGGAAGGCAAGAAGCCGGCCTATGGCGAGCCCGTATTGCTGGGTATCACCAAGGCTTCGCTGCAGACCCCGTCCTTCATCTCGGCTGCATCCTTCCAGGAAACCACCAAGGTTCTCACGGAAGCTGCAATCGCCGGCAAGATGGACACGCTGCAGGGCCTCAAGGAGAACGTTATCGTTGGTCGCCTGATCCCGGCTGGTACCGGTGGCACGATGACGCAGATTCGCCGTATCGCGACATCGCGCGACGACCTGATCCTCGAAGAGCGCCGCAAGGGCTCTGGCGCGGACGTCGCGACGCCGATGCTGCAGGATCTCGCAGGCGAGAACGCACCGGCCGGCGAATAAGGCTCGGTCGAAACAAGAAGAAAGCCGCCCGGAGCGATCCGGGCGGCTTTTTGTATGAGCGCAGATAAGGTGTTAACGGGGCAGGAGGGGTCGGCCAAATCTTGCGTAGAGCGGCTCAGTTGAAGCGAATGATCGCCACTTCGCCCTCAAGTGCGCCCTGATAGGCCGAGGCATGCGGTTCTTCGTCGGGCGCACCGGTGATCATGCCGATCTGGTCCAGATCAGCCTCCAGGAAGCCTTCTTCAGACAGGGCATTCAAGGTCATCCGCACAGCCGTATCGTCATCGGGTGCCGTCAGCATGACATGCAGGTCGATCGGATCGCCACCTTCCGTTTCATAGGCCTTGGCGATCACGATGAAGACCATGGGCTCGTCGCGTGCATTGTCGTTATCCGGGGTGGCAATCATGGCAGTTATCTTTCCATTGGACTGTGGTGATTCCCCGAAACACGAATCGTGAGGCGAGGGGAGGCGGTCTTGACCCTCTCTAACGCTCTATTTAGACCATTGATGCAAAGCGCCAAGCCAATTCACGGCTTCACGAGACTTTTCCCGCATGCGTACAGGGCAAACGCCCGTGCCAACACGCCGTACGGCCATTAATTTCTGATTGAGACTTGACGGAATAGGGGGAAAACAGTAGTACCCCGCCCAACAGAGCCTATGTGAGGCCGGGTTTTTCGGGATGACTCGTCCTGGAGTTCGCCTCAAACAGGGTTCTTTACGCACGTTGAAGACACGAATGCTGCACGCATGACACATCTCGGGTGTGTCCTCTGCCCTGTTGTGGTCCATCCGCGAAAACGGGTCGGGCCACCTTTTGTGCATGACGGAAACTGTGCGGCCGCCGCCGGAAACGGCAAAACCGGAGCCTGTCACAGGTTCTAGAGACAAGAATTTGCAAGGGATGGGTATATGCCTACCGTAAACCAGCTGATCCGCAAGCCGCGTCAGGCACAGGTAAAGCGCAATAAGGTTCCTGCGCTGCAGGAAAATCCGCAGAAGCGTGGCGTTTGCACCCGCGTTTACACCACGACCCCGAAGAAGCCGAACTCGGCTCTGCGTAAGGTCGCCAAGATCCGCCTGACGAATGGCTTCGAAGTAATCGGCTATATCCCGGGCGAAGGTCACAACCTGCAGGAACACTCCGTCGTCATGATCCGTGGCGGCCGCGTGAAGGACTTGCCGGGTGTTCGTTACCACATCATCCGCGGCGTTCTCGACACCCAGGGCGTCAAGAACCGCAAGCAGCGCCGTTCGAAGTACGGTGCAAAGCGTCCGAAGTAATTCGGTCTATTGAGTTTACAGGCGCTGCGCGAGGTTCTCCGCGTGATAAAGCGTCCCAACCGTTGAGAGACAAACAGTATGTCCCGTCGCCATAGTGCAGAAAAGCGTGAGATCAACCCCGATCCGAAGTTCGGTGATCTGGTCGTCACGAAGTTCATGAATGCAATTATGCTTCATGGTAAGAAGTCCGTCGCAGAAAGCATCGTTTACGGTGCATTCGATGCTGTCCAGGCAAAGCTGAAGCAGGAGCCGATCACGGTCTTCCATCAGGCGCTCGACAATGTCGCGCCGCATGTTGAAGTCCGTTCGCGCCGCGTTGGTGGTGCAACCTACCAGGTTCCGGTTGACGTGCGTCCCGAGCGCCGTCAGGCCCTCGCCATCCGCTGGCTGATCGCTGCTGCTCGCAAGCGCAACGAGACCACCATGATCGATCGCCTCTGCGGCGAGCTCATGGACGCCGCAAACAACCGTGGCAGCGCCGTCAAGAAGCGCGAAGACACCCACAAGATGGCCGACGCGAACCGCGCCTTCTCGCACTATCGCTGGTAATCTGAACCGATCGAATATTGAAAGGCAGTCCGTTATGGCTCGCGAATATAAAATCGAAGACTACCGCAACTTCGGTATCATGGCGCACATCGACGCCGGCAAGACCACGACCACCGAACGTATCCTTTACTACACCGGTAAGTCTCACAAGATCGGCGAAGTCCATGACGGCGCCGCGACGATGGACTGGATGGAGCAGGAGCAGGAGCGTGGCATCACGATCACTTCTGCTGCCACCACGACCTTCTGGAAGGGTCGCGACGGCAAGATGCGCCGCTTCAACATCATCGACACTCCTGGCCACGTTGACTTCACCATCGAAGTCGAGCGTTCGCTGCGCGTTCTCGACGGTGCCATCGCTCTTCTCGACGCCAATGCTGGTGTTGAGCCGCAGACCGAAACCGTCTGGCGTCAGGCTGAAAAGTACAACGTCCCGCGGATGATATTCTGCAACAAGATGGACAAGACCGGTGCTGACTTCTACCGCTCGGTGGAAATGATCAAGACCCGTCTGGGTGCCACCGCTGTTGTCATGCAGCTGCCGATCGGCGCTGAAAGCGACTTCAAGGGCGTTGTCGACCTGATCGAGATGAATGCGCTGATCTGGCGCGATGAGTCCCTCGGCGCTGCCTGGGACGTTGTCGAAATCCCTGCCGACCTGAAGGAAAAGGCCGAAGAATATCGCGAAAAGTTGATCGAGACTGTTGTCGAGATCGACGAAGAAGCGATGGAAGCCTACCTGAACGGCGACATGCCGGACAACGACAAGATCCGCGAACTCGTTCGTCGCGGCACGATCGACGTCAAGTTCCACCCGATGTTCTGCGGCACCGCCTTCAAGAACAAGGGCGTTCAGCCGCTCCTCGACGCGGTTGTCGATTACCTGCCGTCACCGCTCGACATCCCGGCCATCAAGGGCATCGACTTCAAGACCGAAGCCGAGATCGAGCGCCACGCAGATGACGCCGAGCCGCTGTCAATGCTTGCATTCAAGATCATGAACGACCCCTTTGTCGGTTCGTTGACCTTCGCCCGCATTTACTCCGGCAAGCTCGAAAAGGGCTCGTCTGTCATGAACACGGTCAAGGACAAGCGCGAGCGCGTCGGCCGCATGCTGCAGATGCACTCCAACAGCCGTGAAGACATCGAAGAAGCCTTCGCAGGCGACATCGTAGCACTCGCCGGTCTGAAGGAAACCACCACGGGTGACACGCTCTGCGATCCCCTGAAGCCGGTTATCCTCGAGCGCATGGAATTCCCCGAGCCGGTCATCCAGATCGCGATCGAGCCGAAGTCCAAGGGCGACCAGGAAAAGATGGGCCTCGCGCTCAACCGCTTGGCAGCCGAAGACCCGTCCTTCCGCGTCAAGACCGACCAGGAATCCGGCCAGACCATCATCGCTGGCATGGGCGAACTTCACCTCGACATCATCGTCGACCGCATGCGTCGCGAGTTCAAGGTTGAAGCCAACGTCGGTGCTCCGCAGGTTGCTTACCGCGAAACCATCACGCGTCAGCACGAAGAAGACTACACGCACAAGAAGCAGTCCGGTGGTACCGGTCAGTTCGCCCGCGTCAAGATCGTCTTCGAACCGAACCCGGAAGGCGACGACTTCAAGTTCGAATCCAAGATCGTCGGTGGTGCTGTTCCGAAGGAATACATCCCGGGCGTTCAGAAGGGTATCGAAAGCGTCCTGTCTTCGGGTCCGCTCGCTGGCTTCCCGATGCTGGGCGTCAAGGCTACCCTCATCGACGGTGCCTTCCACGACGTCGACTCGTCGGTTCTCGCCTTCGAAATCGCATCGCGTGCCTGCTTCCGTGAAGCAGCCAAGAAGGCCGGCGCTCAGCTGCTTGAGCCGATGATGCGCGTCGAAGTCGTGACCCCTGAAGACTACGTCGGTGACGTTATCGGCGACCTGAACTCTCGTCGTGGTCAGATCCAGGGCCAGGAACAGCGCGGCATCGCGATCGTGATCAATGCTCACGTTCCGCTTGCCAACATGTTCAAGTACGTCGACAACCTGCGCTCCATGTCGCAGGGCCGCGCCCAGTACTCGATGGTCTTCGACCATTACGCACCGGTGCCGAGCAACGTTGCTGCTGAAATCCAGGCGAAGTATTCCGGTCAGAAGTGACCGGAATAGTCTCGACGTCCAAATTAGAAATTGAATTTCCCCTTGAAGGGGACAAAAAACGGAGAGCCGAAAATGGCAAAGAGTAAGTTTGAGCGCAACAAGCCGCACGTCAACATCGGCACGATCGGCCACGTCGACCACGGCAAGACGTCTCTGACGGCAGCGATCACCAAGTACTTCGGTGAGTTCAAGGCATACGACCAGATCGATGCTGCTCCGGAAGAAAAGGCGCGCGGCATCACCATCTCGACGGCCCACGTCGAGTATGAGACGGCGAACCGCCACTACGCGCACGTTGACTGCCCCGGCCACGCCGACTACGTCAAGAACATGATCACCGGTGCTGCCCAGATGGACGGCGCCATCCTGGTTTGCTCGGCTGCCGACGGCCCGATGCCGCAGACCCGCGAGCACATCCTGCTCGCCCGTCAGGTTGGCGTTCCGGCGATCGTTGTCTTCCTCAACAAGGTTGACCAGGTTGACGACGCCGAACTGCTCGAGCTCGTTGAGCTGGAAGTTCGCGAACTTCTGTCGTCCTACGACTTCCCGGGCGACGACATCCCGGTCGTCAAGGGCTCGGCTCTGGCCGCTCTGGAAGATTCGAACAAGGAAATCGGCGAAGACGCGATCCGCAAGCTGATGGCCGAAGTCGACGCCTACATCCCGACGCCTGAGCGTCCGATCGACCAGCCCTTCCTGATGCCGATCGAAGACGTGTTCTCGATCTCTGGCCGTGGTACGGTTGTGACGGGTCGCGTTGAGCGCGGTATCGTCAAGGTTGGCGAGGAAATCGAAATCGTCGGCATCCGTCCGACGACGAAGACGACCTGCACGGGCGTTGAAATGTTCCGCAAGCTGCTCGACCAGGGCCAGGCCGGCGACAACATCGGTGCGCTGCTGCGCGGTGTAAACCGTGACGGCGTCGAGCGTGGCCAGATCCTGTGCAAGCCGGGTTCGGTCAAGCCGCACAAGAAGTTCAAGGCAGAAGCCTACATCCTGACGAAGGAAGAAGGCGGCCGTCATACGCCGTTCTTCACCAACTACCGTCCGCAGTTCTACTTCCGCACGACGGACGTGACCGGCATCGTGACGCTTCCGGAAGGCACGGAAATGGTCATGCCGGGCGACAACGTCACCGTTGACGTCGAGCTGATCGTTCCGATCGCGATGGAAGAAAAGCTGCGCTTCGCGATCCGCGAAGGCGGCCGCACCGTCGGCGCCGGCATCGTCGCCTCGATCATCGAGTAATCGGTTTGTGAGCAGCCCCGACCCCTGGTTTGGGGCTGCTCTTGTCTTTTGTCTGTCGCCCGGCGCAAGCCTGTCGTGCAGACAGCGCATGTGTCGTCACTTCGTCACGTTGGACGGATTGACGAAAGGCCGTTTGCGGTGTATGTCGCCGCCCACGATCAGAATCGCGCGGTGATTTGCGCCGCCAGTTCTCAGCGCTGCAGTTTTCAAGGCCTGGTGACGGGTCGAGTTCGGCAGGGCTCCTCATGAATAGATAGAGTGACAGGGGCACCCTGCGGTGTCCCTGTGATTTTTGAAAATTAGGGGCCGGCCAGTCATGGTAATTCACTGTCTCTGCGTATGCGGGACGCAAGAAAAGAAACAAGGACAAGTCGAATGAACGGCCAGAATATCCGCATCCGCCTCAAGGCGTTTGATCACCGGGTTCTCGATGCCTCTACGCGGGAGATCGTCTCGACCGCAAAGCGCACCGGTGCAAGCGTTCGCGGCCCGGTACCGCTCCCGACACGCATTGAAAAATTTACTGTTAACCGTTCGCCGCACGTCGACAAGAAGAGCCGCGAACAGTTCGAGATGCGCACGCATAAGCGCCTGCTTGACATCGTTGACCCCACTCCGCAGACCGTCGACGCGCTGATGAAGCTCGATCTGGCTGCCGGCGTTGACGTCGAGATCAAGCTCTAAGAAGGAATTCCGGCGAGAGCCGAAATAACAAGGAAGGTACGTGGCAAGACCTGCCAACGACTTCTCGAAACGGGAAACCCGAAGGTTCGGAAGGGCCGGAGTGGAATCCTTAAACAAAGAGGAAAGGCCTGGACGGTTTCGTCAAGGCCGCGACTCTCAAGAGGAATGAACCAATGCGTTCAGGTGTGATTGCACAGAAAGTGGGAATGACCCGCGTCTACAACGACGCCGGTGAACATGTCCCGGTAACGGTTTTGCGCATGGACAGCTGCCAGGTGGTGGCCCATCGCACAGTCGAAAAGAACGGCTATACGGCCGTGCAGCTTGGCGCAGGCCAGGCCAAGGTAAAGAACACGTCCAAGGCCATGCGTGGCAACTTCGCTGCAGCAAGCGTTGAGCCGAAGGCCAAGCTCGTCGAGTTCCGCGTATCGGAAGACAACATGATCGACGTTGGCGCTCAGCTGACGGCGAGCCATTTTTCGGCCGGCCAGCTCGTTGACGTAACTGGCACGACCATCGGTAAGGGCTTTGCCGGTGCCATGAAGCGTCACAACTTCGGCGGTCTGCGTGCGACGCACGGTGTGTCCGTCTCCCACCGTTCGCACGGTTCGACGGGTTCCAACCAGGACCCGGGTCGCGTGTGGAAGGGCAAGCGCATGGCTGGTCACATGGGCCAGACGCGCGTCACCACCCAGAACCTTGAAGTCGTTTCGACCGATGAAGATCGCGGTCTTATCCTTGTGAAGGGCGCCGTTCCCGGTTCCAAGGGTTCCTGGATCATCGTCCGCGACGCCGTGAAGTCGGCGAAGTAAGGGAGCCAAGAACATGGAATTGAACGTCAAGACCCTCGAGGGCAAGGACGCCGGCAAGGTTTCCCTCTCTGACGAAATCTTCGGCCTTGATCCGCGCGAAGACATTCTGGCCCGTATGGTTCGTTGGCAGCTTGCCAACAAGCGTCAGGGCACGCACAAGACTAAGACCCGTGCGGAAGTTTCTCGCACTGGCGCCAAGATGTACAAGCAAAAGGGCACCGGTCGTGCTCGTCACCATTCGGCCCGCGCTCCGCAGTTCCGCGGCGGTGGTAAGGCTCATGGCCCGGTTGTTCGCAGCCACGCCCATGACCTGCCGAAGAAGGTTCGTGCCCTGGCTCTGCGTCACGCCCTGTCGGCAAAGGCCAAGGCGGAACAGCTGATCATCGTCGACCAGTTCGTCGCAGCCGATGCAAAGACCAAGCTGCTGGTTGGCTCTTTCGAAGCCCTCGGCCTCAACAACGCACTGCTGATCGGCGGCGCTGAGCTGGATAGCAATTTCAAGCTCGCTGCCTCGAACATCCCGAACATCGATGTTCTCCCGATCCAGGGAATCAACGTTTACGACATTCTGCGTCGTGGCAAGCTCGTGCTTACCAAGGCTGCGGTTGAAGCTCTGGAGGAGCGGTTCAAATGACGGATCTTCGCCACTACGATGTGATCGTATCTCCGTCGATCACGGAAAAGTCGACCATGGTATCGGAACAGAACCAGGTTGTCTTCAACGTCGCCAAGGACGCTTCCAAGCCTGAGATCAAGGCTGCAGTCGAAGCTCTCTTCGGCGTCAAGGTTACCGCCGTCAACACGCTCGTCCGCAAGGGCAAGACCAAGCGTTTCCGCGGCTTCATCGGCAAGCAGAGGGACGTCAAGAAGGCGGTCGTCACGCTCGCCGAAGGTCAGTCCATCGACATGTCGACGGGCGTCTGAGGTAGGGAAGAAAAACAATGGCATTGAAAAGCTACAATCCAACGACCCCGAGCCAGCGTCAGCTCGTCATCGTTGACCGTTCGGGCCTGTGGAAGGGCAAGCCGGTCAAGTCGCTGACGGAAGGTCTGTCCAAGAGCGGCGGTCGTAACAACCTCGGCCGCATTACCGCTCGCTTCATCGGTGGCGGTCACAAGCGCACCTATCGTCTCGTTGACTTCAAGCGTCGCAAGTTCGACGTCGAAGGCACTGTCGAGCGTCTGGAATATGACCCGAACCGCACGGCGTTCATCGCTCTCGTCACCTATGCGGACGGCGAGCAGGCCTACATCTTGGCACCGCAGCGTCTAGCCGCCGGTGACAAGGTTATCGCTTCGGACAAGGCCGTCGACGTAAAGCCCGGCAACGCGATGCCGCTGCAGTACATCCCGGTTGGCTCCATCGTCCACAATGTGGAAATGAAGCCCGGCAAGGGTGGCCAGATCGCCCGTTCGGCTGGCACCTATGTTCAGCTGGTTGGTCGTGATGCAGGCATGGCGATCCTTCGCCTCAACTCGGGCGAACAGCGCCTCGTTCCTGGCTCCTGCCTTGCAACGGTTGGCGCCGTATCGAACCCGGACCACGGCAACATCAACGACGGCAAGGCTGGTCGTACCCGCTGGCGTGGCAAGACCCCGCATAACCGCGGTGTTGTCATGAACCCGGTCGATCACCCGCACGGTGGTGGTGAAGGCCGCACCTCTGGTGGTCGTCACCCGGTTTCGCCTTGGGGCAAGCCGACCAAGGGCAAGCGCACCCGCTCGAACAAGTCGACCGACAAGTTCATCATGCGTTCTCGCCACCAGAAGAAGAAGTAAGAGAGGTAGTCAGTAATGGCTCGTTCAGTATGGAAAGGCCCGTTCGTTGACGGCTATCTTCTCAAGAAGGCTGAGAAGGTTCGCGAAGGCGGTCGTAATGAAGTGATCAAGATGTGGAGCCGTCGTTCCACGATCCTGCCGCAGTTCGTCGGACTGACGTTCGGCGTCTACAACGGCTCAAAGCATGTGCCCGTCTCTGTCAACGAAGACATGGTCGGCCACAAGTTCGGTGAATTCGCTCCGACCCGGACCTATTACGGTCATGGTGCGGACAAGAAGGCGAAGAGGAAGTAACAATGGGTAAGGCTAAAGCCGAACGTCGGCTGAAGGATAACGAGGCGCAGGCCGTTGCGCGTACGCTCCGCGTCAGCCCCCAGAAGCTCAACCTGGTTGCTGCGCTCATCCGTGGCAAGAAGGTTGACCGCGCTCTCGCCGAGTTGGAATTCTCCCGCAAGCGCATTGCCGGCCAGGTCAGAAAGACCCTGGAGTCGGCCATTGCAAACGCCGAGAACAACCACGACCTCGACGTCGACCAGCTGGTTGTCGCTGAGGCCTATGTCGGCAAGTCGATCGTCATGAAGCGTTTCCACGCTCGTGGCCGCGGCCGCGCATCGCGCATCGAAAAGCCGTTCGCGCACCTCACCATCGTGGTGCGTGAAGTCGAAGCCAAAGGGGAGGCCGCATAATGGGTCAGAAAATTAATCCGATCGGTTTCCGCCTGGGCATCAACCGCACCTGGGACAGCCGTTGGTTCGCCGACAATGCCGAATACGGCAAGCTTCTGCACGAGGATCTCAAGATCCGCGCTTACCTCATGGAAGAGCTGAAGCAGGCTGGTATTGCCAAGGTCGTCATCGAGCGTCCGCACAAGAAGTGCCGTGTCACGATCCACTCGGCTCGTCCGGGTCTGATCATCGGCAAGAAGGGTGCAGACATCGAAAAGCTTCGCAAGAAGCTCTCCGAAATGACCAACTCCGAAACGCATCTCAACATTGTTGAAGTGCGCAAGCCGGAAATCGACGCGACGCTCGTTGCCCAGTCGATCACCCAGCAGCTGGAGCGTCGTATCGCATTCCGTCGCGCTATGAAGCGCGCCGTTCAGTCGGCCATGCGTCTGGGTGCCGAAGGCATCAAGATCACATGCGCCGGTCGTCTCGGCGGAGCGGAAATCGCGCGTACCGAATGGTACCGTGAAGGCCGCGTGCCGCTTCACACCCTGCGTGCAGACATCGACTACGGCACAGCCGAAGCCGAAACCGCCTACGGCATCTGCGGCGTCAAGGTCTGGATCTTCAAGGGCGAAATCCTTGAGCATGATCCGATGGCTTCTGAACGTCGCGCCATGGAAGGCGATGCGCAGGGTCCGGCAAGCCGTGAACGTGGCGACCGTCGCCGCGAGAACGCTTGATTAGCGCTGGCGAAAGATAAGTTCGGAGAATAAGAAAATGTTGCAGCCAAAGCGTACTAAGTACCGCAAGCAGTTCAAGGGCCGCATCAAGGGCGTGGCCAAGGGCGGTTTCGACCTGGCATTTGGCGAGTTCGGTCTTAAGGCTCTCGAGCCTAACCGCGTCAACGCGCGTGAGATCGAAGCTGCTCGTCGTGCAATCACCCGCTACATGAAGCGTGCGGGCCGTGTCTGGATCCGGGTATTCCCCGATGTTCCGGTCACTGCCAAGCCGACCGAAGTGCGTATGGGTAAGGGTAAGGGTTCGGTTGAATACTGGGCCTGCAAGGTCAAGCCCGGCCGCATGATGTTCGAGATTGACGGTGTATCTGAGGAAATTGCGCGCGAAGCGCTCCGCCTCGGTTCCGCCAAGCTCTCGGTCAAGACGCGCTTCGTACAGCGCATTGCAGAGTAAGGATCAAGCCCATGAAAGCCGCAGACGTTCGCGCCATGAGCGCCGATCAGTTGAAGGATGAACTGGCCAAGCTCAAGAAGGAGCAGTTTAACCTGCGCTTCCAGAAGGCGACTGGCCAACTCGAGAAGTCCTCGCGTATCAATGAGGTTCGCAAGGACATCGCTCGCGTGAAAACCATTGCCCGCCAGAAGGCGGCAGAAGCCAAGGCCTAAAGGACCAGAATAATATGCCTAAACGCATTCTGCAGGGCGTCGTTGTCAGCGACAAGAACGAGAAGACTGTAGTTGTCCGCGTTGAGCGTCGATTCGCTCACCCGCTGCTCCAGAAGACCGTTCGTCGTTCGAAGAAGTACAAGGCTCACGACGAGAACAACCAGTTCAAGGTCGGTGACGTTGTTTCCATCCAGGAATGCGCGCCGATTTCCAAGGACAAGCGCTGGACGGTTATTGCCGCCCAGGCTTAATTGACGGATTGGGGCGCAAGGGCTTGCACCTTGCGCAAAAATCTGTATGAAGCAGCCCATTGGCGCAGGAACGCTCCGCAGTGAGCGTTCTTTTGCTTTGAGCGCACGGAAGGTCCCCTTGGGGAAACCACCCTGTCAAATCTTCCCGCGCGACAGTCGAAATTTATCATAAGCCGGAATAGGGGGCTCGTGCCCAACCGTTCGGGTTACAACAAGAAGGCGACCTGACATGATTCAGATGCAGACTAACCTCGACGTGGCGGATAATTCCGGCGCACGTCGTGTCATGTGCATCAAGGTGCTGGGCGGCTCCAAGCGCAAGTACGCTTCGATCGGCGACATCATCGTCGTTTCGATCAAGGAAGCGATCCCGCGCGGCCGCGTAAAGAAGGGCGACGTTATGAAGGCGGTGGTTGTTCGTACCGCCAAGGACATCCGTCGCGCCGACGGCAGCGTCATCCGCTTCGATAACAACGCAGCAGTTCTTATCGACAACAAGAAAGAGCCGATCGGCACGCGTATCTTCGGACCGGTTCCGCGCGAACTTCGCGGGAAGAACCACATGAAGATCATCTCGCTGGCTCCGGAAGTTCTGTAAGGGAGCGACGACGATGCAAAAGATTCGTAAGGGCGACAAGGTCGTCGTACTGACCGGCAAGGACAAGGGTCGTTCCGGTGAAGTTGTTCAGGTCATGCCGAAGGAAGACCGCGCGGTCGTCCGTGGCATCAACATGGTGAAGCGCCACCAGCGTCAGACCCAGACGCAGGAAGCCGGCATCATCAACAAGGAAGCTTCGATCCATCTTTCCAACCTCGCCATCGCCGACAAGGATGGCAAGCCGACTCGCGTTGGTTTCAAGGTTGTTGAAGGCAAGAAGGTTCGTGTGGCCAAGCGTTCGGGAGAAGTGATCGATGGCTGAGGCAAAGTACGAGCCACGGCTCAAGACCGAATACGTAAACCGGATCCGCAAGGCGATGCAGGAGAAGTACTCCTACGCCAACGAAATGCAGATTCCGAAGATCGACAAGATCGTCATCAACATGGGCGTAGGTGAGGCGACTGCCGACTCCAAGAAGCCTTCTGTTGCAGCTGCCGACCTCGCGCAGATCGCCGGTCAGAAGCCGGTCATCACGCGCGCCCGCAACTCGATTGCAGGCTTCAAGGTTCGTGAAGGCATGCCGATCGGTGCCAAGGTCACCCTGCGTGGCGTTCGCATGTATGAGTTCCTGGACCGCCTGGTCAACATCGCGCTTCCGCGCGTTCGCGACTTCCGCGGCCTGAACCCGAAAAGCTTTGACGGCCGTGGCAACTTCGCCATGGGCATCAAGGAGCACATTGTGTTCCCTGAGATCAACTACGACAAGGTTGATCAGATGTGGGGCATGGACATCATCGTTTGCACGACGGCAACCTCGGACGACGAAGCTCGGGCTCTTTTGAAAGAGTTCAACTTCCCCTTCCGTCAGTAACCGTAACGACGAGCGTAGAAGAGGAACTTGATATGGCGAAAGTAAGCGCAGTTGAAAAGAACAAGCGCCGCCGCAAGACAGTTGCCCTGCAGTCCGCCAAGCGCGCTGCCCTGAAGGCAACCATCATGAACCAGTCGCTTCCGATCGAAGAGCGGTTCAAGGCTACCCTGAAGCTGGCTGAACTGCCGCGTGATGGATCGAAGACCCGCATTCGCAACCGTTGCGAAGTGACCGGTCGTCCGCGTGCATTCTATCGCAAGCTCAAGATGTCGCGTATCGCGCTTCGTGAGCTTGGCAACACCGGCAAGGTGCCGGGCGTTGTAAAGTCGAGCTGGTAAGGAGACGGGCAAATGACGATGACAGATCCGTTGGGCGATATGCTCACCCGTATCCGGAATGGTGCCGCACGCCGCAAGGGTTCGGTTTCCACCCCGGCTTCCAAGCTCCGTGCCCGTGTTCTCGACGTTCTCCAGGCTGAAGGCTACATCCGTGGCTACAGCCAGGTTGACTATGGGAACGGCAAGTCCGAGCTGCAGATCGAACTGAAGTACTACGAAGGTGCTTCGGTCATCCGCGAAATCGGTCGTGTTTCCAAGCCGGGCCGCCGAGTCTATGTCTCGGTTAAGTCCATCCCGCAGGTCGCGAACGGCCTCGGCATCACCATCCTTTCGACTCCGAAGGGTGTGATGGCCGATCACCAGGCTCGCGAACAGAATGTTGGTGGCGAGGTTCTCTGCTCTGTCTTCTAAGACAGCGCGGAGGTCTCCCTAGCGAACAGACAGGATTTAAAAATGTCTCGTATCGGTAAAAAGCCCGTTCCGGTTCCTGCAGGGATCACGGCCTCGGTTGATGGCCAGAAGGTTACTGCCAAGGGCCCGAAGGGCGAACTTTTCTTCGTCGCAAATGACGAAATCTCGGTGAAGCTGGAAAACAACGCCGTCGTTGTTAAGCCGGTCAATGACTCCAAGGATGCGCGTTCGAAGTGGGGCATGTCCCGCACGATGATCGAAAACATCTTCAAGGGCGTCAAGGACGGCTACGAGCGCAAGCTTGAAATCAACGGCGTTGGTTACCGTGCGTCGCTTCAGGGCAAGAACCTGCAGCTGGCGCTGGGTTTCAGCCATGACGTTGTTTACGAGCCGCCGCAGGGCATCTCGATTGCTGTGCCGAAGCCGACGGAAATCGTCATCTCCGGTATCAACAAGCAGCAGGTCGGTCAGGTCGCTGCCGAGATCCGCGAATATCGCGGCCCCGAGCCCTACAAGGGCAAGGGCGTCAAGTATGCCGAAGAGCGGATTGTCCGCAAAGAAGGCAAGAAGAAGTAAGGAACGCGCGAAATGGCAAGCAGAAAAGAAGCACTTGTTCGTCGTGCCAATCGCGTGCGGCGTCAGATCAAGGCGGTCGCCAATGGTCGTCCGCGTCTGTCGGTACATCGCTCGTCGAAGAACATCTACGCTCAGATCATCGACGACGTGGCCGGCAAGACCCTCGCAGCAGCCTCGACCCTCGATGGCAGCCTGAAGTCCGACCTCAAGACCGGCGCAGACATTGCCGCAGCTGCGGCTGTCGGCAAGCTCGTGGCCGAGCGTGCGGTCAAGGCTGGCGTGAAGGAAGTGGTCTTCGACCGCGGCGCCTTCATCTATCACGGCCGTATCAAGGCTCTGGCAGAGGCAGCACGCGAAGGCGGTCTGAACTTCTGATTAAGTTTCCGCCCGGGTCTTTGGCTCCGGGCGGATTTCGGCCTTCGGGCCGTATTCCCGGATCCTGGCACCTGCAGAAGCAGGGTCGGATTATCAGTAATCTGCCGATTGCACCCGGAAAAGAAAAAGGAAAAGGACAATGGCACAAGACAAGCGTGGTTCGCGCGAAGAGCGCCAGAACCGTGAAGAGCGCGACAGCGAGTTTGTTGACAAGCTGGTCGCGATTAACCGCGTCGCCAAGGTGGTGAAGGGTGGCCGTCGTTTCGGCTTTGCAGCCCTCGTCGTCGTCGGTGACCAGAAGGGTCGCGTGGGCTTCGGTCATGGCAAGGCACGTGAAGTGCCGGAAGCGATCCGCAAGGCAACCGAAGCCGCCAAGCGCGAAATGATCTTCGTTCCGCTGCGCGATGGCCGCACGCTGCATCACGACGTAAACGGCCGTCACGGCGCCGGCAAGGTTCTGCTGCGTTCCGCCAAGGCCGGTACCGGTATCATCGCCGGTGGTCCGATGCGCGCCGTGTTCGAGACGCTCGGCATGTCGGACGTCGTCGCCAAGTCGACCGGTTCGTCGAACCCCTACAACATGGTTCGCGCAACCTTTGACGCCCTGAAGCACCAGGTACACCCGAAGGACATCGCAGCTCAGCGCGGCCTGAAATACGCCACGCTCCAGGCTCGCCGTGCCGCTTCCGGCAACGCCTCTGAAGAATAAGAGGAGTCTGATCCATGGCTAAGGCTACGAAGAAGACTGAAGCAAAGACGATCACGATCGAGCAGATCGGTTCGCCCATTCGCCGTCCGGAAGTACAGCGCAAGACGCTGATTGGTCTGGGCCTCAACAAGATGCACCGGGTTCGCACGCTGGAGGATACGCCTTCGGTTCGCGGAATGATCCGTGCTGTCCAGCATCTCGTTCGCGTCGTCGACGAGAAGTGAGACGGAGAGAGTCATCATGAAACTGAATGAAATCAAAGACAACGAAGGCGCCTCTAAGGACCGTATCCGCGTAGGTCGCGGTATTGGCTCCGGCAAGGGCAAGACCGGCGGTCGCGGCGTCAAGGGTCAGAAGGCTCGTTCGGGCGTTGCCATCAACGGCTTCGAAGGCGGTCAGATGCCGATCTACCGTCGTCTGCCGAAGCGCGGCTTCAACAACATCTTCCGTGCGGATTACGTCACGGTGTCTGTTGGTCGCATCCAGACGGCAATCGATGCAGGCAAGCTCGACGCAAAGGCAACGATCGATGCAGGCGCTCTCAAGGCTGCTGGCGTTATCCGTCGCCCGAAGGACGGCGTCCGCCTTCTTTCCGATGGCGAGCTGAAGGCAAAGGTAACCATCGAGGTTGCCGGCGCTTCCAAGGCTGCTGTCGAGAAGATCGAAAAGGCCGGTGGCTCGGTCAAGCTGCTCGAAGCAGCTGCACAGACCGCTGAATAATGCTAATTACATCGCCCGGGGTGCTTCACACCGGGCGATTTTGCTCCCATATGTGAGCCTCACGATCCCAGGACGGAAGTGACGTCGTTTCGTCTTCCGGGTCATCTCGAAAACAAGGGTGTGAGGCATATCGCTGCCAGCGCAACGTCTCCCGACCGCCCTGTTTTCAAAAAAGAACAGTTTGAACGAATAGCCCGCCGGTCTGCAAGTTTGCTTGAGCCGGTCATGGTTTGCGGAGAATTTCATGGCTTCTGCAGCGGAACAACTGGCCTCGAACCTCAACTTCTCGACTTTCGCCAAGGCGGAAGATCTGAAGAAGCGCCTTTGGTTCACTCTGGCCGCTTTGCTGGTTTATCGTCTCGGCACGCACATTCCGCTGCCAGGTCTCAATCCGGAGGCCTATGCCGCCGCATTCCAGGGCCAGTCCGGTGGTATCCTGGGGCTTTTCAACATGTTCTCCGGCGGTGCCGTCGAGCGCATGGCGATCTTTGCCCTCGGCATCATGCCTTACATCTCCGCATCGATTATCGTGCAGCTGATGACCTCTGTCGTGCCCGCTCTCGAAGCCTTGAAGAAGGAGGGGGAGCAGGGTCGCAAGATCATCAACCAGTACACCCGTTATGGCACCGTGCTTCTCGGCACCGTTCAGGCCTATGCGATCGCCGTGGGCTTGCAGAGCGGCGAAGGGCTCGTTCTTGATCCGGGCTGGTTCTTCATCACGTCTGCCGTCATTACGCTTGTCGGCGGTACCATGTTCCTGATGTGGCTCGGCGAGCAGATCACTGCGCGCGGGATCGGTAACGGTATCTCCTTGATTATCTTTGCCGGTATTGTCGCAACACTGCCAACTGCGCTGGCCCAGACCCTGGATCTTGGCCGGACCGGCGCCGTTTCGACACTGCTGATTCTGACTGTTGTGGTTGTTGCCATCGCTGTTATCGCGCTGATCGTCTTTGTCGAACGTGCCCAGCGCCGCCTTCTGATCCAATATCCGAAGCGTCAGGTCGGCAACCGGATGTTCCAGGGCGATACGTCTCACCTGCCGCTCAAACTCAACACCGCAGGCGTCATCCCGGCGATCTTTGCATCGTCGCTCCTGCTTCTGCCGGCGACTGTTGTCGGATTCTCCGGTTCTTCGGAACTTCCGGGTTGGGCAACGGCCATCGTCGCGGCACTGACCCACGGGCATCCCGTCTACATGATGTTCTACGGCGCACTGATTGCGTTCTTTGCCTTCTTCTACACCGCCATCGTCTTCAACCCGAAGGACACGGCGGACAATCTGAAGAAGCATGGCGGCTTCATTCCGGGTATCCGTCCCGGTGACCGCACGGCAGAATACATCGACTATGTTCTGACGCGTATCACGACTGTTGGTGCGGTCTATCTTGTCTTCGTCTGCATCCTGCCGGAGATCCTGATTGCGCGCACCGGCGTGCCATTAGCCCTTGGTGGTACATCGCTTTTGATTGTTGTCAGCGTTACCCTTGATACTGTAGCACAGGTTCAGGGACATCTGATCGCCCAGCAATATGAAGGGCTGATCAAGAAGTCCAAGCTACGAGGAGGAAAGAGGGGACGATGAGACTCATTCTGTTAGGACCGCCGGGCGCGGGCAAGGGGACCCAGGCCCAGCGGATTGTGGAAAAGCACGGCATTCCGCAGCTTTCCACGGGGGACATGCTGAGGGCCGCCGTGGCGGCCCAGACAGAAGTCGGCATGAAGGCAAAGGCGCTGATGGATGCCGGTGAGCTGGTTCCGGATGCCGTGGTGAATGCGATCGTCTCCGAGCGGATCGACCAGCCAGATTGCGACAACGGGTTCATTCTGGATGGTTATCCGCGGACGCTGGTCCAGGCTGATTCTGTCGAGGCCATGCTCAAGGACAAAGGCCAGGCGCTGGATGTGGCCATCGAACTCGTCGTTGATGATTCGGCCATGGTCGACCGCATCTTGCGTCGGGCGGAAGAGGCCCGTGCCGCCGGTCTGCCGGTGCGCAAGGACGACAATGCCGAAGTTTATGCAGATCGCTTGCGTGCCTACTACAAGAGCACGGCCCCTCTGACCGGCTATTATCATGCCAAGGGCAAGTTGAAGACTGTGGATGGCATGGCGGATATCGAGTCGGTTACGGCCGAGATCGAAAGAATTCTGGCGAGTCTGTAAGGTTTCACCGGAAAAGAATTTTTAGCGGATCGGTTGCTTTTGCCAGCTGATTCCGTTAAACAGCGCGCCAACTCGCGACATTTGAGCGATCGGCGCGTTCTTCCGGGGAAGACGGAAGACCGGGTTCGATCGTTTTGACTTGTTGAGAACCCAATCTGTAATTGCGGCCCGCAAGGGTCGTGTAACGAGACACCACTTGCCGGATGGCAACTGGAAGCAAGGAGAATAGGCGTGGCACGTATCGCTGGCGTCAACATCCCGACTGCGAAGCGCGTAATCATTGCGCTGACCTATATTCACGGGATTGGTCCGAAATTTGCTGCTGAGATCATGGAAAAGGTCGGCCTTCCGCTTGACCGTCGTGTTCATCAGCTGACGGATGCCGAAGTTCTGGCAATCCGCGAAACCATCGACCGCGATTATCAGGTTGAAGGTGACCTGCGTCGCGATACTGCGATGAACATCAAGCGTCTGATGGACCTTGGTTGCTATCGTGGTCTTCGTCATCGTCGTGGCCTGCCGGTTCGCGGCCAGCGCACGCACACCAACGCCCGCACCCGCAAGGGTCCGGCGAAGGCGATCGCAGGCAAGAAGAAGTAATTTTTCGTGGCATTTGGGCGTGGGCAGTAAGTGATAGGGAGCTATCGCCTACTGCCTAAATCCTATTGCCCCGATTGGTGGAGCCGCTGGAATTACGGCGGTGTTAAGATCAACTGAAAGGAATACCATGGCCAAGGAAGCCACACGCATTCGCCGCCGCGAACGCAAGAATATCTCGTCGGGCGTTGCCCACGTCAACTCGACCTTCAACAACACGATGATCACCATCACCGACGCTCAGGGCAATGCCATTGCCTGGTCGTCCGCTGGTGCCAAGGGCTTCAAGGGTTCGCGCAAGTCGACCCCGTTTGCTGCTCAGATCGCTGCCGAAGACTGCGCGAAGAAGGCTCAGGAACACGGCATGAAGTCTCTGGAAGTGGAAGTCTGCGGTCCGGGTTCCGGTCGCGAATCCGCTCTGCGCGCCCTGCAGGCTGCCGGCTTCATGATCACCTCCATCCGCGATGTGACGCCGATCCCGCACAATGGCTGCCGTCCGCGCAAGAAGCGCCGCGTCTGATCATTATTCATCCCGCCGGGGTGGGGTATGCCCGCTCCGGTGCTTCTAATGCTCGGTCGTCACGATTGGATGGTGACGACGAACGGAAGGTAAAATCATGATCCAGAAGAATTGGCAGGAACTGATCAAGCCGAACAAGGTGGAGTTCACTTCGTCCGGTCGCACCAAGGCAACGCTCGTGGCTGAGCCACTGGAGCGCGGCTTCGGTCTGACGCTTGGCAACGCGCTGCGTCGCGTGCTTCTGTCCTCGCTGCGCGGCGGTGCCGTGACGGCGGTTCAGATCGATGGCGTCCTGCACGAGTTCTCGTCGATCCCGGGCGTTCGGGAAGACGTGACAGACATCGTGCTCAACATCAAGGAAATCGCCATCAAGATGGATGGCGACGATCCGAAGCGTATGGTCGTGCGCAAGCAGGGTCCGGGCGTTGTCACCGCTGGCGATATCCAGACGGTTGGCGATATCGAGATCCTGAACCCGAACCATGTGATCTGCACGCTCGACGAGGGCGCCGAGATCCGCATGGAGTTCACGGTCAACAACGGCAAGGGCTATGTCCCGGCTGAGCGTAACCGCGCGGAAGATGCACCGATCGGCCTGATCCCGGTCGACAGCCTCTATTCGCCGGTCAAGAAGGTGTCCTACAAGGTGGAAAACACCCGTGAAGGCCAGGTTCTTGACTACGACAAGCTGACCATGACGATCGAGACCAATGGCTCGATCTCGGGTGAAGACGCCGTTGCGTTCGCTGCCCGCATTCTGCAGGACCAGCTCTCGGTTTTCGTCAACTTCGACGAACCGCAGAAGGAAGTCGAAGAAGAGTCGGTCACCGAACTGGCCTTCAACCCGGCGCTCCTGAAGAAGGTCGACGAACTCGAATTGTCGGTCCGCTCGGCAAACTGCCTGAAGAACGACAACATCGTCTATATCGGCGATCTGATCCAGAAGACCGAAGCAGAGATGCTGCGCACCCCGAACTTTGGTCGCAAGTCGCTGAACGAAATCAAGGAAGTTCTCGCTTCCATGGGCCTGCACCTTGGCATGGAAGTGCCCGCATGGCCGCCCGAGAACATCGAAGATCTCGCCAAACGCTACGAAGACCAGTACTGAAAAAGATAAAGGCAGGGCTGTCTCTGCCTTTTCCAGTCAAACTGCGGGTGAATGCCCGTATGTGTCAGGAAACGGCAGCCTCTGGGACAGAGCCTGCACTTAAAGGAGAATAGCAATGCGCCACCAGAAAGCCGGCCGCAAGCTGAACCGTACCGCCAGCCACCGCAAGGCGATGTTCGCCAACATGGCTGCTTCGCTCATCACCCATGAGCAGATCGTGACCACCCTGCCGAAGGCGAAGGAAATTCGCCCGATCGTTGAAAAGCTCGTGACGCTTGGCAAGCGCGGCGACCTGCATGCCCGCCGTCAGGCGATCTCGCAGATCCGCGACGCTTCTGTCGTCGCCAAGCTGTTCGACACCATCGCATCGCGTTACGCAACCCGCAACGGCGGCTACCTGCGTATCATGAAGGCCGGTTTCCGTCAGGGCGACAACGCCGCCATGGCCGTCATCGAATTCGTTGACCGCGATGTCGATGCCAAGGGTGCAGCCGACAAGGCCCGCGTTGAAGCAGAAGAAGTTGCTGAAGCTGCGTAAGCTATCTTCCGTAAGGGAAGGTAGACAGGAAGCCGGGTTAGCGATCACCCGGCTTTTTGCGTTGTTCGACCTGAAACTCAACTGTCGCATGTCTCCGCACGCCGAAGAAGGAAGCAGCGTTTCACCGCATTGTCGCTGAGACCAGCTGCCCGTTCGAAGGCCGCCTGCGCCTCGGCCCTGCGCTCCAGGCGAAACAGGAAATCCCCCTTTGCCGCATAGAGCGGCAGGTAGTCCGCAAGCTGCGGCTCCGCCTCGATCTCCGCCAGCAGCGCGAGCCCCGTCTCCGTTCCAAATGCCATGGCATGCGCCACCGCCCGGTTCAATGCCACCACGGGCGAGGGGACACGGTCCAGCAGCCGGTCATAGAGTTCGGCACTCTGACCTCAGTCCGTATCCTCAAACGTCGCCGCCCGCGCATGCACGGCTGCGAGCGCGGCTATCACCGCTGAGCGGTTGCCATTCTCCTGGCACGCCGTCTTTCCATCAGCTTCGGCCTAATCAGCCGATAGCCGATCAAAATGATCGTCACGGCGATATAGAAAGCCGCCTCCGGATCGATCACCTTCAGCGACAGCGCATAATGCAGAACGGCAGCAATCAGCACCGGATAGACCAGCTTGTGCAGCTGGTTCCATTTCGGGCCGAGCCGACGGATCGACCACTGGTTTGATGTCAGTGCCAGCGGGATCAGCAGCAACAAGCCGGCCATGCCGAGCATGATATAGGGGCGCTTCAGGATATCCCCGGCGATCGAGGAGAGAATGAGGCCCCGGTCGAGGGTGAGATAGACGGCGAAATGCGCAAGCACGTAATAGAAGGCCAGAAGGCCGAGCGCACGCCGATAGGCCATGAGGTTGACCCCGAACAAATCGCGCAGCGGCGTAATCAGCAGACCGAGACAGAGAAAGCGCAGGGCCCAGAGCCCGAGAAGGTGCTCGAACGCCCGCACGGGATCGGCACCCAGCCCGCCAAAGATGCCGAGATAGAAGCCATAAAGCCCCGGAATGAGGCCTATGGCATAGAGCGCCCAGACCGAAGCCGGTCTGTAGCGGGTCGGGATTGCAAGAGAGGCCATGTCAATAGAACTTGGTCAGGTCCATTCCCTCATACAGGCTGGCGACTTCGTCCGCATAGCCGTTAAAGGGCAGGGTATTGATGCGAGCTCCTCCAAAAAGCCCCTCGGCCTCGCCGATGCGACGCTCCGTAGCCTGGCTCCAGCGCGGATGATCGACCGCCGGGTTCACATTGGCGTAGAAGCCATATTCGTTTGGAGCAGCCTTGTTCCAGGTTGTCGGCGGTTCTTCTTCCGTCAGCGTGATCTTGACGATCGATTTGATGCCCTTGAACCCGTATTTCCACGGCACGACCAGCCGGATCGGCGCGCCGTTCTGGTTCGGCAGCGTTTCGCCGTAAAGCCCGGTCGCCAAGATTGTCAGCGGATGGCGTGCCTCGTCAAGGCGCAGTCCCTCGACATAGGGCCAGTCGAGCGCCTGGAAGATGCCGGCCTGCCCCTGCATTTCCTCAGGGCGCACCAGCGTCTCGAAGGCGACATACTTGGCCGAACCGAGCGGCTCTACCTGATCGAGCAGGGACGCAAGCGGAAAGCCGATCCACGGGATCACCATCGACCAGGCCTCGACACAGCGCATCCGGTAGACGCGCTCCTCCATCGTATAGTTGGCCATGATGGTTTCGATGTCGATCACCTGCGGCTTCGCGACGAGGCCATCCACTTCGATCGTCCAGGGACGCGTCGTCAGTGAGCCGGCGTTTTTTGCCGGGTCGTCCTTTCCGGTGCCGAACTCGTAGAAATTGTTGTAGGTCGTGACATCTTCCTTGGAGGTGAGCTTTTCATCCAGGGTGTATTTGGTCGGTATAGCCGCAAGCGGTGCTGCAAGCGCCGGAGCACCTGCGGCCATGGCAAGTCCACCTGCCGCAACGCCCATGAATTCCCGCCGCCTTAGATAGACGGATTTCGGCGTGATCTCGCTGGAGGGTATGTGGGGCGGACGATAGCTGGACATGACGGCCTCTCTGGCTTTCTGAACAATCTCTGTTGTGAAATAGGAGACGTTACGCAGGAAAACAGAGTTTCAGTCTTTGGGAAAGAAGGCGTTCGGGAACTATTTTGTGTACGGGAACCTGAGGCGCACCTGTAAGAATCACAGTTTCGCCACATCTGGGGAAGCTGCCGTGGGGCTGAGTGATACCAGAGACACAGGGCGGAAACCGCCGGATGGCGCTCCCACCATGCTGCTGACCGCTGCCGGATTGCCGGAGTTCGTGTCTTCACGTTTGTGAAACCGTACCGCTTTTTGTCCATGTGATAGTGATTGCGCGGTCGAAAGCCGATAGGAGTGCCGCCAAATGCAGCGCATTGCTGCGTGCGGAAACACCATAAGAAACACCAGAACAGATCAAAAAGACTAAAGAGGACTATCCCGATGCCCGCTTATCGTTCGAGAACAACCACGCATGGCCGCAACATGGCGGGTGCGCGCGGCCTCTGGCGTGCGACAGGCATGAAGGATTCGGATTTTGGCAAACCAATCATCGCCGTCGTCAATTCCTTCACCCAGTTCGTACCCGGCCATGTCCACCTGAAGGACCTGGGGCAGCTCGTTGCGCGCGAAATCGAGGCCGCCGGCGGCGTCGCCAAGGAATTCAACACGATCGCCGTCGATGATGGCATCGCCATGGGCCATGACGGCATGCTCTATTCGCTGCCGTCGCGCGAGATCATCTCCGACTCGGTCGAATATATGGTCAACGCCCACTGCGCGGACGCCATGGTCTGCATTTCCAACTGCGACAAGATCACGCCCGGCATGCTCTCGGCCGCCATGCGCCTCAACATTCCTGCCGTCTTCGTCTCCGGCGGTCCTATGGAAGCCGGAAAGGTAGTCATGCATGGCAAGACCGTGGCACTGGATCTGGTTGATGCCATGGTCGCAGCCGCAGACGACAATGTCTCTGACGCTGAAGTCTCCGAAATCGAAAAGGCAGCCTGTCCGACCTGCGGTTCCTGCTCTGGCATGTTCACCGCCAATTCGATGAACTGTCTGACAGAAGCCCTTGGCCTGTCGCTGCCCGGCAACGGCTCGACGCTCGCAACCCATGCCGATCGCAAGCGCCTTTTCGTCGAAGCCGGTCACCTCATTGTAGATCTCGCCCGCCGCTATTATGAGCAGGAAGACGAAAGCGTCCTGCCGCGCAACATCGCCTCCAAACGGGCCTTCGAAAACGCCATGGCGCTCGACATCGCCATGGGTGGCTCGACCAACACGGTCCTGCACATCCTGGCGGCTGCCCATGAAGGCGGCATCGATTTCACCATGGACGATATAGATCGCCTGTCGCGCAAGGTGCCCTGCCTGTCGAAGGTTGCCCCTGCCAAGCAGGACGTGCACATGGAAGACGTCCACCGCGCCGGCGGCATCATGCGCATCCTCGGCGAACTCGACCGCGGCGGCCTGATCAACCGCGATTGCCCGACCGTGCATGCCGAAACCATCGGCCACGCCATCGACCGCTGGGACATCACCCGCACCAATTCCGAAACCGTCCGCGAATTCTTCAAGGCGGCTCCGGGCGGCGTTCGTACCACCCAGGCCTTCTCGCAGGCCTCGCGCTGGGACGATCTCGACACCGACGGCGAAAAGGGCGTTATCCGCTCCGTCGAACATCCCTTCTCCAAGGATGGCGGTCTTGCCGTTCTGAAGGGCAATATCGCGCTCGACGGCTGCATCGTGAAGACCGCGGGCGTCGACGAGAGTATCCTGAAGTTCAAGGGCCCGGCCCGCGTCTTCGAAAGCCAGGATTCCGCCGTCAAGGCGATCCTGTCGAACCAGATCGTCGCCGGCGACGTCGTCGTCATCCGCTATGAAGGCCCCAAGGGTGGCCCTGGCATGCAGGAAATGCTCTATCCGACGAGCTACCTGAAGTCGAAGGGCCTCGGCAAGGCCTGCGCCCTGGTCACCGACGGCCGCTTCTCCGGCGGTACTTCGGGTCTTTCGATCGGTCATGCCTCGCCGGAAGCCGCCCAGGGCGGTGCCATCGGCCTGGTCTGCGAAGGCGACCTGATCGATATCGACATCCCGAACCGCACGATCAATCTGGTGGTTGATCCTGCAGAACTGGAACGCCGCCGCGCCGAGCAGGATGCCAAGGGCTGGTTCCCGGCCGAAACGCGCAAGCGCAACGTCACGACCGCGCTCAAGGCCTATGCCGCCTTCGCGTCGTCTGCCGACAAGGGCGCCGTGCGCCAGCTGCCGGAATAGTCTGACAAATCGAAAGATGCGCGAAAAGACCGCCGGCCCGAAAGGTCGGCGGTCTTTTCGTAAGACATTACGGTCGGCTGATTGATGCCATGTCGACGTCAACACTCGTCGACAGGCTTTCCAGGCTGTCATGCAGCAACTGCAGGAGATAGGTCGGGTTATGCACATAGCCCGCCGGGTCCTTCATCACGACCTGATAGTTGTAGGCCGCTTTGAGCAGGCGAGGGGTCCAGGCCTTGAACTGGTTGTCACGAACCGCCTCCGCATCGCTGATCGCGCCATCTCCATCGCCATCGACAAAGAAATAGGGGTGCCGGCCCTTGGCATAGCCGATCGGCGTCCCCGTGACCTCGCGCCCATAGGCGGTGATGGCATTGTAAAGCCGCTCATGCAGCGTGACGATCTCGCCATGGATACCCTCGGCGATATCGCCATCGCCGTCGAAGTCTCCGTGCCGCATCCGAATGTCGCGGATGGTGTCGACCCCCCTGTGACAGGTCATGCAACCCTCTTCAGCCACCTTTGTTGTGTGCGGATCGTGACAGGCAGTGCAGCTGTTGGCGCTCGGCACATGCTGGAAGCGTCCGGCATAGGTCTTGCCCGGATAGTGATAGCCACCATTGGTCTCGGCCCCGTGCATGGTGGCGGCGGCAACGGCATAATGAATGTTGAGGAAGGACAATTCCGCCGAAACCGTATCCTCGCCAAGGTCGCCGACAGCCTTCGTGACAGCAAGGCCGGATTGCCGGCCCTGATGACAGACGGTGCAGGTTGCCGAACTGCCGAGGCCATCGACCGTGACGCCCGAGGGGAAGCGGACGGAGGTGAGCGCATGGGCCTCGCTGGTATGACAGGAAGCGCAGCCGATCGGTGAATTGATCACGCCGGGCTTCTCGATGCTGCCGGCAGCACTCCCATCGACACCCAGATAATCGAGAAAGCCGGTCTCGGAATGACAGGTGGCACAATTGGCAGGCACTTCGCCATCCTTGTTCCAATAGGTGAAGGAACGGGAATGGTAATTTCCATGGGGAGAAGAGAGCCAGGCTTCCACCAAACTGGAAACCGGTGAATCCTCTTGGGCTGCAGCGGGTGTCGATATCGCAAGCATCCCGGCAAGTGTCGTCAGGCTGGCGATCAGGGCAAACAGTCTCGCGGGCTTTCGGCGCGTCATGTGATCCTCCTCGGTCGTGTCTGTCTTGGCGACACGGGCAGTTTGCGACAACCGGGAGGAGCGCGACATGACAGAGATCAATTCGAACACGAATCGTAGCTGCTAAGAACGACGCTGGAGGTACCCATGACCGAGACCGTGACAGACACTGCCATCGTTCAGTCGGCCCGCGCATCGACAGGCCTGACAAAGCTCCCGGCCGGCTTTCTGGCCGCAATCTACATCCTGTTTTGCAGCCTGCCGCTGCTTCTTGCATTGACCGCCAGGGTCTCCCCATCGGACCCTTGGGAAAAGGCTGCAGCAGCGCTGGGCATGGTGGCGCTGGCCGCGATGGCCATCCAGTTCGTCACCTCCGGGCGTTTCGAGATCGTTTCCGGACGCATGGGCATCGACAAGATCATGGCTTTTCACAAGGTCGCCGCCTGGTGGGTCCTGATCGCAGCTGTCTTGCACCCGCTGGCCTATGTCGCACCAACCTTTATCGAGGATACAAAGCTCGGACAGGAGCGTCTCGTCGCCTATCTTACGCTGCCCCATTACCGCACGGGCGTCATCGCCTGGGCGGCGATCGTGACACTGGTGCTGAGCTCCGCCTTGCGCAATGTCCTGCCTTGGCCCTACGAAGTCTGGCGTGCCATACACATCATTCTCGGTTTAGTTGCGATCGGCGGTGGGCTCCATCACGCGATTACCACCGGTCGTTTTGCCTCGCTCGGTCTGACCCAAAGCTATTGGTGGCTGATCACGGCTGCCATCATCGCGGTCATTGCCATCCTATATGGCTATCGCTGGCTGAAGCTGCATAAAAAGCCCTGGCGTCTGGCATCCGTCACTCGCCGAGCAGACCGCCTCTGGGAACTGGATATCCAGCCGGCGGATGGAACACCCCAGCTTGATTATCACGCAGGTCAATTCGTCTGGATGACGGAGGGAAGCCGTCGCTTTCCGCTGTTTGACCATCCCTTCTCGATTGCCGATAGCCCCAACCGACCGGGCATAAGTCTGATCGTCAAGGAGGTCGGCGACTTCACCCGTGATATCGGCAAGCTGAAACCGGACACTCCGATCGGCATCGACGGTCCCTATGGCGAGTTTTCGCTTGAAGCCCACCCGTCAGATGCCGTGCTTCTGGTCGCTGGCGGCGTCGGGATCGCCCCGATCATGGGTATCCTGCGCGACATGGTCGCAAGGCGCGATTCTCGGCCCGTCCGGCTCGCCTATGCTGTGGGCGCAGTTCCCAATTTCGCCTGTGTCGATGAAATCGAGGCCGCTGCCGCTGGACTGGATCTGAGACATCTGCTGATCGCCGAAGAGGCGACGGAGGAATGGCAGGGTGCTGTCGGAAGGCTCGACCGAACGAGGCTTGAATCGCTTCTGGAGGGGCTTGACCTGAACAGAACGGTTGCCCTGATGTGCGGCCCGGGTCCGATGGTCTCGGCAGTGTCCGACACATTGCTGGATGTCGGCATGCCGATGGAAAACGTCATCTATGAGCGTTTTGACTATTCCGGCGGAGCAGCCTCTCGCCAGGATCGGCGGCGCAGCCTCGCCTTCATCGGCGTCGGTTCTGTGCTCGCAGCTGCCGTGGGTAGCTTTACCCTTGCCCTGTCATAGCGCCTGTTTCACCGACTTCGTGATGAGTGGCGATAACTCATCTCGATTCGTACTGACACTGATCAGTGCCGACATCGGGTACTAGCGGGCGCGGATCCGCTCATACACCGTGCGCAAGTCAGCCATCCGTTCGGCATAGGCTGCTGCAATACAATCAGCATTGGTCTCGCAGGCATCAAGGCGTGCAAGCCAGACGCGCTGGTCCTGTTCCAGCGTCTGCCGTTCGCCTTCCGGCAGAAGGCCTCCTATCAGCGAGTAGGTTGTGGCCATCTCGACATCCTTGTCATTGAGGGTCGAGTTCTCGCAGATGGTCACTTCTGCTTCCGAGAGATCGGCAGCCCGGCAGTCAAAGCTCGCGGTAGCAGCAGGGCCTGCGGACAGAAGCATGAACACGGCAAGTGCCGAGGCGAATGTAAGCGTCGATGTGGGTTTCATCGTGTCCTCCTTCATGATGATCGTGGATCAGGCGTCGATGAGTGGTTTCATATGGGCAACGTTGAAGGGGAGGCACTGTTCCTGTGTCGGCGACATTGGCAGCGCTGATAGTACAAATTCTGGTGAAGGCTGAACATCTGCCCAGACTTTGCCCCATGCAGTCCATAAGATTGTCGTCATGCAAAGACGTACACTTCTTGCTGCTTTGGCAGCCATCCCCATGGTCCCTCTGACCGTTTCCCTGAAGCCATCCGCAGCATGGGCCCAGGTGCCCGCCGGCACGCAGGAGCGTGCAACAGAGCCCCATGATCCTGATGCGAATTCACGGATCGCACGGCTGCTGGAAGATGCGACCCGTCTCGAACCGCTCGAAACCGTCATCGTCAGCCGGGATGGTGAACTTCTGGCAGAACGCGCCTATGGCAGCCACTCGCTGACCGGCTCGACCAATATCAAGTCGGCTTCCAAGGTGATTGTCTCGGCGCTGGTGGGCATGGCAATCGACAAGGGGCTCCTTCAGGGTGTCGATCAGAAGATCGAGACCGTTCTGCGGTCGGAATTCCCGAGCAATCCTGATCCAAGACTGTCTGAGATCACGATCGGCCACCTCCTGTCCATGCAGGCGGGTCTCGCCCGCATGTCCGGCTCGAATTATGGCCGCTGGGTTTCCAGCCGCAACTGGACCCGCTTTGCTCTGGCTGCCGATTTCGTCGATGAGCCGGGTGGCGGCATGCTCTACTCCACCGCCTCGACCCATCTTCTTTCGGTCATCCTGACAAAGGTGTCGAAGAAGCCCACGCTTGCGCTGGCGCGGGAATGGTTGAGCCCCCTTGATGGTTTTCGTATCGGCTCCTGGCACCGGGATCCGCAGGGCTATTATCTCGGCGGCAACCAGATGGCGATGACCCCGCGTTCGCTCCATGCCTTCGGCGAACTCTATCGACGCGGGGGCGTAACAAAAGATGGCGAAAGGCTCGTATCCGAGGCCTGGATTGCCGAAAGCTGGAAGCCGAGAACCAGTTCGGTGTTCAACGGTGACGGCTATGGCTATGCCTGGTTCCTGAAGGACATGGCCGGCGTGCCGGTGAAATATGCCTGGGGTTATGGCGGCCAGATGCTCTATATCGTCCCGGATCTCGGGCTGACCGTCACCATGACGTCCAGTGAGGGCGAGCCATCTGCACGAACAGGCTATCGTGATGAACTGCATGCCCTGATGACCTCCATCATCGGTGCGCAGGGCGCCTGATGTCGTGAAAGGCGGGCTTTCCATTGTTCCGCCTATTTCACCCTCAAGAAACGGGCGTTAAAACATCCCGACCGAAAAAGGGGATTCGCATGCCTGTGTTCAAGACAATCCTGTCAACCCTCGTCATTGCCGGCCTGATGGTGCCGCATGCTGCGACCGCCCAGGAACGTGTGGTGCCCGATAGCCAGATGGAGATGCAGCTCTCCTTCGCCCCGCTTGTCCGCCAGACACGAACCGCTGTGGTCAATGTCTATGCAGAACGGATGGTCCAGCGCCGCGTCAATCCCTTCGCCGGCGATCCCTTCTTCGAGCACTTCTTCGGCCAGCGGATGCCGAACCGCACGGAGCGCCAGTCTTCGCTTGGCTCAGGCGTGATCGTGGAAGCCAATGGCACGGTCGTCACCAACAACCACGTCATTGACGGTGCGGATGACATCAAGGTGGCACTTGCCGATGGGCGTGAATATCCGGTGAAGGTGGTGCTGAAAGATGACCGTCTTGATCTGGCAGTTCTCAAGATCGACAGCCGCGAGCCCCTGCCAACCCTTCCGATCGCCAATTCCGATGCGACCGAAGTCGGTGATCTGGTGCTTGCCATTGGCAACCCCTTCGGTGTCGGTCAGACAGTCACCAGCGGTATCGTCTCCGGCCTTGCCCGCAATCAGGTGACTGAAGGCGACTTCGGCTTTTTCATCCAGACCGATGCCGCCATCAATCCCGGCAATTCGGGTGGCGCGCTGGTGAACATGCGCGGCGAGCTGATCGGCATCAACACGGCGATCTTCTCGCGCGGCGGCGGTTCAAACGGCGTCGGCTTTGCCATTCCTGCCAATCTGGTACGCGTCTTCCTGGAAGCTGCCGAGCGCGGCGATACAAGCTTCGAGCGTCCCTATATCGGTGCGAGCTTCGAACCTGTGACCTCGGATGTGGCGGAGGCGTTGGGGCTGTCGACGGTGAGAGGGGCGCTGGTCGTCAGCACTGTCGAGGATGGACCAGCGGCAAAAGCTGGCCTGCGTCCCGGTCAGGTCGTGATAGCGGTCGATGGTGTGCCGGTAGAGCATCCCGATGCCCTCGGCTATCGGCTGACCACGGCCGGGCTTGGCAAGACGGTGGCGCTTTCGATCAGCGACAATGGCAAGCCGGGCGAGGTCAATCTCGCGCTGGCCACAGCTCCAGAAACTCGTCCGCGCAATTTGACCTTGCTCGATGGTCGTAGTCCTTTTGCCGGCGCGCGTATCGCCAATCTTTCGCCGCGCCTTGCCTATGAGATGCGAATGGCATCCGAAGTCACTGGAGTGGTCGTCACCGAAGTTGTGCGGGGATCGCCCGCCGCCCGATTGGGCTTTGCCCCGCGCGATATCGTGGTGTCTGTGAATGGCGAGACGGTATCGCAGGTGGAGGACCTTGTAGCGCTTTCGCGAAGCGATCCCGGCTTCTGGCGTGTCGAGGTGGAGCGCGATGGCCAGCGCATCCGGCAGATCTTCCGATGAGTGATCTTTTCGCGCCGCAGATATCGAAGGAAATGGCCGAGCGCCGTCCACTCGCCGATCGTCTGCGGCCGAAAAGCCTTGCCGAAGTGACCGGTCAGGAGCATCTGACCGGCGAGGATGGCGTTCTCGCCCGGATGATCGCCTCCGGCTCGCTCGGCTCGATGATCTTCTGGGGGCCGCCAGGCACCGGCAAGACCACCGTCGCCCGGCTGCTCTCGGGCGAGGCGGGTCTCGCCTTCGAGCAGATCTCGGCGATTTTCGCTGGTGTGGCGGATCTCAAGAAGGTCTTCGAAAGCGCCCGCCTGCGCCGCATGGAGGGTCGGCAAACGCTGCTTTTTGTCGACGAGATCCATCGCTTCAACCGCGCCCAGCAGGACAGTTTCCTGCCGGTCATGGAAGACGGCACCGTCATTCTCGTTGGCGCGACGACCGAAAATCCGAGCTTCGAACTGAACGCCGCTCTTTTGTCGCGGGCGAGGGTGCTGACTTTCAAGCCGCATGACGAGGCGAGCATCGAGACGCTTCTGAAGCGGGCCGAAGAAAATGAGGCCAAGCCGCTGCCGCTGGACGCGGACGCCCGCGCCAGCCTGATCCGCATGGCCGATGGCGATGGCCGCGCCTCGCTGACGCTTGCCGAAGAGGTCTGGCGTGCGGCCCGACCGCGCGAAGTCTTCGACACCGAGGGGCTGGGCCGCATCGTCCAGCGCCGCGCACCTGTCTACGACAAGGGACAGGATGGTCACTACAATCTGATCTCCGCCCTGCACAAGGCGGTGCGCGGCTCCGATCCCGATGCCGCACTCTATTATCTCTGCCGTATGTTCGATGCCGGCGAGGACCCGCTTTATCTCGGACGGCGGCTGGTGCGCATGGCCGTCGAGGACATCGGCCTTGCCGATCCGCAGGCGCTCGTGGTCTGCAATGCCGCCAAGGATGCCTATGATTATCTGGGCTCTCCGGAAGGTGAGCTGGCGCTGGCAGAGGCCTGCGTCTATCTCGCCACGGCCCCGAAATCGAATGGCGTCTATGTCGCCTACAAGGCGGCCATGCGGGCGGCCAAGGAGCATGGTTCGCTTTTACCGCCGAAGCACATTTTGAATGCCCCGACCAAGCTGATGAAGGGCGAAGGCTATGGCGACGGCTATCTCTACGACCACGACCAGCCGGACGCATTTTCGGGCCAGGACTATTTCCCGGAAAAGATGGGCCGCCAGCAGTATTACGATCCGCCGGAGCGCGGTTTTGAACGAGAGATCCGCAAGCGCCTCGACTGGTGGGCGAAGCTTCGCCGTGAGCGGGGCGGCGGCTGATCATCACCGATTGATCGAAATTTCAGCTTAAGCCGGTTTTAAGCCGCCTCAATTATCCTGTGGCCACTTATTGTGGCGACATTTTTGAGGGGTTTTCATGCTTGGAGATCAGAGGTCTCTGCCAGCGTCAGTGGGTGACGGCGGGTCCTCCCGTTTTGGTTTGCCGAAGCTTGTCAAGATTTTTGCAGCCGTACTGATCACGCTTGCCGGCCTGTCGCTCCTTTTTGTCGGTTTCATTGCGTCTGGAAAGGCAGACAAGATTGCCGTCGAGAAACAGATCGAGCTGTTTCAGAACGTGATCGGCGCGTGGAACAACCTGATGGCCCGCGAGCAGTTGACCATGGCGCGCTGGGATCGATCGGTCGAAAACATCACTCTCAACTTCAATCGGACCTATGTGGAGGACGAGTTCGTCTCGTCGCTCTGGTATGATTTCGGCCATGAGCGCACGTATTTGATCGGGCCAGGTAATCGGGTGCTGATGCAGTCCTGGCAGGGTGAGGTCGATTTCACTCAGACGCCGCTGGACGCAGGGTCTGATTTGCAGGCTCTTGTTGATTTGGCGCTTGCCCGTCACGACACGAATCGCATCGCGATCAAAGGTGGTTACACCCAGCGCCTTGTTGGGGCTTTCGAGGTTCAGCAGATTGCTGCCTATGGCTTCATCGAGATTGATGGCGAAACCATGCTCGCGACAGCCATGGCCATTGTCCCCTATGACGCCGAGGTAGTCCTGCCGGAGGGGCCACCGGTCATCGTCGTCTCGGCCCGCCCGCTGACGACGGATTTTATTGTCGCAGTCAACAAGGAACTGGAATTCCCGGGGCTTGCCTTCTCTCGCGATCCGGGCGGTCTTGTGCCGCTGATCGGGGTTGATGGTCGCATGCTCGGCAGCCTGAGCTGGACGCTATACCGTCCAGGCGTCGAGATATGGGCCGTTGTCGTGCCGACCGTGGTCCTGCTCTGCGGCGTGTTGCTGATCGCGAGCCTGATCCTTGGCCGCTCGATCGCCCGCCTGTCAACCCGGCTGGAGGAAAGTGAGCGGCTCAATCGCGAACTCGCCCACAAGGATGCACTCTCGGGCCTTGCCAACCGGCTCTCATTCGACCGGGCCCTGAACGAGGCTGCAGAGCGGCTGACCCACGCACCCTTTGCCGTCATGGCGGGTGATCTCGACCGCTTCAAGGCCGTCAATGACATCCATGGCCATGCAGCCGGTGACGAGGTCATCCGGGCGGTTGCCACCCGTCTGCGTGACTGCGTTACGGAACAGGGTCTCGTGAGCCGGGTGGGCGGCGACGAATTCGTGATCCTGATGACGGCTTTCCGCGACCGAGCGCGCCTGTCGATGCTGGCCCAGGCCATCATTGCCTCCGTCTCCCGACCGATTACGCTGTCGTCGGGTGCCGTTGTCGATGTCGGCATCAGCCTCGGCATTGCTGTGGCCCCGGAAAACGGTGTCGCGGCGCGCGACATCATGATCATGGCCGACCGGGCGCTCTATGCCTCCAGGAGGGTGGACGTGGCCGTGCCTTCTTCGCCGAAGACCTCGCCTCTGACGAGCCATCAGGTGCCAGCAGGGACGCCGACGACGCCGGGAAAAACCGTGACGGTGTCCATGCAGCCTGACCTTGCCCGGCGTCGCCTGCTTCGGCTGTTCGCGGCCACGGTCCTGTCCAGCCTGACCGGCGCGAATGCGGCTCTGGCGTCCGCGACAGGCGGGAGCCGCAGGGCCGCCGGCCTTCGCGTCGTCGTCATCGGCGCCGGCATGGCGGGTCTCACAGCGGCGGCGAGGCTGAAGGGCGAGGGCGCTGCCGTGACCGTTCTCGAAGCCCGCAACCGCATAGGCGGGCGCATCTACACCGACCGCAGCCTCGGCGTTCCGGTGGAGCAGGGCGCCAATTTCATTCACGGTTTTGACGGCAATCCGCTCGTTGACCTTGTCGAGGCCGCAGGCGCCTCGCCCTTTTTCGTCGACGAGGACCTTTCCATCCTGATTGGCCCGGACGGCAAGGCCGTGGGCGAGGAAGCCTTCTGGGCCACCTGGGAACGGATGGAAGCACTGATCGAGGCCGCTGCCGAGGAAGCGGAAGCCAATCCCGATCTGTCGATGCTCGACGCCGTGCAGGCGCTCGACCCCGCGCTTCTGTCATCGCCGCTCGGCAATTGGGTGCTGACCGACCGGCTGGAGAACGAGCTTGGCGCGCCCCTCGGCGCGCTATCCGCCCTTCATGCCGAAAGCGGCGGCGAATATGAGGGACCCGATACCATCGTCCGCCAAGGTTATGACAGCCTCATCGCGCCGCTCGCCGAAAAACTCGACATCAGGTTTGACGCCAGGGTTCGGGCGATCCGCCATGGCGCGGAGGGCGTCACGGTCGAGACCGACGATCTTGAATTGAGCGCCGATCATGTGATCGTCACCGTGCCGCTCGGTGTCCTGAAAGCGGGTGCAATCCGTTTCGATCCGCCGCTGCCGCCACGCCACCGTGCTGCGATCGAGGCGATCGGCTTCGGCAATCTCGCCAAGGTTTCCGTCCGCTTCGAGCGTGCCTTCTGGCCAACCGATCTGCATTATCTAGGCTATGCCGGCGAAGTGCGCGGCCGTTTCGCCGATATGCTGAACCTCATGCCGATCCATGGTGAACCGGTCCTGACGCTGATGGCAAGCGGGGCCGAGGCAAGCCGCGTCGATGGCCTTGATATGCCCGAGGTCGAGGCGGAGGTCATGGAGGTGCTGCGCTCGATGTTCGGCGAGACGATTTCCGCACCCGTGGCGATCACCCGCCATGCCTGGACCCGCGATCCCTCAAGCCTCGGCGCCTATTCCTATCCGGCAGTCGGGGCGCTGCCATCCGATTTCGATGCGCTGGCAAGGCCGGTCGGAAGCCGGCTGCATTTTGCCGGCGAGCATACCAGCACCGAGCATTTCGGCACGGTGCATGGCGCCCATTCAAGCGGGCTTCGCGCGGCAGATGAGGTTCTGGAAGGGATCCGGTAATGGCCGCAAAGGCGCCTTACGACGCCTTCTGCTTCGGCTGGACCTGGGGCGCTGCCACCATCTTCACCTTGGATTCGGCCAGCCCATGATGGCCTTCCATATCGACGATCAGGTGCCAATGAGCATTTTCCGGGATCACCAGCTTCAGCGGTGATTTCTTCGCCACGCCACCCACATATTTGTAGTCCAGCGTTTCCTTGAAGCGCTGGAAATTGGTCGCGGTCATCAGGCGGACATTGTTGACCGCTGACAGGGTCACCTCGATGATGGTGCCGGCCCGCTGTTCCTTCAGATCGTAATGGGTGAAGCGGAATGTCGGTTTGGACATGCTGTCAACTCGTCTCTTGGTTGTCCTTTACGGACATCGAGATTAGCGACTGCCGGTTAAGGAAGCGTTCTTGGCAAGTCCGCCCGGATCACTGGCAACTGGCCTTTTTTGGGAAAGCCCGGACGAATTGACCACAAGAAACGGGGGCCACGAAGCCCCCGTCACGCGGATGAACGCTTGTCGATTATGAGGCGGGCCGCAGACCGCCGGGATCGTCAGTGGCGATGATGCACATTGGCCTCGGCATGGGTCTCGCCGATCGACATGGCCTTGAAGAAGGGCACGAGCTGCCACAGCGCCGATAGGCCGACCAGCACATAGACGATGGTCGCCAGCATGGTGTCCTGTCCGCCAAACAGGGCAGCCACAAGGTCGAGATCGGCAAGGCCGACCAATAGCCAGTTGACGCCGCCAATGATGACCAGGATGAGGGTGGTCAGGTTCAATGCACGCATGGAATTCTCCTCGGTTTTGGCATTTCGCCTTGGGATTGCAAGGCTTGCCTGGGAATTACAATCGTCTAACGAGGCGCGCTGACCTTGGTTCCGACCATTGCCGGATTTTTGCCGTATTCGGGTGAGGGCGTGTCCTGACCGTCTGGTCCTTCTCCCCGCAGCCAGGGAGAAGGTGCCCGAAGGGTAGATGCGGGGCAAAAGCCGAAAGCGCGACGACCCATCTCCCCCCATGCGGGGGAGAAAGCGATTTCGATGAATTAGGCCAGCGCAAGCGGCCTAAACATCAGAAATCGCAAGAGGGGGGCTCGGTGAGAATGATGCCACGGGAACTGCGCCCCTCTCCTGGAAAATCTGAAGTTTAGGCGGCTTACGCTCGCCTAAGCCTTCGGTTTTCCGTCCTCCCCCGCATGGGGGAGGTGAAGTGCCGTGCCAGCATTCTCTCATCGCCTTCGCGCGGCGTCGCGCTCAGGCCTCCGTTCGCTGAAATCGATTCACTGGATCGATTTCCGGCCTCCGGCCAACGCTCCGAAGCCTCTCCCTCCAAGGGGGAAGAGAGGTCGAGCAAAATTCAAATTGTCAAAAAACCATGGCCAATGTCCGGTCGGGTTTTGCCCTCCGGTTGCGGCCATGTTGGCCTTTGTCTTTCGTCTCGGACAGGGCGCCAGAAGCAACCTATCTAAGTAGTTTATGTGGCTCCTTCCGGCGCCCTGTTCGGTGTCTTTTCCATCGCAGTGTCTCGCTGCAGAGGCGGCGGTGACGGAAAGATCATTGGCGATCCACCGTCGTCCGGGCTTGAGGGTCGGGTCCCGCCTGTCCTTGTGAGACAGGGCGACACCCTGGCCGGTCGGCCCGGGAGGTTCCCGCCGGATGGTACCGTCCGGCCGGACCCTCAGTCCCGGGGAGGCCCTTTGATCCTTGTCGGATCTCTGGGGCTCCCCGCCGTCTTGTCATCCGGCATTTGCGCCGGACGCCTCCTTGTGTGCCTCCCGGGCACGCCCCTTCTGATCAGGCAGGAAGATCAGGAACCGGCCATCCGTGCCGGTTGTCCCTTCTTCCTGGCGAAGGGAGGGAGACCGTTGCGACGCCGTTGCCTTGGACCTGCGACAGCCCTCCACCCCGGCACCGGCCCCGCCTCGCCGGACTTCGCAATGTCCGGTGTATCCGAGGGCGGAACGGGATGAGTATGGGGCAGAGAAAAAGGGAGGGGGATGAAAATGGGGTATGGTGATTGATTGTGTTGGGGAATTTGGAATGATCATCCCCCAAGGGGAGGCAAATCCGCGTCGTTAACCCGTAAGGGATTGAGGGGAATTGAGGACGGTGCGCAATTTGATCACGAAAGTGTGATGAAGGTCTTTTCTCTCCCTTGGAGGGAGAGGGAAGTTGCGCGCGGTGACCGTTTCGGCCCATCTCCCCCCTTGCGGGGGAGACTTCGGAGCGGTGGCCGAAGGCCAGAAATCGATCCAGTGAATCGATTTCAGCGAACGGAGGCCTGAGCGCGACGCCGTGCGAAGGCTGTGAGAGGAATTGGCCCGATCAGGGCCAAACCTCAGATTTCGCAAGAGAGGGGCTTCGTGAGGTGAGTGCCAGCATAACTGCGCCCCTCTCCTGGAAAATCTGAAGTTTAGGCGGCTTGCGCGCGCCTAACTCTTCGATTTTCCGTCCTCCCCCGCTTGGGGGGAGGTGGGCTGCGGATCGCTCTTTCCTTTCCCGCAATTGGAGTGCAATCTGTGGTGGTTTCGGAGAGTGCGAGATGCCGCATCGCGAGGTACCAGAACGCCATCGCCGATTTGCCCGCGTCATGCGGGCGGATGCCACAGGGGCTGAGAACCGGCTGTGGCAGGAGTTGCGGGCAAAGCAACTCGGCGGCTTCAAGTTCAAGCGCCAGGTGCCGCTCGACGGCTACATTCTCGATTTCGTCTGCTTCGAGGCGCGGCTGATCGTTGAGGTGGACGGGCACCAGCATGTCGACAGCGCCCATGATGCGCGCCGTGACGCCTGGTTTCGCTCTGCGGGGTTTCGGGTGCTGAGGGTGTGGAACGCTGAGGTCGAGGAGAACCTCGATGGTGTCTGCAACACGATCCTCAGTGAGTTGAGGAATAGCGGCGAATGAGACGGCCTTATATCCCTCACGCGGGGGAGACTTGGGAGCGGTGGCCAAGCGCGGCCCCATCTCCCCCCTTGCGGGGGAGAAAGCGAAATCGAGGAATTGGCCCGATCAGGGCCAAACCTTAGATTTCGCAAGAGGGGGGCTCGGTGAGGATGGTGCCACGGGAACTGTGCCCCTCTCCGGGAAAATCTGAAGTTTAGGCGGCTTGCGCTCGCCTAAGCCTTCGATTTTCCGTCCTCCCCCGCTTGGGGGGAGGTGGGGTCGCGCCATCTCGATGGGTCACGGGCAAACGTTACCGTGGGTTCATGCGCAGCAGTGTTAATGGTTTGTGCGGCGTATATCTTGGCTTCTATCTCCCCCCCATGCGGGGGAGAAAGCGATTTCGATGAATTAGGCCAGCGCAAGCGGCCTAAACATCTGAAATCGCAAGAGGGGGGCTCGGTCAGGTGAGTGCCAGCATAACCGCGCCCCTCTCCGGGAAAATCTGAAGTTTAGGCGGCTTGCGCTCGCCTAAGCCTTCGATTTTCCGTCCTCCCCCGCATGGGGGGAGGTGGACCACGCTCTAATGCTTCTGTAAAAATTGGCTTACGTCAGATTGTGACGTACTCGATAAACCTGATTATCAAGTACAGCGACGTACAGAATCCCATGAACATTAGGGTGGCTGCACTTAGATGCACCCAACGAGAGTAAATTTGAGCGGGGGCTACATTTATCGCTTTAGCAGGTCCGTCGGCGCAACGAACATTGGTAAGCATCGGAGGGTTGTAACCAACCTCGAGCATGTTAATTGTGAAGTGTTCATTAGGCGCAAGGTTTTGTGTCTTTAAGACGAAGAAACCTTCAGCGTTTTCGGTGACCTGGTAGTCTCTCTGAGGCCAGATTGCAAAATTTTGTGGTCGTCGACCTAAGATGATTTCTATTTCTGTAGCTGTCTTTCGACCCGCATTCTTGAAAATAAGTGACTCGGTATATACTAGACTCGGTTCTGCATCCCCGCCTCTTAAGCCGTAACAGAAGCCGTGCGACTTGGAATAGATTATCTTTGATCGTGGGCTAGCTAAATACTTTATGTAGCCCCCCGCTAAAGGGAGGGCTACTGACGCGATCTCAGCGCGATAAGGTTCAATTAGACCCAGAAGGTACATTTAGAACTTTCGTACTTGGTTTAATCCTCAGCTGCAGCCGCTCGTCGCGCCACACGTGTCGCACTTCTCGCAAGTCCCGTTCCGCACCATCGTGAAATTCTGGCACTCGGAGCACATGTTGCCCGTATAGCCCTGCGCAATCGAGCGCATGCGGCGTTCGGCTTCGACCTTCTTGGCATCCGCCTTGGCGGCAGCGGCGTCGGCGGCGGCCTTGTCGGAGAAGAGGGCGGTGGCTTCCTGGCCGGCTTCGTCGACCAGTTCCTCGGCAATCTCCTCGGCGAATTCGACCGCGCGCTCCTCGTAATCGCGCTTGAAGGCGACGATTTCGGAGGTCGAGATGGCAGCCGTCACCTCAAGCTTGCGGGCGGCATTGCCCGAGAACGCCGTGACGGTTCCGCCGGACGAGGCCTTGGCCGGAGCGGCGGTCGCTGCACCCTTCGGCTCGGCGAGCGGCTGATGGCCCGTGCCGCCGACCAGCATCGGCTTGTGGCCACGGGTCCAGCCGGTCGAGACCAGATTGGTCTTGCCCTCCTGGATGCCCTTGCCGAGCGCCGTGTTGGAGAAGTCCGACGTATCGACATGGGCGAGGTCGTGGCGACCGAGATAGGAGACGGCGAGTTCGCGGAACACATAGTCGAGGATCGACGTGGCATTCTTGATCGCATCATTGCCCTGAACCATGCCGGCCGGCTCGAACTTGGTGAAGGTGAAGGCCTCCACATATTCCTCGAGCGGCACGCCATATTGCAGACCAAGCGAAATCGCGATGGCGAAATTGTTCATCATCGCACGGAAGGCGGCACCTTCCTTGTGCATGTCGATGAAGATCTCGCCGAGACGGCCATCACCGAACTCGCCGGTGCGCAGGTAAACCTTGTGACCGCCAACGGTTGCCTTCTGGGTATAGCCTTGACGGCGGTTCGGCAGCTTTTCCCGCTCGCGAACAACCCGTTCGATGACACGCTCGATGATCTTTTCAGTGACGGTGACCGCCTGGGCAGCCGCCGGCAGCTGGATCAGTTCCTCGACGCCGTCCTCGTCCGCCTCGTCCTCGATCAGCGAGGCGTTGAGCGGCTGGGAGAGCTTCGAGCCGTCGCGGTAAAGCGCGTTGGCCTTGAGCGCCAGCTTCCAGGACAGCATATAGGCTGCACCGCAATCCTCGACTGTCGCCTCGTTTGGCATGTTGATCGTCTTGGAGATCGCGCCCGAGATGAAGGGCTGGGCCGCCGCCATCATGCGGATATGGCTTTCAACCGAGAGATAACGCTTGCCAATCTTGCCGCAAGGGTTGGCGCAATCGAAGACCGGCAGATGCTCGGGTTTGAGGAAGGGCGCGCCTTCCAGCGTCATCGCACCGCAGACATGGATATTGGCAGCCTCGATGTCCTTTTTCGAGAAGCCCATATGGTCAAGCAGGTTGAAGCTCATGTCGGCGAGCTGCTCGTCGGTGACCTTGAGGGTCTCCTTCAGGAAGTCGGCGCCGAGCGTCCACTGGTTGAAGACGAACTTGATGTCGAAGGCAGCCTTCAGCGCGCCGTTGACAGCCGCGATCTTCTCGTCGGTGAAGCCCTTGGCCCGAAGCGTCGTCGGATTGATGCCCGGCGCCTGGTTCAGGTTGCCATGGCCAACGGCATAGGCGTCGATCTCGGCGATCTGCGATTCGGAGTAGCCGAGTGCCCTAAGCGCTTCCGGAACGGCGGCATTGATGATCTTGAAGTAGCCGCCACCGGCGAGCTTCTTGAACTTCACCAGCGCGAAATCGGGCTCGATGCCGGTCGTGTCGCAGTCCATGACGAGACCGATCGTGCCGGTTGGTGCGATGACCGAGACCTGGGCATTGCGGTAGCCATGCTGTTCACCGAGTTCCAGCGCCTTGTCCCAGGCGGCGGTCGCATGGGCAATCAGGGCCGGGTCGGAGCAATCGGCATGAATGAGCGCCACCGGATCGACCGACAGACCTTCATAGCCTTCGGAGAGGCCATGGGCCGCGCGGCGATGGTTGCGGATGACGCGCAGCATGTTGTCACAGTTCGGCTGATAGCCGGGGAAGGGGCCGAGTTCCGAGGCAATTTCGGCTGACGTCGCATAGGACACGCCGGTCATGATAGCGGTCAATGCACCGCAGATGGCGCGGCCTTCCGCCGAGTCATAGGGGATGCCCGACGACATCAGCAGGCCGCCGATATTGGCGTAGCCGAGGCCGAGCGTGCGGTATTCATAGGAGAGTTCGGCAATCTGGCGCGACGGGAACTGTGCCATCATCACTGAGATTTCGAGAACGACGGTCCAGAGGCGCACCGCATGCTCGTAATCGGCAATGTTGATCTTCTTGGTCGCCGCATCCTTGAACTGCAACAGGTTGAGCGAAGCCAGGTTGCAGGCCGTGTCGTCGAGGAACATGTATTCCGAGCAGGGGTTCGATGCGCGGATCGGGCCGGCAGCCGGGCAGGTGTGCCAGTCGTTCATCGTCGTGTTGTAGTGCAGGCCCGGATCGGCGGATGCCCAGGCGGCATAGGAGATCTTCTCCCAGAGGTCGCGAGCCTTTAGCGTCTTCATCACCTTGCCGTCCTTGCGGGCGGTCAGGTTCCACTCACCGTCGTTTTCGACAGCGCGCAGGAAGTCGTCCTTCAGCGAAACGGAGTTGTTCGAGTTTTGGCCGGAAACCGTCAGATAGGCTTCCGAATCCCAGTCGGTGTCATAGGTCTTGAAGTCGAGGTCGGTATAACCCTGCTGGGCGAACTGGATGACGCGCTTGACGTAGTTTTCCGGAACCTGGTCCTTCTTAGCCGCCTTGATTTCGCGCTTGAGGGCCGGGTTCTTGTTCGGGTCGAAGCAATCGTCATTGTCGGCCGAGCAATTGACGCAGGCCTTCATGATCGCCTTCAGATGCTTGGCAACGATCTTCGAACCGGTGACGAGGGCTGCAACCTTCTGCTCTTCCTTCACCTTCCAGTCGATATAGGCTTCGATATCGGGATGGTCGATGTCGACGACGACCATCTTGGCCGCGCGACGGGTGGTGCCGCCGGACTTGATGGCGCCGGCTGCCCGGTCACCGATCTTCAGGAAGGACATGAGGCCGGAGGAACGACCGCCGCCCGACAGCTTTTCGCCTTCGCCGCGCAGATAGGAGAAGTTGGAGCCGGTGCCGGAGCCATATTTGAAGAGACGGGCTTCGCGGACCCAGAGGTCCATGATGCCGCCTTCGTTGACGAGATCGTCCTCGACCGACTGGATGAAGCAGGCATGCGGCTGCGGATGCTCATAGGCCGACTTGGACTTGACCAGCTTGCCGGTGAAGGGGTCGACATAGAAATGGCCCTGGCCGGGGCCGTCAATGCCATAGGCCCAGTGCAGGCCGGTGTTGAACCACTGCGGGCTGTTCGGTGCGACGCGCTGGGTGGCGAGCATATAGGCGAGCTCGTCCTTGAAGGCGCTCGCATCTTCTTCCGAGGTGAAATACTTGCCCTTCCAGCCCCAATAGGTCCAGGTGCCGGCCAGGCGATCGAAGACCTGGCGGGCATCGGTTTCCGAGCCATAGCGCTCGTCTTCCGGCAGGCTGGCCAGCGCCTTTTCATCGGCAACCGAACGCCAGAGGAAGGAAGGAACGTCGTTTTCCTCGACCTTCTTCAAGATCTTCGGCACGCCGGCCTTGCGGAAATACTTCTGTGCCAGAATGTCGGCTGCGACCTGGCTGAATTGGTTCGGCACGTCGATATCGGCCAGACGGAAGACGATCGAGCCGTCCGGGTTCTTGATTTCGCTCACCGCCTTGCGGAATTTGATCTCCGCATATGGCGATTGGCCCGGCTTGGTGAAACGTCTTTCTATGCGCATCTGCCTGTCCCTCGATCTTGCGCGCCACGAAGGCGCAAAGTGTACGTCTCGCTGCGCGTCCAACTCGCGCAGCCAGCCAATTGTTCATCCGTCAGTGATTCATCCGGAGATGTCTGACGCTTTATCTTGTGGTTATCGTGGCTGCAAACACTAAATATAGTACTAACAACTTATTGCCGCCAGTCCCCGAACCCCGTTTCGGCGTCAGAAATTTGCAAACAGTGTCCTGCGGCGTGCCCATGCTTTCACGCACGGATTCGCCCTGGCACATAAGCAACAATTTTCTGATGAAACCCGGCCTCGTCATGCCCGGTCCAGTCGCCGCCGCAACGGGTTCATTAACATCGAGTGAACTGATTCCGTCAAGGGGTGGTTTGTGAATGAAATATTAACGCTAGATCTTGTGGGTGGGGGTGTGGATAACGGGTAAAACAGTGAAGTGTCGGTAATGTTTGGATTTTCTCTTTTCGGCACCCGGCGTGGAGGCGGCCTTCGCGGAAGTCAAGAGGAGACAAACGAGAATATCTGGGGACGAAAACCTGTTGCGATGTGACGCAAGATCGGGAGGGACCACAAGAAATGGTGGGTGGTTGCTCTATTGATCCGCAACCGTCGCGCACCCCACATGCGCATGACGGCGCAAAGGCAAGATCGGCATGACGGCACAGAGACTGATACTGCGCTCAAGGGCTGGGTTTCTGCGTGCTCGGTCTCCCGATCGGCAGATGCTGTCGCAAGCGACCCGTATCCGGCTCACGGATATGGCGATAGCGTGCCTCGACAAAATTATAGGCTCCGAATGCGGCAAGACCGACGGCCACGATGGTGTAGACGGTGCCCCCGAACGGAAGCTGGCGCACCCAGGCCAGCGCTTCAGCCGTCCCCCCGGCCTGCTCGGGATCGATCGTCAAGCCGGCATAAAGGAAGAACCCACCGACGACCATGAAGACAACCCCCCGTGCCACCAGTCCATAGATCGAGATCAGGACTGCTGGCGAGTTTTTCGACACATCGAGATCGAGATGGCGACCAAAGCGGCGCGCGAGGCCCTTGAGGGCGGTCACGCAGCCACCAATCACAAAGCCTATGCCGATGATGCCTGCCAGATAGCGCCCGAAGGGCTGTGACATGACCCAGTAGGCAACACCCTGCTCGCCGGAGGAGCCGCTACCCTGGGAATAGAGCAGGGCCATGGAAAAGCAGGTAATGGCAAGAGCTGCATAGACGATGGCACTGCCAAACATCACGGCCCGAATGAGGTAGCCTTTCAGATCGCTTGCCTGCTGGTCTGCATTGGCGATCGACTGAGCGAGGCGCCAGACGACAAAGCCGCAAAGACCCAGCCCGACCAAGGCGATCCAAACCCGACCAAGTGGCTGCTGGAACAGGGTTCTTAAAGCCGACTGCGTGTCGGGTTCGCTGCCTGTCAGGCCCGAAACCAGCGCAAGGCCCGCAACGAGCAGGAATACCACGCCGCGAGCCGTATAGCCGGCGCGCGCCAGCATGTGGAATTTTGATCGGACATCCATTCTGCCTCTCCCTTCGTCAGAGCTCAAACGGCAAAAGCATTCTCGGGGTTCCGGGACCAGGGAGGGATGTCTGCAACCGTCTTATGGTGGGCCGCGACAAAGGCGCACCAGCGCGTCATCCTGCATCCGGGGTACCGACCAGTAAGAAAGAGACCGCCAGGCGGCGGTCAGAGCTGGGGGAGGGCGTTGGCGTTTTCGGCACTCTGAATGAGTGCGCATTGTGGAACGCTGCGTGGAGGAAGCAAAGCCTCCCGCAAATCACGGACCACACGGCAGGCAGCAAAGATCAGTTCACATCTTCGACAGTGCCGGGCGGCAGAACCGCCGGTGCAATCTCCGTCTGTGGCGGAGTCGGTGTGGCCTGCGCCTCTGAACCGCCGCTTCCGCTTGCATCTGCGGCACCATCGACGTTATCGGGCGGTCCGGCATTGGCGTCGCTCTCTGGCGCGCCACCTAAGGGTGCACCCGGCTGCGCCGATGCCCCCGAACCATTATTGGTTGCCCCATCTGCTTGTGTCGGAGACACGACGCCGGGAACACTGCCATCCTCTGTCGCAGTCGGGCTTGCCGGTGAGCCGTCCTCGGGAGGCGTATTGGCAGCCGGAGCGGTGGATGCGGTCGGCGTCTGTGTCGGCCTGGCATCCGTCGCGATGGGTTCCGGTGTCACGGTCCCGTCCGCAGCGGCAACGCGCCACACGGTATTGCCGGCATCATCGGCCACCAGCAGTGCTCCGGTTCCATCGATCCCGGTCCCGACTGGTCGACCGCGAGCCTGATCGCCATTGAGGAAACCCGTCACGAGGTCAACGGGATCACCGGCCGGCATGCCGTCTTCGAAGGGTATGTAAACGACCTTGTAGCCATTGAAGGTATCGCGGTTCCAGCTTCCGTGCTCGCCGATGATCGCGCCGCTCGCGAACTGCTCCGGCAGGGCCGAGTTCATCGAAAAGGTCAGGCCGAGGGCAGCGACGTGACTGGATAATGAATAATCAGGCGCAATCGCGCGCTCCACCATGTCGGGGCGGGGCGGATGGACCCGCTCGTCCACATGGTCACCGAAATAGGACCAGGGCCAGCCGTAGAAAGCCCCGTCCCGAACCGATGTGAGGTAGTCCGGCACGAGATTGGGGCCGAGCTCGTCGCGCTCGTTGATGACAGCCCAAAGAACACCCGTGTCGGGATGGAAGGTCAGCCCGTTCGGATTGCGCAGGCCGGAGGCATAGATCCGAGCGGCACCCGTTTCCCGATCGATTTCCCAGATTGCCGCCCGGCCCTTTTCCGCTTCCAGACCGCGCTCTGCCGCATTGGAGTTGGAACCGACCGAAGCATAGAGCATGGTGCCATCGGGACTGAGTGCCAAATCCTTGGTCCAGTGGTGATTGATCGGGCCGCCCGGAAGTGGTGTCAGGATTTCCGGTTCGGCCGTAATCGACGTTTCACCAAGCGTGTAGGGGTAGGAAAGCACGGCATCGGCGGCAGCCACATAGAGCGTCTCGTCAGCATAGGCGACGCCAAAGGGCGAGTTGAGATCAGTCAGCAGATCATGGCGCTCATCGACAGTGCCGTCACGGTCAAGGTCGCGCAGCAAGGTGATGAGGTTGCTGTCCTTTTGCGGCCCACCACCGCCACCCTTGGCCAGCGACATGATGAAGCCGCGAATATAGTCCTTGGGTCGCTCCAGCGGCTTTCCGCCCGGTGCCTTGCCCTGTACGACAAGAACGTCACCATTTGGCAGCGTGTGGACCGTGCGCGGATTGGCTAGATCGGTAGCATAGGCGCTGATCGTGAGGCCGTCAGGGACGGTCGGCAATTCTCCCTCGGACCAGCCAACCACCTCGGCAACCTTCATGTCGGGCAGCAAGCTTGTGCTCGGTTCCGGCAGGACCGGATCGGGACCAATCTGGCTGGAGACATCGAACTCGCTTTCATCGCTGCAGCCAACCAGAGTAAGAAGCAGCAGCGCGGTCGTCGCCAGCGCAAGACTGCGGGTCGAAAAGGCCTCTTCCGTCGATCTGGTCACGGCTGAGCGGTTTTGCTTTGGAAGTTGTCTCATCATGGCATCCTCCAGGGCAGTCCATAGCGATGTTCGATGGTGAGCCATACCGTCAGGATCATGGCGACGATGGTTGCAGCCGAGACCAGCAATCCATAAGGCACCACCGCCGTCCAGCCGTCTCCGGCATGAATGAAGCTGTTGAGGATGGCGAGCAGCAGGACGCCGACAAAGGCGATGGTGGCAGACCAGCCGGGGCGCGTATCGCGGGTGTCCTTGCGGGCGAGATCAATCGCTCCGGCAATCAGAGCTAGTGCTCCGCCGATTTCGCCGAAAAACAGAAGCCAGGACGAAAAGTTCTGCCACATCAGGAAAGATGTTTGCCAATAAATGATGTCGGTAATGAATGTCAGCGTGAAGCAGACAAAGGGGAAGGGCGCGAAGATTCCGCTCAGCGGATAGGTACGCATGGCCACTTCCGGCGAATGCAATGAGCTCATGGGGTTCCATCTCGTCGGGTTGTAGATGTGTCCGATGGAACTCTTACGAATGAATGGACGGATTGTTCCCGACAAAAATCATGCAGCCATTGTGCAGAGGGGAGCGGTGGCTGTCGGTCATTCCAACCGAAAACGCCCGCCGGGCTGGTGCTTCGGCGGGCGCTGGCATGTCGCATGTAGGAAGGATCAGCCCTTGGTGCCCTTGGCGATCGGTTCCTGATAGGTGAAGCCCATGTCCCAGGGGAAATAGATCCAGGTGTCCTGGCTGACCTCGGTCACGAAGGTATCGATGGTCGGAACGCCCTTCGGCTTGGCATAGACACAGGCAAAATGCGCCTTGGGCAGCATGTCGCGAACTTCCTTGGCCGTCTTGCCGGTATCGGTGAGGTCATCGACAACCAGAACGCCAGCGCCGCCATCTGTCGTCAGGTCCGCGGAAATGCCCTTCAGGAGGTTCATTTCGCCCTGGTTCACATAATCATGATAGGAGGCAATGCAGACCGTTTCGATGAGGCGGATATTGAGCTCGCGTGAGATGATCGCCGCCGGCACAAGGCCACCACGGGTAATGCAGACGATGGCGCGGAATTCTTCGCCAAGGCCGGCGAGCCGCCAGGCGAGCGCCCGGGCATCACGGTGAAACTGATCCCAGGATACGGGAAAGGCTTTTTCGGGTAGCGACATCGATTTCGGCTCCACGCGCATGGGTTTCGACAGCGTCTGTCAATGACGCATGACCGGAGCGGCCCGACGAGCCTGCCGGTTGCCGGCAAGGCCAAAACGCGTTTCGCGCGGACTTTGCCGCGCGAAGCTTGTTTCCTGAGTGCCCAGGTCCTTGATCGCTGCTATTAGCGGCAAGCAGGCCCCCATGGCAAGGGGCTCCCGGGCTGATGGTTCAACGGGACATCAGGGTCAGTGCCGTCATCGAATGCAGAAGCGTCTTTGTCACGCCACCAAACAGCATTTCCCACCAGCGCGGACTGCCATAGGCACCCATGACCAAGAGGTCGACCGACTGGTCGGCCAGCCGGTTCTCGATCATGGTTTCGGGGCGCAGCGAACTCGAGCTATCGGAATGGATTGTCACGTTGACACCATGGCGCGACAGCGTTGCAGCGATCTCGGCACCTGCAATACTGCCGGATTGGGTCGCGGTATCCGGCGCATCGATGCTCAGCACCTCAACCGCATCGGCCGCGATCAGGAAGGGCAGGGCGTCGAAGGTGGCGCGGGCCGCTTCACGTGAGCCATTCCAGGCGATCATCACCCGTTTGATCGGTTTGACCTCTTTGTAGATATAAGGCACGAGCAGCACGGGACGACCGCTCTCAAACAGGAAGCTCTCAAGGTCTGAACCGCTGCCGGACAGCATCTCACCTTCGGCCTGCGGCGCAATAACGAGATCTGCCGCGCGGGCGCTGTCAATCAGCGCGGAGGTGTTGAAGCCTGCCGAGCTCATGAAGCTGCGCCATTCATAGGAAATACCTTCCCGGTCTCCCTTGCTGCGAAACAGCTTCTCACAGCTCTCCGTTTCCGCATGCGCCATGTCCTGCAGTGCCTGAATGCTGGCGGGATCGGGGATTTCCATAGGCGCCACGATCGGCACCATGGCCAGCGGCTCCGTATGCGCACCGATGACATGCGACTTGAACTGCTGAGACAGGGCAAAGGCAAAATCGGCAATCCGCTCGGCGTTTTTCGGCGTGTCCAAAATGGCAAGAAGTGTCTTGTATTCCATGGTCGTCTCCTCAGGCGGATTAAAAATTGTTCCGCTCTGAGGAAAGACTAGGCCCATTGCGAAGTTCCACATTGACCTTGGTCAATTCAGACGACGCTTTTGGCACATGGGGGCGGATTGCCGCGATCAGGCAAGCTCACCGGTGCCCTGATCCCGCATTACAACTCTTTCCTTCTCGGCGGCAAGCTCTGCGACCATGGCCTCCACGGCTTCGGCGGCAAGGCTGACGGCTTGGAGATCGCGCGAGCGGACCAGAAGTTCGGTGGAGAAGCGCGTTCCGTCGAAATGCGGATAGGAGCCGATCGAGGTCTCCGGATGCGCCTTCTGGATGGCGGCCAGCATTGTGCCGATGTCGCCTTCACCAAAGGGGCAGGTGATCGAGCGGGTGATGACCTGGGCGCCGGTCGGCAGAAGTCCGACCACATGGCTGATCATGGCCTGGAAGACTTGCGGGACGCCGGCCATGACATGGACATTACCGATGATGAAGCCGGGCGCGGTTGAAACCGGGTTCGGGATGTGGCGGCTGCCTTCCGGCATGCGTGCCATCCGCTGGCGAGCCTCGGTAAACTCGATTCCCCGCCGGGCATACATGGCCGCGAGAAGCTCCATGGCTTCCGGATCATGAATGCAGGCAACGCCAAACGCCTTCGCCACCGCATCGGCGGTGATGTCGTCATGGGTTGGGCCGATGCCGCCGGAGGTGAAGACATAGTCATAGCGGCTGCGCAGAGCATTGAGGGCCTCAACGATGGCGTCTTCCTCATCGGCAACGATCCGCACTTCCTTGAGATCGATGCCGGCCACCGTCATCAGATCCGCCAGATAACCGATATTCTTGTCCTTGGTGCGTCCGGACAAAAGTTCATCGCCGATGGCGAGCATGGCGGCTGTCTTAATCGAGGACGTATTCATGAGGGTTTTCCTGGAATGGCTTGCATGGGTGAGAGACCGGAGGGATCTTATCGGCAAGATACATCGCGAGCGGTAATGAGCGGCAATGGATTTGTCAAAAAACGATGACCCTCAGTTAAAATAAATGATGCCGATCGATGAACACTGCGTTCGTGCCGGCCCGTCTTTTCGCCACGCCGGATTGGGCTACATCTGCAGCATCACTGAAACGGCGGCCAGTCCGCATCACCAAGGAGACTACGAGATGGCGAAGGTATTGGTTCTCTATTATTCGTCCTACGGTCACATCGAAACCATGGCCTATGCCGTGGCCGAAGGCGCAAAGTCTGCCGGAGCAGATGTCACGGTCAAGCGCGTTCCCGAACTCGTTCCGGAAGAAGTGGCCAAGTCCTCGCATTTCAAGCTCGACCAGAAGGCTGAAATTGCAACGGTTGACGAACTGGCCAATTACGATGCCATCATCGTCGGCGCTGGCACGCGTTTCGGCACTGTCGCGTCCCAGATGCGCAACTTCTGGGATCAGACCGGCGGTCTCTGGTTCAACGGCAAGCTGGTCGGCAAGGTCGGTTCGATGTTCACCTCGTCTGCCACCCAGCATGGCGGCCAGGAAACGACGATCATGGGCTTTGTCCCGACTTTCCTCCATCATGGCATGGTCTATGCCGGCCTTCCCTATGCCTTCCAGGGTCAGATGGGCGTGGAAGCAGTCAAGGGCAATTCGCCCTATGGTGCCTCGACCATCACCGACGGCGACGGTTCGCGCCAGCCCTCCGAGATCGAACTCGAAGGCGCAAGGTTCCAGGGCGCCCATGTGGCAAAACTCGCTGCCAAATTGGCCGGATAACGGTCAAGTCCGCATTGCCGGATCCTGTAGAAGAGCGGCCAGTGGCCGCTCTTTTGCATGAGTAGCAGCCCATTTTAACGAAACTGGCAAGGCTTCATAAGGGACGGCAGCGTTAAAATTGCTTTCGACGAAAGGAGGTGCAGGCATGGATGAACACAGAGTGAAACCGCGGCTTCGCGCCCTGAAGGCCGGGCGGCTGATCTTGCCGGGCGGCTATTCGACCTTCGACTGCATGATCCGCAATCTGTCCGAAGGGGGAGCCAAGATCACGCTGGAATCGACTGTTCCGATTCCGGAACATTTCGATCTGAAGTTTGAAGACGGAACGACCCATTCCTGCCGCGTCTGCTGGCGCAATCCGAAGGAGCTCGGGGTCGAGTTCGTGGATGCGGTCGTCGGGTGAGATTGCCAGCCTCTGGCGAACGTCAACCCCGATCTAAAGCCTTGACGACCCCCGCGAACTGTCCCAAACAGGGCGCGCACGCGGACGTGGCGAAACTGGTAGACGCAAGGGACTTAAAATCCCTCGGCCTTAGGCTTTACGGGTTCGACCCCCGTCGTCCGCACCAAGAAGGCATGGGATATGCTCCGTCCATCGTTGTTCCAGCGCACAGGTTGTTTTTTGCGCGCAGGGAATCGAATCGTGACCCGTCTAAGCATTCTGGAGGCTTTCTAGTCGCAGAGAACGCCTTGATCTGCTATGGTGAAGGGTGTCTGGTTCTGGCTGTTGTTCAATGTCTCAAAACCGTCGATGCCGTACTCGACATTGGTTACAGTCTCCAGAAGCCCGAATGTCTTGCTGGAGGTGCATTGGAAGATCCCGTTTCCGACGCCGACGCAATTGACGTCAATCGCCCTTTGGTTGAAAACCGCAAACATGGTGCCGGTCATTCTGGCTGTGTTGATTATGTCTCCGGCATTCGACGGCCCGACTTCAACCGTTACAGTCGCCTGGTTGGGGCTTCCTTCCACGACATTGCATTCTTGATGAACAATTTCAGCGGCAAGTGCGGCTGCTGGCAAGAAAGCTGTAGTCAGCAGAATTGCGAATATGAGCTTTGGCATAATGACATTCTCCTTCGTTCTGGTTGCATTATATATAAATACAACTAAGAGATAACCTGGGAAGGTCAATGTGCTTATTCGCTGTTGTTGACGGCGGTGCAACGTGACCTGCATTTTCAAGCTTACAGCAACTGTTGCATAAAAAACGTTCAGACCAGAATGTGACCAAAGTCTGTGCATTTTCCACTTTGCGCCGATTTCAAAACCTGCTTTTATGCCCCCATCAAAAAACAGGGGAGCTTAATCCATGATCACAAGACGGACTTTCTCAGGCGCCATGCTGGCTTTGGGCCTGATGGCCGGTTCGATGCTTTCGGCTGTGCCGGCCCATGCCGAGACGGCCATCAAATTCACCCTCGACTGGAAGTTCGAGGGACCTGCAGCCGGCTTCCTGCTGGCGCTGGACAAGGGGTATTTCAAGGCCGAAGGCCTTGATGTCACGATCGACAGCGGCAATGGCTCGGTCGAGGCGATCCCGCGCGTGGCCACCGGCGCCTATCAGATGGGCTTTGGCGACATCAATTCGGTCATCAAGTTCCTCGATGAGGACCCGAGCCAGAAGGTCAAGGCCGTGATGATGGTCTATGACAAGCCGGTCTTTTCGGTCGTTGGCCGCAAGTCGCTTGGCGTCACCGAAGATCCGAAGTCGCTGGAAGGCAAGAAGCTCGGCGCGCCGCCGCCGGATGGTGCCTTCGCCCAGTGGCCGGCCTTCAAGCAGGTCGCCGGGATCGACGACAGCAACATCACCATCGAATCGATCGGTTTTCCGGTCCGCGAGCCGATGCTGGCCAAGGGTGATGTCGACGCTGTCTTTGGTTTTGCCTTCTCGGTCATCCTCAACCTGAAGGCGCAAGGTATCCCGGCTGACGATATCGCGACCATTCTGATGGCGGATAACGGGCTGAACCTTTATGGCAACAGCGTTCTGGTCAACACCGACTTTGCCGCCGAGAATCCTGAAGCCGTGAAGGGCTTCCTGCGGGCGCTGGCCAAGGGCTTTGCCGATGCTGTCGCCAATCCGGAAGAGGGCGTGGCCGCCGTCCTGAAGCGCAACGAAACGCTCAATCCCGATATCGAGAAGGAACGTCTTGAAATGGCAAACGCCATGAACATCAAGACGCCTTACGTTGTCGAGAATGGCATGGGCAGCGTCGACATGGAGCGCCTCGGTGCCTCGATCGAAACGCTGAAGGTTTCCATGGGCCTCAAGGGCAACGTGGCTGCCGACCGCGTCTTTGACGCATCCTATCTCCCGCCGAAGGAAGAGCGTATGCTGCCTTAAGGCAGATTCCCCTCCCCAACCCCTCCCCACAAGGGGGAGGGGCTTCACCGGCTGTGATCTCATCAGGTGAATGAACTTGGCAGGCGGTGCTGCGCCTGGTCTCCCCCTGTGGGGGAGATGGCCGGCAGGCCAGAGGGGGTTTCGATATCCTCTCGAAGACGGACGGAGAAAGCATGTCCCATCTCGTTTCCATTGAAAATGTCGACATGCGCTATGGTGGCGCCGAAGGGACGCTTGCCGTCTCGGGTCTCACCATGCATGTCGACAAGGGTGAATTTGCCGCCGTTGTCGGGCCGTCCGGTTGCGGCAAGTCGACCCTGATGAAGCTGGTGACCGGCCTGCATATTCCGCAGGAAGGCGTTGTGATAGTTGCTGGCCAGCAGGTGACCAAGCCCGTGTCGATCGTCGGCATGGCTTTCCAGAACCCAACCATGCTGCCCTGGCGCACGACACTGGAAAACATCCTTTTGCCGCTGGAAATCGTCGAGAAACATCGGCATCGCCTGCGGGCCAACAAGAAGGAATATGTCGAGAAGGCCGAGAGCCTTCTGGAAATCGTCGGGCTGAAAGGTGTCGGCTCGAAATTCCCCTGGCAACTCTCAGGCGGCATGCAACAGCGGGCCAATCTCTGTCGCGCACTCATTCACGAGCCGGAACTGCTGATGCTCGACGAGCCATTCGGTGCACTCGACGCCTTCACCCGTGAGGAATTGTGGTGCGTCATTCGCGATCTGCATGCCGCACAGGGCGTGACCATCGTGCTTGTGACCCACGATCTGCGCGAGGCGGTCTTCCTGGCCGACCGGATTTTCGTCATGAGCGCGCGTCCGGGCCGGATCGTCAAGGAACATACCGTGCCCTTCGAGCGCCCGCGCGATCTTGAATTGATGTATGAAAACGCCTTCAACGACATGGTTCATGTCCTGCATGGTGAAATTGCCAAGGCGAGGGTAGCGGCATGACCATGACACTCGAAAAACCGGCAGCACCGGCAAAACCCCTGATGCAGCGGATCAACTGGGTCAAGGCGGCCCCCTGGCTCTATACGCTCGGGCTGTTCGTGATCTGGGAATTGACGGTCATCATCCTCGATATGCCGCCGACCATCCTGCCTGCGCCGACCCGAGTGTTTGAGGCGATCGTGCAATACTGGTCGCCGATCTGGAAGAATTCCCTCCAGACGCTTTACACAACGACGCTCGGCTTTGCGATCGCTGTTGTCGCGGGCCTGGCAATTGGCCTTTTCATCGGCTGGTCCAAAACCATCTATGCCGGCCTCTATCCGCTGATGATCGGTTTCAATGCGATCCCCAAGGTGGCGCTGGTACCGATCCTGGTGATCTGGTTCGGCATCGGCACGGTCCCGGCCGTGCTCACCGCCTTTCTCATCTCCTTTTTCCCGATTGTCGTGAACGTCGCCACGGGCCTCGCCACGATCGAGCCGGAAACGGAGGATGTGTTGCGCGCGCTCGGGGCGAAAAAGCTCGACATCATGCTGAAGGTCGGCATCCCGCGCTCGATGCCCTATTTCTTCGGCTCGCTGAAGATAGCCATCACGCTCGCCTTTGTCGGTTCTGTCGTGTCCGAGACGGTCGCCTCGAATTACGGCCTCGGCAACATGATGAGTTCGGCCCAGAGCCAGTTCAACGTGCCCCTGGTCTTTGCCGGCCTTTTGGCGCTCGCCGTCGAGGGCATCGCCATGTATGCGCTGATGGCCTGGATCGAAAAGCGCATGACGGGCTGGGCGCACCGCTCGACCATGGCGCAATAGGGTTTCGGATAAGGCACGGGGACGAAGGCCGTCGCAGGGGATGCGACGGCCTCCTCCACTGAGCGGCGGCCTTGTTGGAGATTAGCCAGCGATGGTGAAACTCTGCTCGAACCGGGTCGCGCGTTCGCTGACGATATCATTGACCGTATAGCGCAAGATGTAATTGCCGGGGGCGGCACCATCCACCTCAAGTGTCAGATGGGTGTAGATCTCGGTGATTTCGGAGATGCCGGTATAGGCGAAGGTGCCGAAGTCCTTTTTCAGCGCAAGTGTGCGACCGCTGCTATCGGTGAGTTCGAGATCGACGCTGAAATTCGCCTGCTTGCGCCCGTCCTCCAGTGTTTTCCAGCGCAGGCCGATCACCTCCAGATAGGTGATGATGGCTTCGCCCGGCTTGAAGATGGAATCGCTCCTGGCGGTAAAGGCGCCGTAGCCGACAGGCTTTTCGGTGACGAAGGAAATGCGCGGAACGGTCAGCGGCAGGCTTGCCGAAAACTGCGCCAATGCCCTGTGCATTCCGTCAAAGGCGCCTCGCGGATCATTCTGCACGGCTTTGCGCTCCGCCTCGATCGCAGCATCAAGCAGCGGACCCGAAAGTGCCTGACCGGGCAACAGAAGGAGCGAAGTGGCAATGGCAAACCGCACCAGTCTCGACCCCAAAGGGCGGTAATTCATCACTGATTCTCTCCCGCTTGGCCTGGCCAAGTGTGCCGAGCGCAACCTGTTCCCGTCAAGCGGGAAGGGGTGTCGGCAGGATTGGAAAAGCGATCAGGACCGCCAGAACAGCGGTACGAACAGCACCATCATCGTCAGCACTTCGAGACGACCGAGCAACATCATGAAGGACAGGAGGTTGAGTTCCAGATCCCCCATCGTGGAGAAATTGCCAGAGGGGCCAATAAGCGGTCCGACACCCGGGCCGACATTCGACAGGGCGGTAATGACGGCCGATGTCGAGGTGGCGAAGTCATAACCGAGCATGGCCATGGCCATGGTGCCGACAACCCAGATGAAGATATAGACACTGAAGAATAGGAAGACGGCGCGCTGCGTCTCGGCGTCCACCGTCTGTTTGCCGTACCGGACGGAATAGATGGCATTGGGGTAGATCAGCTTCTTCAGGCCGGTACCAATGATGTTGAACAGGATGACAAAGCGATAGGCCTTGATACCGCCCGCCGTCGAACCGGAACAGCCGCCCATGAAGGTGGCGAAGAAAGCTGCGGCGACGGCAAAATTGCCCCAGAGCAGATAATCCTGGCTGGCATAACCGGTGGTCGACAGGATGGAGGCGAAATTGAAGAACGAATGGGTGATGGCATCACCGATCTCTGCGCCGTTGCGCAGATGGTTGTAGATGGCCGCAGCAAGCGCAAAGGCGCTGAGATAGCCGACGAACACGAAAATCTGTGGATCACGCAGGGCATCGAAGCGTCCGCGCACCACAAAAACGATCAGGATCGAGAAGGGCAGGCTGCAGAGCGTCATGAAAAAGGTGGCGATCCACAACGTCGATGCGTTCTGGAAATAGCCGAACGAGGCATCATGGGTTGAAAATCCGCCGGTGGCGACTGTGGTCAGCGCATGGTTGATCGCATCGAAATGGTTCATTCCGGAGAAATCATAGGCGACAACGCAGGCCAGCGTGATGCCGACATAAATCGCGATGAAGGCGCGGGTAAAGGTGGCGATGCGGGCAAAGGGCTTGTCGCTGGTATCGGAGGATTCCATCTTGAAGAAGGACATGCCGCCAACCCTGAGGAAGGGCAGGACGAAGAGGCCGAGCGCCACGATCCCGATACCGCCGAGCCATTGCAGCAGCGAGCGCCAGATCAGGATGCCCGGCGCCATGTCGTCGAGCCCGACCATCACGGTCGAGCCTGTGGTTGTCACGGCGGATACACCCTCGAAAAGCGCCTGTGAAAAGGTCAGATCGGCAGCGCTGAAGTAAAGCGGAATGGCGGCAGTCAGCGAAAAGACCGCCCAGAGCACGTTGACCAGCAGAAAGCCGACACGACGATTGAAGTTCGGGGGAGGCCCCCGCGTCGCCATGGCCGCCATCAGCGAAACGCCGCCGACCATCGCGGCGGATGTGGCAAACACCGCCCAGTCCTGGTGACCATAATAGAGATCAACCATGGCCGGGATCAGCATGGCGGTTGCAAGATAAAGGCCGCACAGCGCGGCGATGTAGACAACGGATCGAAGGAGGCTAGCGTTCAACGGTTTCGGGTCCGGTTTCGGTGCCGCGCAAAGATTCTTTGTCTGAGCAACGTGACTATGCCATAGCGGGAGGCAGATCAAAATTCAACGGATGGACATTGTGATACCCAAGGAAGTCGAGTCTGCGCTCGAGGCCATGCGGAGTCTTTTTGCCGAAACGCCCTTGCAGCTCAACGATCACCTGAGCGCCCGTTACGGTGCGGAGATCTATCTGAAGCGCGAGGATCTGACGCCGGTGCGCTCCTACAAGATCCGGGGTGCTTTCAATTTCTTGCGCAAGATCGTGGCCGGTGCCGGCAAGGGCAAGACCTTCGTCTGCGCGTCTGCTGGAAATCATGCCCAGGGATTTGCCTATGTCTGCCGCCATTTCGGTGTGCCGGGGGTCGTTTTCATGCCGGTGACGACGCCGCAGCAGAAGATCGACAAGACCCGCACCTTTGGCGGCGAGTTCATTACCATCCGCCTCGTCGGCGATATCTTCGACCAGTGCTACGCCGCAGCACGCGAGCATGTCGATGCCATTGGTGGCTATATGGTGCCGCCGTTTGATCATGAGGACATTATCGAAGGGCAGGCCACGGTGGCCGCCGAGATGGTGGCTCAGCTTCCGGAGGGGGCAAGTCCCGATCTCATCATCATGCCGGTCGGCGGTGGCGGGCTTTCTTCGGGCATGACCGGTTATCTCAACGATCGGCTGCCGAAAGAGGTCATGGTCTTTGCCGAGCCGGCCGGTGCTCCGAGCCTGAAGCGCAGTCTGGAGGCGGGAGCAATCGTGACGCTTCCCAAGGTCGACAATTTTGTCGATGGTGCAGCCGTTGCCCGCATCGGTGAGGCGAATTTTGAGGCCTTGAAGCGTTTCTCGCCCGATCAGGTGATCGTTGTTCCGGAAAACGCGATCTGCGTGACCATGACCGAGATGCTGAATATCGAGGGCGTGGTGCTGGAACCGGCTGGGGCCCTGTCGCTTGCCGCACTCGACATGCTGCCGAAAGAGAAGGTCGAAGGGCGGCGGATCGTCTGCGTCGTCAGCGGCGGCAATTTCGACTTCGAGCGCCTGCCGGATGTCAAGGAACGCGCCATGCGCTATTCGGGGCTGAAGAAATACTTCATCCTGCGCCTGCCGCAAAGGCCGGGTGCGCTGCGCGATTTCCTCAATCTTCTGGGGCCGGATGATGATATCGCCCGGTTTGAGTATCTGAAGAAATCGGCGCGAAATTTCGGCTCCATCCTGATCGGGATCGAGACGCGCGAGCGCGCCAATTTCGCGACACTGCTGGAACGCTTCGACGGTGCGGGCCTCGGCTATGAGGACATCACGGAAAACGAGATCCTGTCCAACCTCATCATCTGATTGGTTGAATGCCATTTCCGGCAAGCCAGTCCAGAATCGTCTGGCGAACGGCCGCGGTGGTTTCCGGCGAGAAGGCATCACCGGCAATCACGTGGCTGTTGGGATCGCCGTTCGGACCCGGATCAACCAGCATGCTGGGGCCACCCCAGCGCTTTGAGACTGAGGCCGTCAGATCGGGCCTGATCACCTTGTCTTCGCTGGACTGGAGGAAAAGGGCAGGGACCGTGATGTCCTCGACGCGCGTATGTGCGGCAAGGCGCACGGCCTGCGCCATTGGAATCAGCGCTTTCACGGGGTAGCTGGTCGTCCAGTTGGCGGCAACCCGCTCGTTCAAGGGCTCAAATCCGCGATTGTCGCCAATCAGCAGGCGCGCCAGCGGCTCTGCGAATGGTCCGGTCAAAAGGAAGCTTCCCGGCGCCTGGACACCGTAATTGGGCGATATGAAGATCGTCGCAGCGACATTTTGCGCCAGCGTGGGCCGTGCCAGCGCCCATGTGACAAGGGAGCTGCCTGTCGAGGCAGAGAGCAGAATGACCTGGTCACCGATTGCCTCGCCGATTTCGATGGCCTCGATAACATCTTTCGCCCAGGCTTCAATACTTGCCTCGCCCATGGCGGTTGATGAACGGCCGTGGCCGGCAAGGCGTGTAAGATAGAGATTGACGCCAAGCGCTGCAGCCAGTTGGTCGGGCAGGGGGCGAACCTCGCCGGAGGAAGCCGAGAATCCGTGGACATAGACGAGGGAATAGGGCGTCCTCCTCGGACTGGTCCTGTCAGCCCAGATCACCTGCTTGTGCTGGTTTGGGCGGATGTCTTCAAAGGCTTTTTCTGACGTGGCAAGGCTGGTCTCGATATCCTGCGCGACGGCGCTGATCGGCTGGTTGCGGACGATATCGCGCTCAAGATCAAGACGGGGCGGCCAGCGATAGATGACGATCAGTGCAACCGCCGATGTTGCCAGACACATGAACAGGAACAATGCGGCCCTCACTTTCATCCTCCCCGACAGTCGAACACCGATCATTCAAGTTGCATGGTGCTTGCGTATCTCCCACACGGAGCTTGCCTGAAAACCGATGCAAAGTCTTCCGCTCGATCATGCCTTGTGCTAGGCAAAATTCATGGCTTCGATCTTCTCTCGCATTTTCTCGATATTCTCAGGAAGCGCCGCTTCCGTCAAAGGCGAACAGGCCCCGCTCGCAGACCCGCAGACCTATAAGGACTGCACGATCCACGCGCTGCCGCAGCGCGAGGGCAGTCAGTACCGGTTGGCTGGACGGATCGAAAAGACCATCGACGGAGAGGTTCTGGAGCGGAATTTCATCCGCGCCGATGTGTTCACGTCGTTGGATGATGCACTGGACTGCACCTTCCGGAAGGCCAGGCAGATCATCGACCAGAATGGGCCGTCCCTGTTTGGCGATGGCGAGAAATCCCGCATCGTGTGACGTTCATTCCTCACTTGTTTCGACTGATATGTTCCCGCGCACAAAAAATGTGAACGCGCGTCGTCTAAATATGGCCAAAAACTGACGACGAAACACCAAATTTTAAGTGATGTGGGCTGAGAATTTCCCGTGAAAAATCCGGGATTTATTAGTGATTCAAGAGATTCTGAGACCTTATCGCTTCGTCGTTGGCGCGATCCTTGCATTGGCCTTTTTTCCTGCTGCAGTGCTGGCGCAAGCCGAGCCCGCAACGGCGAATCAGAGCCCGGCAGACATTGCCTGGTTGATGACGGCTGCCGGCATGGTCATGATGATGCAGGTGGGCTTTCTGCTGCTTGAAGCCGGTTGGGTGCGCTCAAAGAACTCCATCAACGTAGCCCAGAAGAACCTGCTGGACTTTGTCTTTGGCGTTGTCGCCTTTGCCGCCTTCGGCTTCATGGTTGCGTTTGGAAGCTCCGGCTTCCTTCCGATCGGCGTCGACGGCAGCCTTTTCTTCCTGTGGGACGTCGACGGCTGGGAGGCAGGTTTCTTTGTCTTCCAGGTGATGTTCTGTGCAACCGCTGCGACCATCGTCTCGGGTGCTGTGGCCGAGCGCATGCGGCTTGTGGCCTATGTTTTTGGGTCGATTTTCCTGTCCGCCCTGCTTTATCCGGTCTTTGCCCATTGGGTCTGGGGCAGTTCGCTGCAACCCAATGGAGGCTCTTTCCTCGGCAATCTCGGTTTCGTCGATTTCGCCGGCTCGACTGTCGTCCATGCCACAGGGGGCTGGGTGGCGCTTGCGGCCTGCATGGTGCTCGGTGCAAGGCGCGGGCGCTTCGGGCCTGATGGGCGCCCGATCCGGATTGCCGGCCACAGTCCCGTTCTCACCTCCACCGGCGCCCTGCTTCTCTTTTTCGGCTGGATTGGCTTCAACGGCGGCTCGACGTTTGCGGCAAACGATGACGTTGCCCCGATTGTGCTCAACACGGTTCTGGCCGGCGGCATGGGAACCTGTATCGGTTATGTACATGGCTTCATCAAGGATCGTGTGGTGCTGCCGGAGAAGTCCCTGTCGGGCCTTCTCGGAGGTCTCGTCGCGGTCACGGCAGGTTGTCACATTCTCGAACCTGGTGCCGCCTTGCTGATTGGCGCTATCGGTGCCTTCGTCGCCGTTGCCGGCAATGAATGGGTTGAGGCAAAACTCAAGGTCGACGATGCCGTGGGCGCCATCGGTGTTCATGCCTTTGCCGGTGTGGCTGGTACCATCGGGCTAGCCTTTCTCGCTCCCGCGCATCTCTTGCCGGCCGGGAACCGTTTCGATCAGGCCTATATCCAGATCTTCGGTTCCGTTCTGAATTTCTACTGGGCCTTCGGCATTGGTTATCTGTTCTTCCGGTTGCTGGACCGCTTCATGGCGATCCGGGTCAACGCAGCGGATGAAGAAGTCGGGCTCAACATAGCCGAACACGGCACGCGGCTTGGTATAGGCCATGTGGAAGATGCATTGAACCAGTTGGTGTCCGGGCGAGGCAATCTGGGACACCGACTGCAGGTCGACCCTGGTGATGAGGCGGAAAACCTGTCTCGTCTGTTCAATCGGTTGATGGACAACATCCAGGCAGAGGAAGAAAGCCGACAGGAGATCCAGAAGCTTAAGCGGGACCACGAAGAGGCGGAACGGGTGGCGGCTCTTGCTGCGGCAACGACAGAAGCCATCCTCATGCATGAGGCGGGTGTCATCATCGACGGCAATGAACAGCTGGCGAAACTGGTCGAGCGCCCGCTTCAGGAACTGATCGGCAGCTCGATCTACTCAATCCTCAGCAAAGAGGATTATCACCGTGTGCTCGATCTCAATGATCCGGCTCGCGACGGCATACGAAAGTTTACCGTGATTACGTCCGGAAGCGAAAGGGTGCCGGTCGAGGCACGGGGGCGTGATATAGTCTATGGCGGGCGAACGATCCGTGTCAGTGCGCTGGTGGATCTGCGGGAGCGGTTGAAGGCGGAACAGCACATTCGCCATCTGGCGCTGCATGATCCTCTGACGGGTCTTCCCAACCGGACGCTCTTTACAGAGACCTTGGTGGCTGCACTCGAGCGCGCACTGAACGGTGGGCATAAGGTGACAGCGCTTCTGGTTGACCTCGACCATTTCAAGGATATCAACGATCTGCATGGTCATCCGGCCGGTGATACAGTGATCAAGGAGACAGCAAGACGATTGCTGGCCCATGTTGGCGCAGGCGGGATGGCTGCACGTCTCGGCGGCGACGAGTTTGCGATCCTGCTCGAGGGCGAATTGGCAGGCGATGCGCTGGACACCTTTTGCAGCGCGCTTGTGCAGGCGTTCCGGGAGCCCTTTGACACCGGACGTGGCGAGCAAGTCGTCTGCCGCGTCAGTATCGGAGCAGCCTCCTGTCCGCAGGATGCCACGACGCTGGATGAACTGATCGGACGTGCTGATGTTGCCCTCTACAATGCCAAGAAAGCTGGCCGCAACACTTGGCGGGTCTTCAGGCCGGGCATGGATGAACTGATCGAAAAGCGTCGGGCCCTGGAGGCTGACATCGAGCGCGGCTTGCCCCGTGGCGAGTTTCTCCTGTACCTCCAGCCGCGTGTTGCGGCCCCATCAGGCACGATCTCGGGTTATGAGGCGTTGTTGCGCTGGAATCACCCCGTGCGCGGCATGATCCAGCCTGGTGACTTCATTCCCGTCGCGGAAGTCTCTGGCAAGATCATCGCGCTCGGCCAGTTCGTGCTGGAAGAGGCCTGCCGACTGTTGCAAGGCCTTGAAGAAAGGCTGCATGTCAGCGTCAATGTCAGCCCGGTCCAGTTCCGCCATCCCGATTTCGTCAGGGATATTCAGGATCTTCTCCGTCGCTCGACGATAGATCCATCGCGGCTGGAACTGGAAATCACCGAAAGCGTGCTGATCGAGGATGATGATCATGCAACCGCGGTCCTCGATCAGCTGAAGACCCTGGGACTGAGAATTGCACTGGACGACTTCGGCACGGGCTACTCCTCTTTGAGCTATCTCAGCCGCTATCCTTTCGATGTAATCAAGATTGACCGCAGTTTCGTCGATGCCCTGGGGCGCGAGGATAACGCGACCGCCATTGTCCGCTCGATCATCGATCTCGGGACGGCTCTCGGTCTGCATATTGTCGCGGAGGGCGTCGAGACGCTGGATCAGGCCCGCTATCTGGCGGACGCCGGCTGCGATGAACTTCAGGGCTATCTGCTCGGTCGCCCGGCGGCACCAGAGCTGGCAATACGCCAGATCGACCGGGATGTGGCTCGGGCTTTGCGCCAGGCCGCACTCAGCCGCAACCAGGTCCCGGTACTCGATGCCGCTGCCGGTGAATAGGGCGCTTTGAGCGATCGCGCTAAGTCGGATGTCCCTCAGGAAAGGGGCAGCCGGTGCTGCCCCCGGTCCCAATCAGAGAACCAGACGGAATTTGGCGAAGCCGTCGGTACCGTCCCCGGCATCCTCGATGCGCGCCGCCTTGATGTCACCGGCATAAGCGCGACCCTTCGGGCCGGTTTCAAAGACAACCGTCGTACCCGGCATTGGCGCAAAGGACCAGTTGGAATCCGCCGAAGGATTGATCGTGCCCTGGTCGACGATATAGCGAACGATGATGTCGCGGTTCGTGTCGGGGCCGACGAAGATGACCTTTTCGCTGCCAATTTCCGGAAACTTGCCGCCACCACCGGCGCGGTAGTTGTTGGTCGCGACCACAAATCTCTGATTCGGATCAATCGGCTGACCGTTGTATTGCAGGTTCACGATGCGGCTTGATTCCGGATTGACCAGAGCGCCGTCCTTATCGAAGCGGGCAGGCCTTGAGAGATCAATCTGGTAGGTGATGCCGTCGATAACGTCGAAGTTGTAGGAGGGGAAGCCGGGATTGATCAGCGGCGCATCCTGTGCGCCCGGTTCGATCTGGTTGAAGATGCCGGCAGACATTTCCAGCCAGTTCTTCACCTGCTCGCCGGTAATGGCAACGGCCTGAATGGTGTTGGGGTAGAGATAGAGGTCGGCCACGTTGCGAATGGCGATGTCCCCGGCGGCGACGTCGGTGAAATAGTCAGGGCCGCCGCGTCCGCCCGCCTTGAACGGGGCTGCGGCAGACAGGATCGGCAGGTCCTTGTATTCGCCGTCCTTCAGCATCTCGGCTATGTACCAGCTCTGGGCGTTGGAAACGATCTGCACGGACGGGTCATCGGCCACGAGGGCGAAATAGGAATAGAGCGGCGCCGACGTCTTGCCGACCGGCGTGCGCACATATTCGAGTGTGGCCTGGTGTTCTTCCTCGACACTGGCGACCACGGCTGCATTGTCGCCGACAGTCGCGGTTACTTTCCGGTTCTCGTCGCGCAGGAAGATCGGTCGGGCTTCACAGGTGAAATCAACGATTGACCAGCTGTTCCCGTCCCTTTGCAGCAGCAGATCGATCAGGCCCATGTGCGAGCCCCAGAACCCGCCCATGACCGCCGGTTTGCCAAGCAGGGTGCCCTTGACCGGATCAACGCCCGGCACATCGTCCCAGCTCGTCGGACCTGGGAAGACAAGGTGCTGGTGCCCGGTGAACACGGCATCGATACCGTCGACGCCTGCGAGATAAAGCGCGGCATTTTCCATGCGATCCGTCAAGCCACTGCCATCAATGCCGCTATGGGCAAGGGCAACGACAATATCGGCCCCTTCCTCCTTCATAACCGGTACCCAGGCGCGGGCCGCTTCAACGATATCCCGGGTCTGGCTGTTGCCTTCCAGATGCTTGGCGTCCCAGAGCATGATCTGCGGCGGAACGAAGCCGATAAATCCGACCTTGATGGGCTGGGCATTGCCCGCACCGTCGAGGAGTGTCTTTTCGATGATCGCATAGGGCTTGAAATGCAGCTCATCCTGCCGGGGGTCAGACGCGAGCATGCCCTTGGTCAGATTGGCGCAAACGATGGGAAAGCTGGCTCCACCCAGCGTGTTGAACATGAAGTCGAGCCCGTAGTTGAACTCGTGATTGCCCACCGCGCCACAATCATAGCCAAGCACATTCATCGCCTTGATGATCGGGTGCAGGTCGCCGGCCTTCATGCCTTTCTTGTAAGCCATGTAGTCGCCCATGGGATTGCCCTGCAGCATGTCGCCATTGTCGACCAGCATCGAATTCCCCGCTTCCGCGCGGATCGCCTCGATCAGGGAGGCGGTGCGGGCAAGGCCCATCGTGTCATTCGGTTTGTCCGCGTAATAGTCATAGGGCATGACATTGACGTGGATGTCGGTGGTTTCCATCAGTCTGAGATGCGCCTGATTGGCGCTGGCGCGTGCCGCGAAGGGATGCAGCGTGATCAGGGCGGCTGAGGCCGCAATTCCGGTCAACAAGCACCGGCGGGTCATCGGAAGGTGGAGGGAGGAGGACGGCATCGACAGGCACTCCTTTGCAAATATCGGGCGAAACCAGATTAGGTTTCCGCCACAACAGTTGCACCCTAAAATGACAGGGGCATTTCATCGGGTCCGCCATCAGCCTTCCGCCGCAACAAAAAGCATGGGACAAGTTCGGGCTCTAGCGCGAAGACCGTAGCGGCTGGATGCTGGTCCGGTGGAAGTTCTTAAAATAGGCTGATACCTGGGCCGCCGTATTGCTGGAATGCTCGAATTCGATCCCCATTTTGCCGGCTCGATACCAGCGGACAGTGGCTTCCATGCAACCGAATTCGACCGATTTCAGCGTGACCCTGCTGCCCCGCTTGGCTTCGATCCACCCATGCAATTCCAGCGCCATGCCGGAGCGTGACACGTCAATGATCCGTATTTCCAGAGTGCGTCCGAGAAAGGTCAGGATACCCTTGATCCGGCAGCGAATTCTCTGGTCTTGCCGGGCGTCGTTCAGTTTGTGAGCTGCGTCCACTATATCCACCATTAAGAACTTTGTTCGAAATGCGGATAAGTTTGGTGACGCGTCTCAACGGAAGCTGAACGGAATGACTAAGATACCATCATTCCATAGGCCAGAATTAGGGGTCTGTGGCGCTGATACCGTTAACGCAGCGGTATGGATCGATTTCTGAGGAACCTTTGAGGGCTGGCGGAGTTCGCTACGGCCCAAAACTGGCAAAAAACGCGGGGGCGTCTGAGTCACCGCTTGAGAACAGGCTGCACTTCCTTGTGGAAGTGGCGGAAATAGGCGTCGATCTTGGCCATAGAGTTTGAGTTCTGCGCGATGACGATGCCGAGGCGTCCGCTACGATTCCAGCGCACAACGCCTTCCAGAAGACCGATTTCGTCATTCTCGATAACGACCGTGCTACCGGTTGAGGCGTGCAGCTTGTTGTAGAGTTCAATGGCCAGCCCCGTGCGTGAGACGTTCAGGATCCTGCCATCCGCTTCCTGACTGAGATGTCGCACTCGACTGGGAATACGGCATCGGCTGCGCTTAGTCTTGCGCACATCAAGTTCGAGAACCTGGGTCATGCCGTTTTTCCTTTCCTCTCAAGAACTTGGATGATGCTGGTGTCCGTTTGACTTCATGAAACGGCTTGGCCTGCAATTTCAGTAGATCAGAGATATTTTGATGAGGTAAAGCTAATAGGTAAAATTCGAAACATCAGACTTTCTGTTTCATCACAGTCCGATATTCGGGCGGTCGATGATTTCGCGCAGCGCGAAGCTTGAATTGATCTTCACGACGTGGGGCAGGGCGGACAGCCAGTCGCGATGGATGCGTTCATAGTCCTCAAGGTCTTTCGCTGCGACGCGCAGAATGTAATCATACTCTCCGGACATCAGGTAGCAGACAAGGACATTCGGGCAGCGCTTAACAGCCGCCTCGAATTCGTTGAGGGTCTTGGCGAACTGTCCGGACAGTGAGATGTGGACAATGACCATCATCTTGTATTCCAGTGCCTTGTGGGAGAGCCGGGCATGATAGCCTCGGATGACGCCGGTTTTCTCAAGGATGTCGTGCCGGCGGGAACAGGCGGACGGGGAGAGACCGACCATTTCCGCGAGGTCGGAATTGGTCATTCGACCATTTTCCTGCAATGCCCGCAGAATCGCAAGATCGATGGTATCCAACTGGTTCATTCGAATTATTCCCCTCACAATAAGCAAATATTGCAATAATCTGCGAAAACTCTGAGCGAATCCCGAGTGATTTGCAAGGACATTTCGCTTATCCCGTGGTTCAATTCGGCATCGGAACAACATGCGGCCCAAGATCGCCGGGAGAGAATCTAAGATGCGCGTAGGATGCCCCAAGGAAATCAAGAACCATGAGTATCGCGTTGGCCTGACACCGGGTGCCGTCCGGGAATATGTGGCGCATGGCCATGATGTGCTGATCGAGACCGGTGCCGGTGCCGGTATCGGCGCAGATGACCATGCCTATATTGCTGCTGGTGCCAAGATTGCGGCTTCTGCAAAGGATGTCTTCGAGAAGTCCGATATGATCGTCAAGGTCAAGGAGCCACAGCCATCAGAATGGGTGCAGCTGCGCGAGGGCCAGATCCTTTACACCTACCTGCACCTGGCTCCAGATCCGGACCAGACGAAGGGCCTGATCGATTCGGGCGTGACGGCGATTGCCTATGAGACAGTCACAGACGAGCGCGGCGGACTGCCGCTGCTTGCGCCGATGTCGGAAGTCGCCGGGCGTCTGGCCATTCAGGCGGGTGCGACCGCTCTGCAGAAAGCCAATGGCGGTCGCGGGATCCTGCTTGGCGGCGTGCCGGGCGTGGCTCCGGCCAAGGTCACCGTCATCGGCGGCGGCGTTGTCGGTCTGCATGCGGCCAAGATGGCGATTGGTCTTGGCGCCGATGTCACCATTCTCGACCGCTCGCTGCCACGCCTGCGCCAGTTGGACGATATCTTCCACGGTCGCGTCCATACCCTCTATTCGACCATCAATACCCTCGAGCAGGAAGTCTTCGGCGCTGATCTGGTCATCGGTGCGGTTTTGATCCCGGGTGCTGCTGCACCAAAGCTTGTGACACGCGAAATGTTGTCGGGCATGAAGAAGGGTGCGGTCATTGTGGATGTCGCGATCGACCAGGGTGGCTGCTTCGAAACCTCGAAGGCCACCACGCATTCCGATCCGATCTATGAGGTTGATGGTGTCGTCCATTACTGCGTGGCGAATATGCCGGGCGCCGTGCCGATCACCTCGGCTCATGCCCTGAACAACGCGACCCTGATGCATGGTCTGGCACTCGCTGACCGTGGCCTGCGGGCGATTGCCGAGGATCGCCATCTGAGAAACGGCCTCAATGTTCATAAAGGCCGGATCACCAACAAGCCTGTGGCTGACGCGCTAGGCTATCCGTCCCATGCGCCTGAAAGTGTTCTTAACGTAGCGTGATGATGCATTGCTTCCATACTGCATGACGTAACGTCAGGTTCTCCTCCCGGCGGTCATGCAGCATAAGAAAGGGTCGGCCTGTCCCATCGGCCGACCCTTTTTGCCGTTCCGGGATCAGCAGCGTTCGATCTCACAGTGAAAGCAGTTGTTTCGCGCGGACCGGACATGCAGATAGGCGATCTCTGCCCGTTCGAGCAACCGTTCCGCTCTTTCGATGATCCGGTCCGTCGGTGTGACGGCACCACTTCCATAGACGATCCGGTGATCTTCGCCATAACCGCGTAATATGTAGTCGGGGCTCGACAGAAAAGGCGGCAATCGGCCTTCGCAGTGATAGGCGGGGCAATCGTCGGCATGGACAAAGATGGGGCCCGTTTCGGCATAGGGCTGTAGCGATGGAAAGGGGCGATAAGCGAGCGTCAGATAGCGCTCGCCTTTGTTGATGAATCGGAGGCAGTGGCGGCAGGGATAACCGTCTTCGACGGCATGGCACAGTTCAGGGGGCAGGTCGTAATCATCTGGCGCGCCCTCGCGCCAGCTTTGGGCCTTCGAGGTTGAGAGGGGCTTGAAGCGGATCTGCGGCATCGGGCGTGTTCCTTTATGGCTGACAGCTCCACAATTCGGGCAAAGGGCAGAAGACGCCACCCGATTCCTGCCCATCCGCTCGCTTGTTCGTGTCGGGTTTGCCCAAAAATGGTCATGGTCCGAAAACGCCTCCCAAGCTAGGTTTTGCAAGGTCCAAACGGGGGTATCGATGAGACGGTTGACGCGTTGTTTCCTGGGGCTTTGCGCCGGCTTCCTGCTGCTGGCGGCGCCTGCGCAGACAAGAGCAGAGGAATGGACCGAAGAGCAGGCGCTCGAGGCCTATCACTTCGTCATCAACAACGCGATTTTCATCATGTTTCACGAGGCGGGACACATGCTCGTCTCCGAGTTTAACCTGCCGGTTCTGGGTCGCGAGGAAGATGCGGTGGACGCGCTTTCGTCAGTCCTCCTGCTGGAGGCGGACACGGTAGAACTGGATGTCGCGATGCAGGATGCTGCCGATGGCTGGTTCCTGACGGATGATTTTCGCGAGACGGATCTCGATGAAAGCGACTTCTTCGGAACCCACGGCCTCGATCGGCAGCGCGCCTATCAGATGGTCTGCATGATGACCGGACATGATCCGGACTATTTTGATGAATTTGCCGATTCGCTCGACTTCCCCGAGGACCGCCGTGAGGAATGCGCCTGGGAATACCAGCAGACCCGCGAAAGCTGGTTCAGTCTTCTCGCCGAAAATATGGAAGAAGGCGCCAAGACGAAGATGATCGTCAATTACGAGCCTGCCGGCGATCCGGACCTGCAGTTCTTTGCCGATCTCCTGAAGCAGGCGGAAGTGCTGGAGATGATCGAAACTGTGTTCGGCACCGGCTACAAGCTTGAGGATGGCATTCGCCTCAGCGGACGGGCCTGCGGCGAGGAAAACGCCTTCTGGGACCCGAACGCGCGCGAGATCATCTATTGTTACGAGCTGCTGGCGTATCACGCCGGCTTGATCGACGAATGGTTCAAGAGCCAGGGCGAAGAAACCGCCACCAACGATGCGGACTCTGCAAGCGAGATCAAGACGCGACTGAAGGGTGCCGCAGTGCAGGCGGGCATGGGAAAATAGCGTTGGGGGGCAAACGGTGCAGGCGCCAATAGGCCCACGAATCGTCTGCCGCCCATGCGTCACTCCGGCCGGATGGGATGGAGCCGGATCTAGACGCCACCATCCCGCCGCAGCATTTGCATCAATTCGCCTTCGGTGATCGGATCGATCAAGGTGTCGAAGGTTTCGACCGGGGAAAAGCCGAAGCGCTGGTAGAGCTGCAGTGCGCGCGGATGGTCGAACGTATTGGTTTCGACCGTTACCTTCTGAGGATTGCTGGCCCAGGCAGCATAAAGCGCCTGCAGGAGGAACCACTTGCCGATGCCAAGCCCCTGCGCATGCTGGAAGAGGCCGAAATAGGAGAGCTCAACCAGCTCCTCGCTTTCCTGCGACAATTCGTAGAAGCCTGCGGGCGCGCCATTCACATATAGCACCGAGATCGAAACCTTCGGCGCGTGGATGATCGCCTTCAACTCCGCATCAGTAAGACGAAGCCGCTGATACCAGTGCCAGCGTGCGCCGACCTGCCGGTGCAGGAAGCGGTAGAAGGAGAGCGGGATCGCATGGGTCCGCATGATCGCCGTCTGGATGTTGACGGGCACCGGCAGGCCTGCCTTCGGCGCCGAGGTCATTTCGAGACGGGTGACATGGGCGGTGATCGGCCCTTGCGGCTTTGGCTGAAGAGCGTCCGCCTTGCCCGTCACCACGGGTGTTTCAGCTTTTGAGCCCCATTCCGACCAGGAGCCGTCGTACAGCGTGTTGTCGCTATGGCCGAGGCTTTCCAGTGCAAGCGTGATTACGGCGGCGGTGACGCCGGAGCCGCAGCTTGTGACGATCGGCTGATTGAGATCGACCCCGGCCTGGCTGAAGATCGACCGAAGCGTGGCGAGATCCTTCAATCGACCGTTTTCCGAAAGGCTGGCAGCGGGAACGCTGCGGGCCCTCGGCATATGGCCGGAGCGCATGCCGGCGCGAGGTTCGGGTTCATCGCCGGTAAAACGACCGGCAGGGCGCGCATCGGCGATCTGGCTCGAACCGTTTTCAGTGATGCCTTGCATCTGCTGGAAGGACGTAACCCGGCGCTCGTCAAAGCTTGCAACGAATTCGGCTGGTGCTGGTTCCGGCAGATCCGTCTCGACTGGTCGGCCTTCCGCCTTCCAGCCATCAAAACCGCCATCGAGCACATAGACGCGCCGCGCGCCCATGACACGGAACATCCACCAGACGCGCGGGGCGGAAAAGAAGCCCGGCCCGTCATAGACAACGATCGTATCGCTTGCGGAAATGCCGAGCTTGCCGACGCTTTCTGCAAAGAACTCCGGTGAAGGAAGCGAATGGGGAAGGCCGGTGGTCGTATCGGCAATCACGTCCTGATCGAAGAAGACGGCACCGGGAATATGGCCGGACGCATATTCAAGCGCCCCATTGCGGCCCTGGGTCGGCAGATACCACGAGGCATCGACAATCCTGAACTCGGGCGCGCCAAGCTGTTTTTCCACCCAATCCGCCGAAACGACGAAACGGCTCTTTTCACCCGGCATGCTGTCTCTCCCGTCAATGTCTCAGGCAGAGGCGGCCGGGGTCCCGAAGCGGATGCGGAACCGGCGGTTCTCCTTGCCCTTCTTTTCGATCTTGGCGATATGAATCGCACCGACCTCCTGGGTCTCCGAAACATGTGTGCCGCCGCAAGGCTGGCTGTCAACGACGGAATTCTCGCCGATGCAGACAAGGCTCACCCGGCCCATCCCCATGGGCGGGCGGACATTCTTCGATTTGACGATGTCGGGATTGGCGGCAAGCTCCTCGTCGGTGATCCATTGGACATAGACGGGGTGGTTTTCGGCGACGAGCCGCATCAGCGCCGCCGTCACCTCGTCCTTGTCGATGGTCTCTGCCATGTCGAAGTCGATGCGAGCATCCTCTTCGCCAACTTGCGCGCCGGTGATCGGATGAGGGCAGACGACCGAGAGCAGATGGCAGGCCGTGTGCAGCCGCATCAGCCGGTAGCGGCGATCCCAATCCACATGAAGAATCAGCTTTTCGCCAACCGCTGGCATTGCTTCGCCGTCAAGCGGACGGTGCAGGATGATTTCCTTGGTCGCACCATGGCGGGTTTCGCCGAGCGTAATGCGACTGCCATCGACGCGCTCCAGAAAACCCGTATCGCCCGGCTGGCCGCCCGAGGCCGCATAAAAGCAGGTCTGGTCCAGCTCGATGGCGCCATCCTCATGCACGGCCGTCACCACCGCCTCTGCCGTGGAAAGATAGAAGTCGTCCCGATAGAGCGCGATGGTGGGCATGGTATGACTCGATATGTCGAAAATGTCAGGCGGTCGTTTCGAAGGGGATGTCGAAGCTCGGGCGCGTCTCGATCCAGGCCGGCACGGGCAGGCCCTTGGAGCGCAGAAAATCGGGGTTGAACAGCTTCGATTGATAGCGATTGCCATAGTCGCAGAGGATCGTCACGATCGTGTGGCCGGGACCGAGATCCCTGGCAAGTCGCATGGCACCCGCAATATTGATTCCGGACGAACCGCCGAGGCACAGGCCCTCATTTTCAACCAGGTCGAAGACGATGTCGAGCGCTTCGGCATCGGGGATCTGATAGGCGAAATCGGGCGTGAAGCCTTCGAGGTTCGCTGTGATGCGGCCCTGGCCAATCCCCTCGGTGATCGAGGAACCGGAGGATTTCAGCTCGCCATTCTTGTAGTATTCGAAGAGGGCGGCCCCTTCCGGATCGGCAATGCCGATTTTCACGCCGGGCTTGCGGTTGCGAAGGCCGGCTCCGGTGCCGGCCAGCGTTCCGCCCGAGCCGACGGCACAGATGAAGCCATCGACGGAGCCGCCGGTCTGCTCGAAGATTTCCTTCGCCGTCGTCTCGATATGGGCATCGCGATTGACGGTGTTGTCGAACTGGTTGGCCCAGATCGCCCCGTTCGGCTCGCTCTTGGCGAGCTCGGCGGCGAGCCGGCCCGACAGCTTCACGTAATTATTCGGGTTCTTGTAGGGGACGGCCGGAACTTCGACCAGCTCGGCTCCGAGCAGCCTGAGCGCATCCTTCTTTTCCTGGCTCTGCGTTTCGGGGATGACGATCACGGTGCGGTAGCCAAGCGCCTTGGCGACCATGGTGAGCCCGATGCCGGTATTGCCGGCCGTCCCCTCGACGATCACGCCACCGGGGCGCAGAAGGCCGCGCCGCTCGGCATCGCGAATGATGAAGAGCGCGGCGCGATCCTTGACCGACTGGCCGGGATTGAGGAATTCGGCCTTGCCGAGAATGGTGCAGCCGGTCGCCTGCGAGGCGCCCTTCAGCCGGATCAGTGGCGTATTGCCGATCGCCTCAAGAACGGAGGAGTGAAATGCCATGATGTCTGCCTTTTCGTCTTTTGCCGACAGTAGATGATAAAGCGCGGATAAGAAAACCGGTCGGCCATGAGATTCTTGCCCTTTGGACAGGAATATGCGCGCCACCAGCGCCAAGCGTGAACCCGTCTTTTCAGGCCAGCGCAGGACAAAGGCAAGAAATGGCTTTTCAAGACAGGGCAGGGCGCGGGGAAAATGCGTTCTGGGGTGGATTATGTCCGGAAGGCTTCCGGAAAATCAGAGTCCACGCCGAGTTGCGTGAGGTGTCTCAGGTTGGCGGTGATCACGGTCAGCCCGTAAGCCTTTGCCGTCGCGGCAATCAGAATGTCGGCCAAGCCCGGATGCGTGCCGTTGGCCGTGGCGAGATCATCGAGCCCGCCGGCGATCCGAGCTACGACGGTGTCAACGGGCAAGATTTGGTCGCCGAAGGTTTCGGTGAACGAATCGAGCCAAGCGCTTAAGCGCTGCGCTCGGTCTATGCCGCCGCGACGATGAAGCTTTCGCAGGCCCTTCTCGATCTCGGCCAGCGTGATGGTGGAGACATAGAGGACTTCACCTTCATTTCGAAACCACATTCTCATCGCTTCGGGTGGCGCCTGCTTTCGGTCGGGCGAAAAGAGCGAGAGGATGTTGGTGTCGATGAGGTAGCCGTTACTCAAGCTCGACGTCCCGCATGGGGGATGGGTTACGGTCGAGATCGGCAGGCGCCGGATAGGACATCAGGAACTCGCCGAAGTTTGGTTTAGGCTTTGCCATCGCCCTTTTCGCCGCCTCTCCGGCCTCGATGCTGACCAGCATGGCGGCCGGCTTGCCGTGACGGGTGATCGTGACGAATTCACCGTTTGCAGCCTCGTCCACCAGACTTGCGAATCCTGCCTTGGCATCGGCAACACTCATGCTCGACAAGCTTGCCTCCAAGAATGACTATATGTGGTCAATTTAATGCGTAGCAGAGGATCGGGCAAGCAAGAGTTTGAGGGCCGGGGTCCGAAGAGATCAGTAGTGATGGCGGCATTGCGCGATGAGGAGCCCATCGTCCGTCGGGCGATAGACCAGCCGATGCTCCTGATCGATCCGTCGCGACCACCAGCCACGCAACTCGCCCCGCAGCGGCTCCGGTTTGCCGATGCCCTGAAAAGGAGACCGGCTACTTTCCTTGATCAATTGATTGATGCGCGCCAGCATCTTCGGATCGCTGGACTGCCAATACAGGTAGTCCTCCCAGGCGCGCGCGTGGAAGATGAGCTTCACTCCGAAAGCTCGCGCACGTCGCCCTTGCCTTCGTCGAGATCGCGCACGGCTTCAAGCAGGCGTTCCGCGTTGCGGGGGCTCTTCAATAGGTGCTGTGTTTCCTCATAGGAGGCGAAATCCTCCACCGACATCAGAACGGCGGCAGGCTTGCCGCGATCACGGGTGATCAGCACGGGCGTCCGATCGTCCGTCACGCTGTCGAGCAGGGAGGCCAGGTTCTTGCGCAGGTCGCTGTAGGATGTGGTTCTCATGAGCTTATTGTACGCGAATGCGTACAATAAGCAAGCGCGGTCGATTGACACCCAAGGGCATTGCGCATGGAGCCCCCTCTGCCCTGCCGGGCATCTCCCCCCTTGTGCGGGACATGTCACGCAGTGACAGAGGGGGTGTTTCACATGCGCAGACGTCGGCTTCCTGTGTCGATCGTTACAAGTTTAAGCATTCTCTTCACCGGATCTTCATGCCTGACCGGGAAATCTGCATATGATGCGCCTCTGAGTTGTGCGAGGAGGGTTAATGCTGAGGATTCTCGTGGCTTTGGCCCTGTGTCTGCCGATCGCCGGCTGCGATCTGCTTTTCGATTTTCCGGAATGGCAATGGCGTCAGAAACTCACGGTGTCCGTGATAACGCCGAAGGGCATGAAGGTCGGCAGCGCGGTCACGTCGGCGCGGATCGAGTTTCCGCCGAAATGGACAGGCGTGGGCGATGCGGCCGGTATGCAGCGCGGCGGCGTGTCGGGCGAGGCGGTCGTGGTCGATCTGGGCCAGGGGCGTTATCTCTTCGCGCTGCTGCAGGGCTATAGTGAGTGGACGGCTTACACCGCCTTTTTCCCAGAATTGGAGGGAAAGGCGATGCTGAAAGAGGAGATGTTTCCCTATCTCGACCAGATGGTGGCAAGCACCGGCCAGTCGCGCGACGTGCCGCGCAAGCACTATCCGCTGCTCGTCACTTTTGACGACATTAAAGACCCGGCTTCGGCGCGCCGCGTCAGCCCCGGCGATCTCTCAGCAAGCTTCGGTCCCGGCTATCGGCTGAATGCGGTCACGCTGTCTATCACCGATGAGCCGGTCACAGAGGGCGTGGTCCAGAAGGTACTGGGATGGCTGACGGCATATCCGGAACAAGGACTTAGCCCGCCAACTGGTAGAACGACCGGTATTCCCTTCTCCAGAAGAGTCTCTCACGGTGACTTTTTAAGAGATTGAGCCGGAGGGGCATTTGGAGCAAATGCAGAAAGTTTTTCGCGCGAAGCGCCTACACACACCTCACTCCCCCCTCAACCCCTGAAACGCCGCCATCGCCGCGTCCCGTGCCTTGCCGTGATCGACGATCGGCAGCGGATAGGTCTTGCCGAGGCTGACGCCTGCTTCCTTCAAGACCGCGAAGGGCGCCTCTGATGGCTTGTGGATGAATTTGGCCGGCATGTCCTTCAGCTCCGGCACGAAGCGACGGACATATTGGCCTTCCGGGTCGAATTTCTCGCCTTGGCTCACCGGGTTGAAGATGCGGAAGAAGGGGGCGGCGTCGGCGCCGGAGCCGGCGACCCATTGCCAGCTGGCGGCATTCGAGGCCGGGTCGGCATCGACAAGCGTATCGCGGAACCAGCGTTCGCCTTCGCGCCAGTCGATCAGCAGGTCCTTGATCAGGAAGGAGGCGGTGATCATGCGCACGCGGTTGTGCATGAAGCCCGTTTGCCAGAGCTGGCGCATGCCGGCATCGACGATCGGATAGCCGGTCTGTCCGCGCTGCCATTTTTCGAGCGCTTCAGGCGCGTCCCGCCAGGGGAAGGCGTCGAATTTGGGGTTCCAGTTCTTGTTGCGAAGGGCGGGGAAATGGAACAGCAGGTGATAGGAGAAGTCGCGCCAGATCAATTCCTTGCGGAAATGGATGACATCTTCGGCGGAATGGCTGTCGGTCAGCCCGCGCGTCGCATGCCAGATCGTCGCCGGCGAGATTTCGCCCAGCGCCAGATGTGGCGACAGCATCGAGACATTGGGCTTGTCCGGACTGTCCCTCAGAGTGCGATAGCCGGCGAGACCGTTTTCGATGAAGGCGGCAAGACGCTTGTGCGCACCGTCCTCGCCCGGCGTCCAGAATTCCGGGAAGCGCGCCGCCCAATTCGGCTTTGTCGGCACGAGCTTCCAATCCTTCAGGTCTTCCGATGACGGCCAGGCATCGGGTGCGGCAATTGCTTGCGGGGCGGGGATCGGCTCCGGCGGCTCGGTGGACGCCTCGAAGGCCTTCCAGAACGGGGTGTAGACGCGGAAATTGTTGCCGGCCCCTGTCTTCAGTCGCGTCGGCTCATGCAGGATCTGGCCGGCAAAGCTTTTGACACCGAGGCCATGCTGGCAATAGGCTTCCTTGATCTGCTTGTCGATGGCGATGCCGTTCGGGTCATAGCGCCGGTTCCAGTAGATGCCGGAGGCACCTGTTTCGGCCATCAGGGCCGGGATCACCTCCTGGGCCGGCCCACTGCGCAACAGAAGGCGCGAACCGAGCTTTTCTAAAGACGCAGAAAGGGCAGTCAGCGAATGATGCAGCCACCAGGCCTGTGCGGCTCCCAGCGGCCCGGTGGCCGCTTCCTGAGGTTCGCGGATGTAGACGGGGATGATGGTCAGGCCCTGGCTGACGGCTGTGGAAAGGGCGGCATTGTCCTGAAGGCGCAGGTCCTTGCGGAACCAGAGGATGATCGTCTTTGAGCCGTTCGCGGACGTGGTATTTGAGGGCATGTTGCAATCTTCATTGTTGGCTATGGAAAGCCCTACGAAGTTTTGCCCCGTCAGGATCAGATTTTGGCGAAAATTCGGCAGTCAGACTGCAGATCCTGTCGGTAGCGGGCGGCAGCCGGATGGCGCCCGTCACGCTTATGCGTGGCTTGTGCGCCCCGGATGGCGCCGCGCCTCTTCGGCCCGGATCAGCGCCATGATCTGATCGGCATTTTCCCGCACGTAAAGCCGGTGCAGCTTTTCGGCGACCGGAGCCGTGGTCAAAAGGCAGGTATAGCCTTCCCGCTCGAACCAGCGGAAATCCACCACATTGTCCATGTTGACAAAGAAGGGAAAGCCATCCCCGTCGTGAAGCTTGAGCCACATGGCTGCCCTCCTGCATGCATCGTCCTGGGAGAGGGGATAGCAGCGAAAGGTGAAGAGGCGGTTTCCTGAGGTTTGCGGAATGTCCCGTGGCGGGGCAGAATGTGAAATGCAAAAAAGCCGCGTCAGCGCCATCGCGACACGGCTCTTTGAATTTTTTGGCTCCCCGGGCCGGATTCGAACCGGCGACCTGTCGATTAACAGTCGAATGCTCTACCGCTGAGCTACCAGGGAACAGCCGCTTGGCGCGGTGTGAGCGGGGTAATACAAATGCCTGTTCGATTTGCCAAGCGGTTTTTCAAAAAAAATGTGATCGGCTTGTTTTATTTTGTGGGCATCCCAAATGAGGTGCCGCGCGTTTCAGCCGAAACAGCGCTGTTTCCAGGGAGTTTGTGCGTGTCCACTCGAAAATACCGCATCGATGCCGAACGGGGACGTTTGGTGCTTGATCGGCTTGAAATCCCTTTCCCGAGATCAAGAAGCGGGCGGATTGCCGCCGGCACGCTGCTGATTGGCGGCGGCTTTCTCGGCTTTCTGCCCATTCTCGGTTTTTGGATGGTCCCTGCGGGCCTTCTCGTTCTGTCGCATGACCTGTCCATCGTCCGCCGCCGCCGTCGCCGCATCGCAGTCTGGTGGCGCAAGCGCTATCCACAGGTGAAACGCGCCGGCTGAAAGGCCTGATGCAAGGGGAAGGCGGGTCATGCTCTGGCTTTTGAAATTTCCCCTTGCGCTCTTTCTGGATACGTTCTAAACGCCAGCCACCACACGCACTTTTCTTCCGGACGGCCTCGTGGCGGAGTGGTTACGCAGAGGACTGCAAATCCTTGCACCCCGGTTCGATTCCGGGCGAGGCCTCCAAATTTTCCCCAAAGCCATTCAACTTATATTGACGCATTCTACGCTGAGCGGTGCTAACAAACCCGATTGCCGGTCTGTTGCATGGCGGAGGTGACAGTGTCGCCTTGTGCCGTGTCTGTGATAAAGTGTCCGCAGCGGAAGCAATGTCTTGAAAGCCGGTCTTGCTGCAATTAAGACATGCCCACGAATTCCCGGCGGACAGGGGCTACAGGATATGATGGATTTCGCAGCAGCACGCATCAAGATGGTGGACAATCAGCTTCGCACAACGGACGTGACGTCCCATTCGGTGCTGAGCGCATTTCTGACGGTGCCGCGCGAGGCTTTTGTGCCGAGTGACATGAAGCAGCTCGCCTATATTGACGAGGATCTGCGTATTGCAGCGCCTGTCGATGGTCGTCCGGCTCGCTACATCATGGAGCCGTCGCCGCTCGCCAAGCTTCTTCAGCTCGCCGCAATCACCAAGTCCGATGTGGTTCTGGAAATCGGCTGCGGGGCAGGTTACGCCGCAGCACTTCTTTCCCTTCTTTCGGATTCGGTGCTTGCCGTAGAAGCCGATGAAGCGCTGGCCAATCAGGCAAGCGAGACCCTGTCATCGCTGGGTCATGACAACGTGGCTGTCGTCGTCGGTGACATGGAAGCCGGCTATGCGGCGGAAGCGCCCTATGACGTGATCTTCTTCAGCGGTGCCGTTGAAGTCGTGCCGGACGCACTGCTCGACCAGCTTCGCGATGGTGGACGTCTTGTTGCCGTCATCGGCAATGGCAATGCCTCGCGCGCCCGTCTTTATGTCAAGAACGGTGGTTCGGTCTCCCATGTCGACAGCTTCAACACCTGCGTGAAGCCGCTTCCGGGCTTCCGCCGCGCTGCAGAATTCGTTTTCTGAAACTCATGATTCTGCCGCATCGCCATCACCCGTCCGCTGGCTGACCGCCCGGACGGGTGTTTCATGTTTGCATCACATAGTGGCAATAGAGAATCACCTGCCGGGGAAATCTGTGCATCACGGCATTTCTCGGTCCGGACGTGATTTTTTTCAGGGAACGAGTATCCTAGGGTCAAGGCGAATCGGCTTGGCGATGGTTTTGCCGACCGAAGACTCTTTAGGACAACGGGGATTAGTATGGCTCAGCCAAGCGTAGCGCGTGAACCGTCCATGGAAGAGATCCTGGCATCCATTCGCCGGATCATTGAAAGTAACGACCCGGTCAACGGCAAGTCCGATGATCTCGACCTCGGTGAGGCCTATGCGTCTGCCGCAGACGCGGGGGAAATCGGCACCACGTCCTTCGACCTTGACGAAACGGATCTCGGTTCACTTGATTTCACGCCGGCCAATGATCGCGGACCCGTTGCCGCTGCACCGGAGCCGGAGCCAGTGTTTCCTTCGTCCCCCCAACCCGCGCCGTCTGGTGGCATCAATGCGGCGCTGGCTCCCAAGGCAACCGCTGCGCCTGCCATTGCCGCCCAGCCGTCACAGATCGTGGCAAAGGAACCGCAAAAGAGCGTGTCCCTTGCTGACCTTGCTGCGCGGGTGCGCTCCGCCTCCGAGCGGTTCGAGCGTCCGGCAGCCTTTTCCGGCGAGCGCCGCCATGCCGATATGGGCAAGCCGATGGAAAGCCCGATCCTGCCGCAGCGCCTTGCCGAGCTTCGCGCTCCGCTGGTCCAGGCATCGGCAGCCATGGCGGCAATGGAACTCCCGGCGTCGGCAACTGAGCCGACCTTGACTCCTGAAATGGAGACGAAATCTGCGGGCTTGCGCGACGAACACGCTATGGACAGCCTGGCTGAAATCGTTGCCAGGCAGGAGCCTGTGACTGAAGTCGGTCCCGTCATGGAAGAAGAGCAGGTTGCCGCAGCTCCAGCGGTAGAGGCGCCTGCCATGGAACAAGCCCCGCTGGATGTGACTGCAAAGGCTGCGCCGGCGCAGGAGCTCGCAACGCTGATCTCGGAAACGACAGTCCAGCAGGTGTCCCGTTCCTTCGGAGAACTCGCCGCTGCCATTGATGGCCAGCAGCGCCGCTCCCTGGATGAAATGGCCGAGGAGATGCTGCGCCCCATGCTGCGTGAATGGCTCGACGACAATCTGCCGACACTGGTGGAACGCCTCGTGCGCGAGGAAATTGAACGCGTCGCCCGCGGTCCGCGACGCTGATCATCTGCCCCATCGGGTATTGAGGCCGCTCCCTCGGAGCGGCTTTTTTATTGACTCGTCGTAGCCCGTCCTGTTTACAACCCTCCTTCACGAACTCGAAATTCCGGTCCCAAAATGCTCGAAAAGACCTATGATTCCGCCGCTGTCGAACCGAAAATCGCCAAAGCCTGGGATGAGGCGGATGCCTTCCGTGCCGGCGCGAATGCGAAGCCGGGCGAGGACACTTTCACCATCGTGATCCCGCCGCCGAACGTGACCGGCTCGCTGCATATGGGGCATGCGCTGAACAACACGCTGCAGGACATCATGGTGCGCTTCGAGCGCATGCGCGGCAAGGATGTGCTCTGGCAGCCGGGCATGGACCATGCCGGTATTGCGACCCAGATGGTTGTCGAGCGCAAGCTGGCCGAAAACGGCCAGAACATTACCCGCCGGGACATGGGCCGCGAAGCCTTTATCGACAAGGTCTGGGAATGGAAGGCCGAATCCGGCGGCCTGATCTTCAACCAGCTGAAGCGCCTCGGCGCCTCCTGCGACTGGTCGCGCGAACGCTTCACCATGGACGAAGGCCTGTCGGCTGCCGTCCTCGAAGTCTTCGTTACGCTCTACAAGGAAGGTCTGATCTATCGCGGCAAACGGCTGGTCAACTGGGATCCGAAGTTCGAAACCGCGATTTCCGACCTCGAGGTCGAGAACAAGGAAGTCGACGGCCATATGTGGCACTTCAAATATCCGCTCGCGGGTGGGGAAACCTATACCTATGTCGAGAAGGATGAGGATGGCAACGTCACCTTCCAGGAGGAGCGGAACTACATTTCGATCGCGACCACGCGGCCCGAGACCATGCTGGGTGACGGTGCGGTTGCTGTTCATCGAACAGATGAGAGATATGCTGCAATCGTCGGAAAACTGTGCGAAATTCCTGTTGGGCCAAAAGAGCATCGTCGTCTGATCCCGATCATCACGGATGAATATCCGGATCCGAAATTCGGCTCTGGCGCGGTGAAGATCACCGGCGCGCATGACTTCAACGACTATCAGGTCGCCCGCCGCAACAAGATCCCGCTTTATCGCCTGATGGATACCCAGGCAAAAATGCGCGATGACGGCGAGGATTATGCCGTTTATGCGGCGCGTGCTCTGGAGATTGCCAAGACCGGTCATCTGCCGAATGAGGCGGAAGTCGACGAAATCAATCTCGTTCCCGACGACTATCGCGGCCTTGACCGCTACGAGGCCCGCAAGCGGATCGTCGATGCGATCAATGCCGAAGGTCTCGCCGTCACCGTCAAGGACGCAGAGGGTAACGACATTCCCTATGTCGAAAACAAGAAGATCATGCAGCCCTTCGGTGACCGCTCGAATGTTGTCATCGAACCGATGCTGACCGACCAGTGGTTTGCCGATGCCAAGACGCTGGCCGAGCCGGCGATTGCCTCTGTCCGCGAGGGCCGCACCAAATTTGTCCCGAAGAACTGGGAAAAGACCTATTTCGAATGGATGGAAAACATCGAGCCGTGGTGCATCTCGCGCCAGCTCTGGTGGGGTCACCAGATCCCGGCCTGGTATGGACCGGATGGCCAGGTCTTCGTCGAAAAGACAGAGGAAGAGGCGCTTGACGCCGCAGTCCAGCATTATCTCGCCCATGAAGGCCCATGGAAGGCCTGGGTTCAGGAGAAGCTTGAAAACTTCCAGCCCGGCGAGATCCTGACCCGCGACGAGGATGTGCTCGATACTTGGTTCTCGTCGGCGCTCTGGCCTTTCTCGACGCTCGGCTGGCCGGACAACACGCCGGAACTGGCGAAGTACTATCAGACCGACGTTCTCGTTACCGGCTTCGACATCATCTTCTTCTGGGTCGCCCGCATGATGATGATGGGCCTGCACTTCATGAAGGACGAGGACGGCAATCCCGTCGAGCCCTTCCACACGGTCTATGTTCACGCGCTGGTTCGCGACAAGAACGGCCAGAAGATGTCGAAGTCGAAGGGCAACGTCATCGACCCGCTGGAGTTGATCGATGAATATGGCGCAGACGCGCTGCGCTTTACGCTGGCGATCATGGCCGCCCAGGGGCGCGACGTGAAGCTCGATCCGGCCCGCATCGCCGGGTACCGCAACTTCGGCACCAAGCTGTGGAACGCCACGCGTTTTGCCGAAATGAACGGTGTGAAGGCCGATCCGAAATTCCTGCCGGAGACGGCTACGCTTGCCATCAATCGCTGGATCCTGACCGAGCTTGCCCGCACGGAAGCCGAGGTCACCGAAGCGATCGAAAGCTATCGCTTTAACGACGCCGCAGGCTCGCTCTACCGCTTCGTCTGGAACCAGTTCTGCGACTGGTATCTGGAGCTCTTGAAGCCAGTCTTCATGGGCGAGGACGAGGTCGGCAAGAAGGAGGCGCAGGCCTGCGCGGCTTATGTGCTGGAACAGATCTACAAGCTGCTGCATCCGTTCATGCCGTTCATGACGGAGGAGCTCTGGGCCCATACGGCAGGTGAGGGCGTGTCGCGTGATACCCTTCTCTGCCATGCCGACTGGCCGGCTCCGGAATTCTCGGACGAGAATTCGGCCGCCGACATCAACTGGCTGATCGACCTCGTCACCGGCATCCGTTCGGTTCGCTCTGAAATGAACGTACCGCCTGGAGCCACGGCACCGCTGGTCATTGTCGGTGCAAACGGTGTGACGCAGGAACGAGCACGACATCATGAAGCGTCGATCAAGAGGCTGGCGCGTGTCGAGACGATCGAACTCGCCGAAACGGCACCGAAGGGCGCCGCGCAAATCGTGATCGGTGAGGCAACGGCCTGCCTGCCGCTTGGGACGCTTGTTGATCTGGTGGCGGAGAAGGCGCGACTGGAAAAGGCTATCGCCAAGGTGGACCAGGAGCTCGCCCGCATCAACGCCAAGCTCGGCAATGAGAAATTCGTTGCCAATGCCAATCCGGAGGTTGTAGCTGCGGAGCGGGAGCGCAAGCAGGAGCTCGAAATCCAGAGGGCGAGCCTATTGGCTGCCCTGCAACGGGTCCAGGAAGCCGGCTGATTGGGCTTACAGAAATGTTTTTCCAAGGTCGCTCTCTTCCGGGCGGCCTTCGTCATTGGGGCAATGATTCAAACTGGGACTGCTGGCGACGATCCACCCGAATTCTGGGGTGGATTTTCATGTTGCAGCGCATGATTTTCTGCAGAATTCAGTCAGTTATGCCTTGGAGAGCAAAAAACTGCGATGTCGCGACGACTGTTGTCCTGCTGCAACGCTTTGGTGAGTTTATAGAATAGAATTCCCATTTATGCGTTGAGATTAGCTCGTTTTGGGATTTGTTTTCCTTCTGCCTGCGGTGTAACGTGCACGTAAGATATTTTACGTAAGAATTTACCATGTTCCTTACATTGTGAAGAAAACATGGCGAGATTGCCATTCGTGGCCGGACGGCTACTATGGCGATTGATGATTTGCCAATATTGGGGAGTGAGATGGCGTTTAATATCGTGAAATCAACAAGTTTGGCCCTGCTTGCGGCAACAGCTGCAGCCGGAATCGCCCATGCCGGCGGCCTTGAGCGCGGTGGCTACAACATCGACCTGCTGTTCGATCCTGGCCAATATGTGGCGGAAAGTGGCGTGACATACGTGGCGCCGGATCGTACGCTGAAGAATGTTCGGGATACGAACAATGGAAACGGTAATTTGAATACGCGGGCGACGACTGCATCCGAGACCGAGAGCTACTTTGTGCCGCGGATTGGTTTTAAAGCGAGCTTGACGGATTCTGTAGATTGTATGGCTGATTATTCTCAGCCTTGGGGCGCTCACACCAAACCTGGATTTAACTGGGCTGGGGCGAATGACAACGCGGAAACCAAAATAAGCAGTAACAACTACGCACTCACTTGCTCTTATAGATTCGACGTTGGCCCTGGACAATTCAGGGTGATTGCTGGCGGGTTTCACCAAGAGGTCTACGGGTTCAAAGAGCGCTTGGTAGCGCAAATACCTGCCGCGTTTGGTACCGGTATAGGTCGCCTTGATCTGGAAGGCGACGGCTATGGATGGCGGATTGGCGCGGCATATGAGATCACAGAGTATGCATTGCGCGCGAGCCTCGTTTACAACAGCGAGGTAGAGCTTGATGACATCACGGGGACTCTTGATCTTCGCGGAATTTCTGCGTTGGTACCTGGTGGTGGTGGTTTGTTTGGCAGGTCTTCTCCAGTTTATGGCTCAACGGCCATGCCTGAGTCTGTCGAACTTAAAGTTCAGTCGGGTATTGCGCCTGGCTGGCTGGCATTTGGATCTGTAAAGTGGGTGGACTGGAGCCAGCTACAACGTATCCCATTTTTTGTTGCTGGAACCACCTCACCTGAGGCGACGGCTCTCAGTCTTGCGTACCGCGACGGTTGGACGGTCAGTGGCGGCATCGGCCACAAACTAAATGACCAGTGGAGTATCGCGGGTTCCGTGACTTGGGATCGAGGTACTTCGCAGGGGTTTGGTTCTCAAAGTGACACCTGGACCTTTGGAACCGGAGTGTCATACACGCCGAGTGAGAATGTGGAGTTCCGGCTTGCCGGTGCATTAAGTCTGCTTACGTCGGGCAGTTCTGGACCCACAACGGTTAAGGGCGTAACCTACGGCAATGAAATCTCCTACGACTTCGGCACTGATCTGGCCGCAGCTGTCTCCACATCGCTCAAGGTCCGCTTCTAAAATCGGATACCCGCAATTTGCGCAAAGCCCGGCATGTCCGGGCTTTGTTGCGTCTGGGCATCAGGATTTGTGACATTTGTGCAACGTCTCATCTATCCTCGCAGGGGGCAACGCGGCTTTGCCCAAATTGTCCATATCCCGCCACAAATCAGGTGCACGGCTGCTGGCAGGACATGGGCGTGGTGCTGGTTCTTGTGTTTTGAGTGTGTGCGGCATGATGTGGTGTGGCGCGGAAGCCATTGAGTTTTCAGGCAGGTTCTGCCTTTCCGGCGATTGTGCCGGATCTCAACGGGAAGAAGGCCAGCTTGGTCACGGCAGGGTCCTAGTCTTGCCGAAAACAGGATCTACTATCTGTTGCATGCGGAACACAGAAGTGGACGCGGTTAGACGCGTAAACGCCCTAGATATTGACGGGTGTGAACGAGATATTCATTCGTTCATGGGCAGTCTGATGCCGAAGGTCTCGCGGGTGGTCATCCGGGAAGGGATGGGACTGTGATGGTCTCGGCTTTATGGAAGAATAACGCTACGATGCGGTTGAGTGAGTGGAAATCCCCGGCGGCAGTGCTTCTGTCGGCGATGCTGGTCTTGTCGGCGATGCTGGTCTTGTCGGCAGGCGTGCCGGCTAGAGCATTCGACATAAATGGTTCGGTAACCAAGGAATCCGGTCCCTTCGATCTCTTCAAGTTCGGCTTCAATGCCTACAAGAAGGGTCAGAAGGAAGAAGCCGTCGAGGCCTATCGTTATGCGGCTGAAAAAGGTCACACGGGTTCGCGCTGGGCGCTGGCCAACATGTATGCGGCCGGAGACGGTGTGGTCCGCGACGACTTCGAAGCCTTCAAGATTTATTCCGAGATAGCCAGCCAGGGTGTCGAACCCGGATCGTCTGATACGGGCTTCTTCGTCAATGCTCTGATGGCGCTGGCGCGTTACTATAAGGACGGCATTCCCGGAAGCCCGGTCACCGCCGATCTGGCCCAGGCCCGTCAGCTTTATTTCCAGGCTGCCTCGGCCTTTGGTGTACCGGAAGCCCAGTTCCAGCTGGCGCGCATGATCCTTGCAGGCGAGGGCGGTCGCGCCAATGTCCAGCAGGCGAAAAAGTGGCTTAATCTGGCGCGGCGCAGCGGCCATGCCGGTGCCATGGCAGTCTTTGGCAACGTTCTCTTCCAGGAGGGGCAGACCGTGAGAGGTCTGGCTTTTCTAACGGCAGCATTGGAGCGCTGCAGCCCTGTCGATTGCGGCTGGATGCAGGAAATGCAGGAACAGGCGTTCTCGGTGGCAAACGAAGAAGACCGTCGGGTTGCCGTCGCAATTGCGCCGCAGGTTTTCCAGCAGGTCGAGTAACTTCTACTTTTCAGGATCAAAAAATGGCTCCTTGGGGAGCCATTTTTTGTTAGTTGAACGCGAAGTGGCCAACAACCGGTACATGATCGGAGGGCTTTTCCCAGGCGCGGACATGCTTCTCGATGGCGGTCGACCGCAGGTGATCGGTCGCCTCCGGTGACAGCATCAGATGATCGATGCGGATGCCGTTGTTCTTCTGCCAGGCGCCGGCCTGGTAGTCCCAGAAGGAATAAAGTGACGCCTCATCTGTCGTTGCCCGCACGGCGTCGACGAAACCCAGATGTTCCAGCCTGCGGAAGGCGCTGCGGCTTTGCGGCAGGAAGAGGGCATCCGTTGCCCATTGCTTCGGATCCTTGCAGTCGAAGGGCTCTGGAATGATGTTGTAATCACCGGCCAGGATCAGCGGCTCCTCAAGCGCCATGCGATCCCGGGCAAGGGCTTCAAGCCGTGCCATCCAGGCCAGCTTATAGGGATATTTCACCGGATCATCCGATGGATTGCCATTCGGAAGGTATAGCGAGACGACACGGATCGCGCCGCGTTCAACCGAAAAAACGCCCTCGATAAAGCGTGCCTGCTCGTCGCCGTCGTCGCCCGGCAGGCCTCTGTGGACTTCATCCGGCTTCATGCGCGAGAGGAGGGCGACGCCATTGAAACCCTTCTGCCCATGGGTTTCGACATGATATCCCAGCGCCTCGATTTCACGGCGAGGAAAGCCTTCATCGACGGACTTGATCTCCTGCAGGCATGCGATGTCCGGACGGGAAGTCTCCAGCCACTGGCAGAGGTTTTCGATGCGAGCCTTCACACCGTTGATATTCCAGGTGGCAATTTTCATGAATTCCTCAAACGGAGAAGCTGGTGCCGCAGCCGCAGCTTGCAACGGCATTCGGGTTTTTGATCTGGAAAGATTGCCCCATCAGATTGTCGATGAAGTCGATTTCCGAGCCGGCCATGTAGATGAGCGATACGGGGTCGATCAACACCTTGGCACCGTCCCTCTGGATCACCACATCATCGTCATGGGGGGCGGTATCGAGGTCAAACTTGTAGGAGAATCCCGAACAGCCGCCGCCCTCGACCGATACCCGCAGAGCGCTCTTTTCGGGGTCACTGGCGACAACGGCGGCGATTCGCTTTGCCGCGGATTCGGAAAGGGTCACGTTTACATCAGTCATTCTTTCGCCTCCTGACGGGTTCAAGGCCCGTGGAAAACCGGCTCTCTCCGCAAGGTTCGAGCCATCAGATGAAGAGATAGTGCCACAAAGGACCGGGGATTGACCAATCGAGATCGTGCAGGGCAGACCCGGCCTTGCGGCTTCATCCGCTATAGGTATGAAGGCTGAAGAGTGGCGTCAATGGGAGCAACCGCAGACGGATGACGATCGATAAGGAAGCGCTGGGTTTTGGCTCCGGCGAAAGAGCAATCTACGCAACCAATCCCTGGGCAAGCCGTGGTCGGTTGTTCCCGGAGGCAAGCAGCCCGACCCGCTCCGATTTTCAGCGGGATCGCGATCGCATCGTGCACACGACAGCCTTCAGGCGTCTGAAACACAAGACCCAGGTTTTCATCGGCCCCGATGGTGATCACTATCGTACCAGACTGACCCACACGATCGAGGTGGCCCAGATCGCCCGTGCTCTGGCGCGTGCTCTGAAGCTCGACGAAGATCTCGCCGAAGGCGTGGCGCTTGTCCATGATTTTGGCCATACGCCTTTTGGCCATACCGGCGAAGATGCGCTGGACGAAGTGCTGAAGCCCTATGGCGGCTTTGATCACAATGCCCAGTCCTTGCGGATCGTCACAAAGCTCGAGCGCCGCTATGCGGACTTCGATGGCCTCAACCTGACCTGGGAGGCGCTTGAAGGCCTGGTGAAGCACAATGGCCCGCTTTTGACGAGGGAAGGCGAGGGGACGCGTGGCCCCGTTCCGCAGCCGATTCTGGACTATTGCGAGATCCATGACCTTGAACTGGCAAGCTTCGCAGGGCTTGAGGCTCAGGTTGCAGCCATTGCCGATGACATTGCCTACAACACCCATGACATCGATGACGGCCTGCGCTCGGGCTATCTGAGCTTCGACATGCTTGAGGAGGTGCCTTTCCTCGCAGGACTGATGCGCGAGGTCCGCGAGAAGTATCACCACCTCGATGAGGATCGCTTCACCCACGAGATCATGCGCCGCCAGATCACCCGGATGGTGGAGGATGTGATCGGAGTTGCGCAGGAGCGATTGAAGCAATTCAAGCCGCAAAGCGTGGAAGACGTGCGGGCCGCACAGACGACCATCGCGACCTTTTCCGAGGCGATGGCAACGACCGATCAGCAGATCAAGAAACTGCTTTTCCGACACATCTATCGCCATCCTGACATCATGCGCATTCGCGCCGGTGCGGCGCAGATCGTCACGGACCTGTTCCATGCCTACATGGCAGATCCGACCTTGATGAAAAGCCACTTCTGGGTGAACCACATTTCCGGTCTGAACACTCCAGCCAAGGCGCGTCACGTCGGCGACTATCTTGCCGGTATGACCGATACCTACGCCGTCCGGGTACACAGGGAGCTGTTTGACCGGACTCCCGATTTGCGATAGGCAGCGCTCAACTTTGGAACGGTCGACCGCAGACAGACGGTCGCGCAGGTGTGAACATGAATCTCTTTGCCGATTTCGAAACCAGACTGACGAACACGCTCGCGCAGATCGAGGGAATTCGCGAAAAGCGCGACAGTCTGGACTTCAGCCGTATCGTCGTTGAACCGCCGCGCGATCCGAGCCATGGCGATGCGGCGACCAATGCGGCGATGGTGCTTGCCAAGGGCGTTGGAACCAATCCGCGCGCGCTTGCTGAAACCATCAGTGAGGCGCTGAAGAAGGATGAAGACATCGTCGAGGTCACGGTCGCCGGACCCGGCTTCATCAATATCAGGCTGTCGGTAGCCTACTGGCAGCGTCTGCTTGCCCTGATGATCCGTCAGGGAACGGATTTCGGTCGATCGACTGTCGGCCAAGATCGCAAGGTCAATGTCGAATATGTCTCGGCCAATCCGACAGGCCCGATGCATGTCGGCCATTGCCGGGGCGCGGTCGTGGGCGATGCGCTCGCCAATCTCTTGGCCTTTGCCGGCTATGAGGTGACCAAGGAATATTACATCAACGACGCCGGTGCGCAGGTGGACGTGCTCGCACGCTCTGTGTTCCTTCGGTATCGCGAGGCGCTCGGCGAAAAGATCGGCGAGATACCGTCTGGTCTTTATCCTGGCGATTACCTGGTGCCTGTCGGTGAGGCTCTGGCAGCCGAATATGGTCCGCGCCTGCACAATATGCCGGAAGAAGAATGGATGACGATCGTCAAGGAGCGTGCGATCGAGGCCATGATGGCGATGATCCGTGAGGATCTGGCCACCTTGAATGTACATCATGACGTGTTTTTCTCGGAGCGCTCGCTGCATGCCAATGGCGCCTCCAGCATCCGCACGGCCATCAACGACCTGACTTTCAAGGGCCATGTCTATCGTGGCACCCTGCCGCCACCCAAGGGCCAATTGCCGGAAGACTGGGAAGATCGGGAGCAGACGCTCTTCCGCTCGACCGAAGTGGGTGACGACATCGATCGTCCGCTGATGAAGTCCGACGGCAGCTACACCTATTTTGCTGCTGACGTTGCCTACTTCAAGGACAAGTATGATCGTGGCTTCTCCGAGATGATCTATGTGCTCGGCGCTGACCACGGCGGCTATGTGAAGCGTCTTGAGGCCGTGAACCGGGCGGTTTCTGAGGGCAAGACCAAGCTGACGGTTCTGCTGTGCCAGCTCGTCAAGCTCTATCGCGACGGCGAACCGGTGAAGATGTCCAAGCGGTCGGGCGATTTCGTCACGCTTCGCGAGGTGGTCGAGGAGGTGGGATCAGACTCCGTCCGCTTCATGATGCTCTATCGCAAGAGTTCTGAGCCGCTTGACTTCGATTTCGCCAAGGTGACGGAGCAGTCGAAGGACAATCCGGTCTTCTACGTGCAATATGCTCATGCACGCTGCATGTCGGTCCTGCGTCAGGCGAAGGAAGCCTTCCCGGATGTTGATTTTGACGCTGTCGATTTTTCTGAAGCTGTTCTGGGGCAGATTTCCGAGCCCTCGGAGCTGCAATTGATCGGCAAACTGGCGGAATATCCGAGAATTGTTGAGGCTGCGGCCCAATCGCAGGAACCGCATCGGCTTGCTTTTTACCTCTATGATCTGGCAAGTTCCTTGCACGCCCATTGGAACAAGGGCAAGGATTCGCCTGAATTACGCTTTGTTAACGATAAACATAGAGAATTAACCATCGCCAGGGTTGGGCTGGTGCATGCTGTCGCCTCCGTGTTGAAGTCGGGACTGGCCATTACTGGCACCGCTGCGCCGGATGAGATGCGGTAGTATCGTCACCTTTTTCCCACATTGCGCTGGCATGCGTAGCGTCGCGTAGGTGAGTGGAACAGGTAATGGTACAAAAACAGGCCGCATACAGCAGTCGAGCACAGGGTGAAAGCTTCGCGGACGATGATCCGTTGGCGGAGCTTGCGCGCATTGTCGGCTTCGACCAGCCGCAGCAGCGCGCGCCTGAGCCGGAGCGGGAAGAGCTGCCGGCGGCTGCGCCTCAGGAGGCGGAGTTCAATCTCGAAGATGAGCTGCTCAGAGAGTTCTCGGATTACAATCCTCCCGTCACAGTGACTCCGCCAGTGTCGCGCGTGGCGGCGGAGCCTCAAAGGGCTCCGGAGCCGGCAAGGATCGAGCCGGACTACCGGGAATTTTCTGGCATCGACGATGAGCCGTTTGATATGGGTTTGTCGGTGGCGGACGCCTATGATCAGCCCGAGGCTCAAAGTGCACGGCCAGCTGACCAGGATGCTCCCGCTTTCGATCTTGCCGATGAGCTGGAATTTGCAGTTGGCGAGCCGGAGATGCCGGCCGAGCAACCGTTCGACAACAGTTTCGCGAATTACAAAGTTGCGGAGCCGGAGGCAGAGCTTCCCCGACCGGTTCAGGCGCCCGAGCAGCGACTGCATTTGCCCTTGGCCAATTTCTCCGTGCAGCCGCCGCGTCGGATCGACCACGTTGTTGAGCCGCAGCCTGCCGCAGAGATCGCGCCAATTTCAGCCATGGAGCTGACACCAAGTTCAGCTCCGAAGGCTCCGGAAGCTCTCGTAGAGAAAAGCCTTCCTCAGCCGGGTTCTTCTGGTGAGGCTTTCGACCCATTTGCGCGCGTTTCGCCTGCTCCGGTGCTGTCGGCTCCTGTCGATATTGAGCTGCCATCGGTAGCGTCGGCACGTCAGGCCGCAGTTGCTGCCCCTGCCGAACCCTTCGATTTCGCTGCCTTCACAGCCGAGCGTGCCCAGGCTAGAGCCGCAGAACCTCTGGTGGCGCCGGTGTCCTCATCCCGTCAGGAGCCGGATTTCGGCTTCTCCTTTGACGATGAGTTTGGCGCCGAGCCGGAGTATCGCCAGCCAGGGCGGGAATTGGAGACCAGGCAGGCTTCAACAGTTGTTGCCGACGACCGGTCAGCCGAGGGCGCTGATCCTTTTCTCGATGATGGCTTCGATCCGTTCGTGGATCACGAATTCGACCTGCAACTCGACGAGTTGGATCTCGATCTCTCCGATATCGAGGACGAGGCTCGTGCCGAGAACCCGAAGCCGCAGGCGGTTTCAGCTCCTGTTACCGCTCCCCTGGCCGCAACTCGATCCACCGAACCCGATTGGATGGACGATCTCCTGCGCGAGGCGACCGCTCCCGTCGCGCCCCTCGCCAACAACATGCAGGCTGCCTCCGCTGAGCAACGCGGCGAAACATACACGGGTGAAAGAGCGCCAACGGTGTTCCAGACCCCGATAGCCACAGCGGCAACGGGTCAGCTTGCAGGCGGTCTTGCCGCCACGGCCGCGATTGGTGCGGCCTCGCCTTCTGCGCCAGCAGGCCTTCAGTCTCCTCAGATGCAGGCGGCTCCGATCAATGCTCCTGGTGAGCCTTCATTCGGTTTCGACCCGACTGAAATCTCCGAACAGGATGAGATGGTGGAGAGCTTCTCGGGGATGGATGTGCCGGAGGTGCCGGTTCCAGAGCCCAAGCAGTCGGCTCCCGTGTCGAACGATTATGACTTTGATCTGGATGCAGAGCTCGCAACGCTTTTCAACGAGCCCGTGGTCGCTGAGCCAAGTGTTGCGCCCCTGGCCGCTGCGGCGACAGTGACACCGCTTGCCGTCAATGCAGCGAAACCACATGCGGCTCCGAAGATCGATGATTTTGATGCCTTCGAAAAGGCGCTTGAGGACGACCTGAAATCCTCCATGAGTTTTGCCAAGGAAGACTCGGGTCTCCGTCGCGGCCACATTGCCATCACCAGTGACGGAAGCGCTGCCCGCGCCCGGAAAATCAAGACGGGTCTGCTCGCAACGGCGGCAGCTGTGGTCGTCGTGGTGGCAGCCGGCGGCGTCTATGCCTGGTTGACCGGATCCACAGCGCCCGGCGGCTCTGGCGAGCCAATCGTGATCGCTGCAGACAAGGACCCGATCAAGATCGTTCCCGATGATCCAGGTGGCAAGGCAGTCCCGAACCAGGACAAGGCGGTCTATGATCGAGTGGCCGGTGCCCCTATTGAGGATCCCCAACAGGAAAACCTGATCTCTTCCAATGAAGAGCCGATTGATGTGGTCCAGCGGACGTTGATCCCCGAGACAGTCCCGCTGGCCGAAAATGACGAGGCCATCCTGCGTTCAACGCCCGTTGGTGACACGGAAGATCCGCGTTTGCTGCCTGGTGTCGGCGATCCGACTGCCAATGCTGCCGAAGAGGATGTGACAATTGCACCGCGTCGTGTTCGCACAATGATCGTGCGGCCAGATGGTACACTGGTGGCGCAGGAAGTGCCTGCCGAAGCTCCTGCCCAGGCGGCACCCAGCGAGCCCGCGACGAATGTCCTTGCTGCTCCAAGCCTGCCCAGCCCGGAGGACAGTGCCGCCGCCCGTGCTGCTGTTCTGGCCGAGGTGACGGAGGGAGAGGCAACGCCAAATGCAGTCGCGCCAACGTCGTCAAACAATGGTGCAACACCAATACCGACCACGCGCCCGGCCGACCAACCCGTCAATGTCGTCGGAACCGTGACGGATCAAGGCAATCTGCGCCCAAGCCAGCAGCCGGTGGAAACGGCAGCGGCGGCTCCGGCTCAAGCGGCAGCACAGGTCTCCAATCCGGGCGGTTTCGTGATCCAGATTGCGTCCCTTCCTTCGGAAGCCGATGCGCAGCGATCCTACCAGTCGCTGTCAAGCCGCTATGCGAGTATCATTGGTGGTCGCGGTGTGGATTTCCAGCGGGCAGAGATTGCAGGCAAGGGAACCTATTTCCGTGTCCGGATCCCCGCTGGCACGCGTGAACAGGCAGTCGCCCTTTGCGAGCAATACCGGTCGGCGGGCGGTAGCTGCATTGTCGCGCGCTGATCGTTTTGCTGCAGTTTGATCGGGTGCGGGCGGTTTCCATCGGAAGCCGCCTTTTTCCTGTGTATGAACCGCTTGTCGGCTTTTACGCTGCTTCGGCTTTCCGATCCTCCCATTTATGATTCGTCCATGACCCACGCAAAAGCCATGATCCTCGGCTGCCTCGGGCAGCGTCTCACAAATGACGAAAAAGCATTTTACCGGGACGAACAGCCCTGGGGCTTCATCGTCTTTTCGCGCAATCTTGCCGAACCGCAGCAGATCCGCGATCTGGTCGCGGAGATGCGGGATTGTGTCGGTGGGCGCAATGCGCCTGTTTTGATCGACCAGGAAGGTGGGCGCGTGCAGCGCATACGCGAGCCGATTGCGCCGCGCTACCCGTCTGGCGCCGACATTGGCACGCTTTTCAAGCTCGACGAAGAAAAGGGCCTGCGGGCAGCCTGGATCATGTCGCGATTGCACGCCTTTGATCTTCGGGCTCTTGGCATCAATGTGGATTGTCTGCCGGTGCTCGACGTTCCAATCCCCGGCGCAAGCAATGTGATTGGCAATCGAGCCTATTCAGGGGATCCGGCCATCGTCGCGCGCATCGGGCAGGCTGCTGCGGATGGACTGAAAGCGGGAGGGGTGTTACCGGTGATGAAACACATTCCCGGTCATGGACGCGGCATGGCTGATTCCCACCACGAACTACCAGTCGTGACGGTACCGCGTGAGGATCTGGAAGCCCATGATTTCGTGCCGTTCAGGGCGCTGCGGAAGGAACTCATGGCCATGAGTTGCCATGTCGTGTACACCGCCATTGATCGTGACAATCCGGCCACTGCATCGCGGATTGTAACAGACGAGATCATCCGTGGTTCCATAGGCTTCGAGGGCTTGCTGATGTCGGACGATATCTCGATGAATGCTCTGAGGGGCACGATGGCGGAGCGGGCGCAGCGCCTGTCAGCCGTGCTGGATGTGGTGCTCCATTGCCATGGCCATATGGACGAAATGCAGGCAGTCGCTGCCGCCGCCCCGCTGCTTTCCGGGCGCACCCTCCAGCGGGCGCTGGCTGTCGAGGCGGCCTTCGGCGATCCGGATGATGCCGACGAAGCAGCCCTTCGTGCCGAATTCTCCAGCTTGATGGCGGTTGCGTGATGAGCCGAGGTCCGGTCCAGCCGACAGTGTTGAAGCGCGCCGGCGGGCCGGAGGTGGCAACGCCCATGGACAGCCTTTGGCAGGATGTGAGCAGTGAACGCGCCAGCGGCGAACCTGCTCTTCTCATCGATGTTGCCGGTTTCGAAGGACCGCTCGACCTGTTGCTGTTTCTGGCACGAAATCAAAAGGTGGATCTTGCCCGCATTTCCGTGCTGGCGCTCGCCGAGCAATATCTCCAGTTCATCGAGAGCGCACGCCGCATCCGGCTCGAACTGGCGGCGGACTACCTCGTCATGGCCGCCTGGCTTGCCTATCTCAAGTCGCGTCTGCTGATCCCGCAGCAAACGAAGGACGAGGGGCCATCAGGGGAGGAAATGGCTGCAACGCTGGCCTTCCGTCTGAAACGGCTTGAAGCGATCCGCGAGGCCGCGACACGTCTCGTCAATCGCAACCGCCTTGGACGCGATGTCTTCGTCCGCGGGGCCCCCGAACATGTGCCGACACAGTCCAACAACGCCTATGACGCAAGTCTCTATGACCTCCTGACCGCCTATGCGGCACTTCGCCAGCGGCAAGCGGTCACGCAGGTGACGATCGAGCGCCGACGGGTATGGTCTTTGACGGATGCGCGCCAGATCCTGACCCGCATGATCGGCGAAATCGGTGACTGGACGGCGCTTGATCACTATCTGCTGCGTTTCCTGCCGAGCCCGGAGGAGAGGGTGACAGCCATTGCCAGCGCCTTTGCCGCTTCGCTCGAACTGGTGCGGGAAGGACGCCTGGAGATGCGCCAGGAGCGTGCATTCGACCCAATCTTCTTGCGCAGCGGGCCAAAAGCCGAAGCCCTGAAACAGGTCGATTGAGAGGCGTCGGATCATGGCAGTCGAGATCCCCGATACAACGCCCGGCGGCGATGAGCAGCCTTCCGTCAGCAATCATGCGGTGCTCAGCGAGCATCAAATTCGTGAAGCCACCCGTATTGTGGAAGCGCTGGTCTTTGCCTCTGCTGAGCCCGTCTCCACCGCATTCCTTGCGGAGCGACTGCCGCGCAATGCCGATGTGCATGCCATTCTGCTGCACCTCAAACAGGATTATGCGGCGCGTGGCGTCAATCTCGTGCAGGTGGAGGATTGCTGGGCGTTTCGCACGGCTGCGGATCTCTCCTTTGCCATTCGCAAAGAAGAAACAGAGGTCAAGAAGCTGTCACGCGCGGCGCTCGAAGTGCTCGCCATCATCGCCTATCATCAGCCGGTGACCCGGGCCGAAATCGAGGACATCCGTGGTGTCCAGACATCCAAGGGTACGCTCGATGTCCTGATGGAGGCGGGATGGGTCCGCTTCAGGGGGCGCAGGCGCACACCTGGTCGCCCGGTCACCATTGGGACCACCCGTGATTTCCTCGACCATTTTGGGCTTGAGGAACTGCGAGATCTGCCTGGTCTCGAAGAGTTGAAGGGGGCAGGACTGCTCCAGGGTCGCATCCCGGCAAACTTCAATATTCCCCTGCCATCGGATTTTGATGCGCTCGCCGAGGATGAAGACCCGATTACACAGCTCGATCTCGAGGAGCTTGGCCTATTGACACCGGGTGGTGAAGCGGACGAATAGGTTCAGGTTTTTTGAGTTGGCGGCAGCGGCCTCGGGGTGTATCGCCCCTTTTCTGGTGGCCTGCAGGATTGCCAACAAGGATTGACCGGTGAGCGAATAGGGGCGTCCGCGTAGTATTTCGAATGAATTCAGCCATACCGAGCAGAAAGAATGGGCAGTTGACCGCAGGCGTGACCTTCGCGGCACGCCTCACATTCGAACATATCCGGCACAGCTATTACGGTCGTGAGACGATCCGGGATGTGTCACTGACCGCCGAGCCGGGCGAGGTGCTCTGTCTGCTCGGGCCGTCCGGCTCTGGTAAGACGACCCTGCTTCGAATAGCCGCAGGCGTGGAAACACAGACCGGCGGTCGACTGTTGATCAATGACCGCGAGATGGCCGGCCCGAATGCCTTCGTGCCCCCCGAAAAACGAGGCGTCGGTCTGATGTTTCAGGACTTCGCCCTGTTCCCGCACATGACGGTGCTCAACAATGTCCGCTTCGGCCTGACGGCCATGGCCGCGAAAGAGGCTGTTTCAGAAGCCATGCATGCGCTGGAGCGCGTTGGTCTCAGCCATTATGCCGACAAGTATCCGCACGCGCTTTCTGGTGGCGAGCAGCAGCGGGTGGCGCTGGCTCGGGCGCTTGCCCCACGTCCCAGCGTGCTCCTGATGGACGAGCCTTTTTCCGGTCTCGATTCGCGGCTGAAGGACAATGTCAGGGCCGATACACTGGCGATCTTGCGGGAGAGCCGGGCGACGGCGATCGTCGTCACCCATGATGCGGAGGAGGCGATGCGCATGGCGGACCGTATCGCGCTGCTCCGGGACGGCCAACTGATACAGGTCGGCACGGCCGACGATCTTTATCGTCGGCCAAAGGATCTTTTTGCTGCGGCTTTCTTTTCGGAAATCAATGAGTTTTCGGGTGTTGTACAAGGCGGGTTGGTCGAGACGCCGCTTGGAACTGCCAATGCTGCGGGTATGGGCGAGGGCAGGGATGTCTCCGTGGCCGTGCGTCTGTCAGGTCTTGCGGTAAGTCCTGATGCTGGTGCAATTCCGGCCCGTATCATATCCCGGCGGTTTCTCGGTGTTGTGGAATTGCTCGATCTTGCCATACCGGGCACCGAGCGTCCGGTTCGTTCACGCATACGTGCGGACATGCTGCCTCCCGGTCTAAGGGATGTTACCATCAGCGTTGATCCTAAAGACATTTTGGTGTTTGAAAAAAGCTGAGAAACCCCCTACATCGGTGGGACTTAAACCTAAGGAGTGGCAGGTAATGGGTACTTTTAGCATTTGGCACTGGCTGATCGTTCTGGTCATCATCCTGCTGCTGTTTGGTCGCGGCAAGATTCCGGATCTGATGGGTGATCTGGCCAAGGGCATCAAAAGCTTCAAGAAGGGCATGTCGGACGACGACAATGATGCCACCCAGACCAACAAGACGGTTGATCACAAGCCCGACGAAACCAAGTAAACGCGACCGGCGCGATCTTTGGCGGTCAGATGACGGGTGGTTTGCCACTTTCATCCGACCGGCCAAGACGAGCGCGGCGGAAATGGCGGTGATCAGCTGTGATCGCCTTGGCCTGGGCGTCAGGAGCCTGAGAAATGCTGGATATTGGCTGGACCGAACTGCTTGTTGTTTCGGTTATCCTGATTGTGGTCGTGGGCCCGAAGGACCTGCCGCCCATGTTGCGTGCCTTTGGCAAAATGACGACGCGTCTTCGCAAAACGGCTGGGGAGTTTCGTGCGCAATTTGACGAAGCTCTGCGCGAGGCCGAGCTGGACGATATTCGCAACACCGTCAATGATGTGAAGAAGCTGAACCCTGCCGAAAGCCTGCGTGAGGCTATCAATCCGCTTCGCCAGATGACTGAGGACATCAAGAGTGACCTGCACAGGGCGACTCGTCTTGAAAGCCCTGCAGAGAGCGAGGCAGAGCCTGAAAATTCGATCCTGCCTGACATCTCTGATCTGGCCACTGAGCCACCCGCGGAGTTGAGGCCTGCGGCGCCCGTCAGTTCGCAGACCGGGCAGGCACCTGCAAGTTCGGCACCGGCTGCAACAACTGCACCCCCTGTTGTGCAGCAAACCGCGGCTAACGTCCCAGGTGATACGAGCGTTGGTGCGCCCGTCGCTGCAGCACCGGAGGCGAAGGTAGCAAACACAAAGGCTCCGAAGTCTCCAGCGAAGAAGGCTGACGCTTCGCCAGGCGGAAAGTCGGTCGCAGCCAAACCAGCGAAAGCCAAGTCTGGGACGGTTGCCTCTGATGTCACCGATGCCGTGAAGGCTGCACCTTCGAAGCCAAGGGCTGCAGCCGCCAAGCCAAAAGCAGCGGTCGCCAAGACCAAGGTCGCAAAGCCGGCTGAGCCAGCTGCAAAAGCACCCGCACCATCGACACGAACACGCAAAGCCAAGAGTGAGGACCGCGCATGAGCGGCGATGTAGAAGACAAGCCGCAGCCGCTGGTCGAGCATCTGATCGAGCTGCGCTCGCGTCTGATCTGGGCGCTCGGGGCGTTCTTCGTCGCGTTCATCGTCTGCTTCGCCTTTGCGAAAGATCTGTTCAATTTCCTGGTTGTCCCATACAAATGGGCGGTTGGCTGGGCCGGTCTGGATGTGACCAAGACTGAACTGATTTACACCGCGCCGCAGGAATTCTTCTTCACGCAGATTAAAGTTGCCGCTTTCGGCGCCATGGTGATCGCCTTCCCTGTGATCGCCTCGCAGCTCTACAAGTTCGTCGCACCGGGTCTCTACAAGAATGAGCGCCAGGCTTTTCTGCCGTTTCTGATCGCTTCACCGCTTCTCTTCCTGCTTGGCGCGTCGCTTGTCTATTTCTTCTTCACGCCCATGGTCATGTGGTTCTTCCTGACGATGCAACAGGCGCCCGGTGAGGGTGAGGTGGCAATCTCGCTGATGCCCAAGGTGTCCGAGTATCTCAGCCTGATCATGACGCTCGTTTTTTCCTTCGGTTTGGTGTTCCAGTTGCCGGTGGTGACGACGCTTCTTGCCCGTGTGGGCATTCTCGAAAGCCAATGGCTTGCCGACAAGCGCAAGTATTTCATTGTCGTGGCCTTCATCGTTGCGGCTGTTCTGACGCCGCCTGATCCGCTCTCCCAGATCGGTCTTGCCTTGCCGACTATCCTTCTCTACGAGGTAGGCATCTATGCTGCACGACTCGTGGAGCGGCGTCGTTCTGCCGAAGCGCAGGCCAAGGCGGACGAGGCTGATCTGCCGGCGGAATGATGCGTTGGTCGCTCGAGTCAGGGCGCCCTCATCCTTGAAATGCAGTCATGGAACACAGCGCTGAAAATGTCGCTGGTGAATTCCCGTTGGCCATCTGCCGGTGAATGCCTCAGCAGGAACGGGCAAGATGGCTGAATTTTTCGACACCTGGACCTTGCGCCGCCAGAGCGCGTGATGGCCAGGCAGCACATCACCTGGAACGGTCATGCTCGACATCAAATGGATCCGCGACAATCCCGAGGCCCTGGACGCAGCGCTGGCCAAGCGCAGCGCCGACCCCATGGCCGCCATGCTGGTTGCTCTGGATGAGAAGCGTAGATCCGTGGTTCAGTCTCTGCAGGATATGCAGGCACGCCGCAATGCCGCGTCCAAGGAAATTGGTGCCGCGATGGCACAGAAGAACAGCGAACTGGCGGACAGATTGAAGGCCGAGGTGGCGGCGCTTAAGGACACGATGCCGGCGGCTGAGGAGCAAGAACGGCAGCTCTCTGCCGAATTGAATGATATCCTTTCGCGCATTCCCAATGTCCCGCTTGATGACGTGCCTGTTGGCAAAGACGAGGCGGACAATGTTGTGGCGCGCGTCGTTGGCCAGAAGCCGGGTTGGAATCACAAGGCCCGCGAGCACTTCGAGATCGGTGAAAACCTCGGTTACATGGATTTCGAGCGTGCTGCGAAGCTTTCAGGTGCTCGCTTTACGGTGCTCACATCGCAACTTGCCCGGCTGGAGCGTGCCCTTGGCCAGTTCATGCTGGACCTGCATACGGGTGAACACGGCTATATCGAAGTTTCCTCGCCGCTGATGGTGCGGGACGAAGCCATGTATGGCACCGGCCAATTGCCGAAGTTCTCAGAGGACCTGTTCAAGACCACCGACGGTCGCTGGTTGATACCGACTGCTGAAGTCACCCTCACCAACCTCGTTGCTGGCGAAATCCTGGACCAGGAAAAGCTGCCGCTGCGCTTTACCGCACTCACGCCATCCTTCCGCTCGGAAGCGGGCTCGGCCGGTCGCGATACCCGTGGCATGCTGCGCCAGCACCAGTTCTGGAAATGCGAACTGGTGTCGATCACGGATGCCGAGAGCGCAATCGCCGAGCATGAGCGCATGACGGCCTGCGCAGAGGAGGTGCTGAAGCGTCTCGGCCTGCATTTCCGTACCATGACGCTCTGCACCGGCGACATGGGCTTTGGTGCGCGCAAGACCTATGACATCGAGGTCTGGCTGCCGGGGCAGGATACCTACCGCGAAATCTCCTCCTGCTCGGTCTGCGGCGATTTCCAGGCCCGGCGCATGAATGCGCGCTACAGGAGCAAGGACGACAAGGCGACGAAATTCGTGCATACGCTCAACGGCTCAGGCACCGCAGTCGGTCGCTGCCTGATCGCTGTCATGGAAAACTATCTGAACGAAGATGGGTCCATCACTGTCCCTGACGTCTTGCTGCCCTACATGGGCGGCGTCACGAAGATCGAAAAGGCCGACTGAGCGGAACAAGACAAGGTGAGGGCAATGCGCATACTGCTGACCAACGACGATGGGATCCACGCCGAAGGCCTGGCAGTTCTGGAGCGTATTGCCCGCCAGCTGTCTGACGATGTGTGGATCGTTGCTCCCGAAACGGACCAAAGCGGTCTGGCGCATTCCCTGACATTGTCGGAGCCCTTGCGACTGCGGCAGATCGACGAGAAACGGTTTGCACTGCGCGGCACGCCCACCGACTGCGTGATCATGGCGATCCGCAAGGTACTTGATCGTAAGCCGGATCTGGTGCTTTCGGGTGTAAATGCCGGGGGCAACATCGCTGACGATGTCACCTATTCCGGAACGGTTGCCGGCGCAATCGAGGGGACCGTCCATGGCGTGCGCTCCTTCGCGCTCAGCCAACTCTACGATTATGTCCGGCGCACGCCGATCCCCTGGGAGGTTGCTGAGGCCTTTGCACCGGACCTGATCCGCAAGCTCCTCAATGTCGATCTGCCCCCCGGCACCTTCCTCAACATCAATTTCCCCAGTGCCGCTCCATCGGACGTTGCGGGAATTGAGGTCACGGGGCAGGGCAAGCTGGATTTCGGCTTGAGCGTTGAAGAGCGCCACGACGGGCGCGGCGTACCCTATTTCTGGCTCCAGTTTGGTGACCGTAAAGGCAATTTCCGCGCCGGGACGGACCTTCAGGCGATGCGCGAGAAAAAGATTTCGGTGACACCTCTGAAGCTGGATATGACGGATTATGCCGTCCAGGATCGACTGGCTCAGGCTCTTGGCTTTGGGAGCGATGATTGAGATCTGCGCTGCGTGAACGGGAAGGTTTTGCGGCTCTGGTGCTGCGGCTTCGCGCCGAGGGTATCACCAATCTCGATCTCTTGACTGCGGTGGAACAGACCCCGCGCTCTCAATTCGTGCCGTCGGAATATTCGGAAAGCGCTTATTCAAGCCGTTCGATTCCGATCGAATGCGGCTCCTTCATGGAAGGCGCTGATCTGGCCGTCCGGCTTCTGTCTCTATTGCAAATCAAGCCGGGGCAGCGCGTTCTGGAAATCGGGACCGGAAGCGGCTTCATGACAGCAGTGCTCGGACGCATGACGGAGCGGGTTATCTCGCTCGAGCGCTACCGCACCCTGATTTCCTTAGCGCAAAAGCGCATTGAGGTGCTCGGAATACGGAACATCATTCTGAAGCATGCTGACGGGATGAACGGTTTGCCGGGTGAGGGGACGTTCGACCGCATCATCGCCACGGCTGCATTTCCGGCCCATCCGCGATTCTTTGCGGAGCAGCTGGTGTCCGGCGGGATGCTTCTGGCTCCGGTGATGATCGATGAAACGACTTGCATGATGATGCGTCTCACCAAGACCGGCAGCCGCTTTGAGCGGGAGGATCTGTTCCCGTTCCCTATCTGCCGATCACGCCAAAAATGGCGTTGCACCTGTGAGCAAATCGCCTGCGGTTTATGCATCTTCTGGAATTAGTTCATAACGATTCAGACGGATTAACCGGCCAGTAACACTAACGCGCTTTAATGAATCCACATCCAGTAGCGTAATTTGTGGGTTTGGTCATGCGTCAGAGTGTATCTCCAAGAGTCGGACTGCCAGTTTCCCGGATTTGCGGGCTGATGCTGCTGGCAAGCACTGCCGCAGGCTGCAGCTCCGATGCCTCCCGCTTCAGCTCGGTGTTTGCGCCTGATACGTTGACAACCGCCTCTATTCCCGACCGCAGCTCCGTGGTAAGGCAGCCGCCAGTTCCCGCAGAAGATATCGGTAGCGCATCGATGGCCGCACGCCAGCAGACGCTGTCGCAACCTTATCCGCAGCAGCAGGCCGTGGCTCCGGCCTCAGCGCGTGCCGCAAGCACGCCGGTGGCGGTTCAGCGGGCAGAGTTGTCTGCGCCGACTTTGGCGGCATCAACCGCCAATAATGCAGCGCGTCAGGAAGCGCTGTCGCAGCCCTTCCCCAATCGTCCGGCGGGTGCCGCCCCCGCCTCCAGTCAGCAGACTGCCGCAGCGCCGATTGTTGCCGACAATCTGACCACCGGTTCCAATAGGGCAGCGCAGGGATGGAGCGCTGCAAATGGTGCGCGTATTACTTTGCGTCCGGGTGAAACCATTGCCATGCTGGCTGATCGTTATGGTGTGCCGGAGCGCGAGATCCTGCGGGCCAATGGTCTGACACATTCTTCGGACGCAGCAAGCGGTCAGCTCGTCATCATTCCGACATTTAATGGCGGTGCCAATGTCGCCCGGGCTGCCGCTGAAGCCTCAGGCCTTCCGACGGAGCGCAAGCCAATCGTCCCTGACCAGCCGCAGCAGAATGTTGCGGTTCTGCCAGCGACGCCCAGTTCACGGGAAAAGACGCAAGTTGCCAATACGGCAGCAACCGGCAATGCCCAGACGGGCGCTGGTGCGGGTGGCTCCGGCTACACCGTCAAACCAGGTGATTCGCTGACCAAGATTGCGAAAGCAAATGGGGTGAGTGTCGACAGTCTCAAGCAGGCAAACGGTCTTTCTACGGCCAATATCCGAATCGGTCAGGTTCTGGCGATCCCGACTGCGGGAACGCCTGTTGCTGCAGCGCCGGTGTCTCAGAAGGCCGATCCGGTCAAGACTGCTTCTGTTCCGGCAACTCCCGCCAACCAGCCAGCTGGCTACACGCCCCCGGCCAACAAATCCGTCACGGAAGTTGCAAAGGCTGATCCGCAGGCAGCGGCGCCGGAGCTCACAGGAATTGGCAAGTATCGCTGGCCGGCCAATGGCGCCGTGATCGCGCGCTTTGGTGCCAATATTGATGGAAAGCGCAGCGACGGTATTGCGATTTCGGTGCCGAAGGGAACCCCGGTCAAGGCTGCCGAGAATGGCGTGGTGATCTATGCCGGCAACGGATTGAAGGAGCTCGGAAACACCGTCCTGATCCGGCATGATGATGGCAAGGTCACGGTTTATGGCCATGCAGACAGCCTGAACGTCCAGCGTGGGCAGAAGGTCCAGCGCGGCCAGACGATCGCCAGTTCTGGTATGAGCGGCAATGTGAAGCGACCGATGCTGCATTTTGAGGTTCGCAAGGATGCGGCCCCCGTCGATCCGATGAGCTATCTCGAATAGTCACCCTCAGATAGAGGTAAATACAGAAAGACCCGCAGCACATGGTGTGCGCGGGTCTTTCTGTGTTCTGGCGCCGGGACAGTCTCAGTCGCGGCTCGTCGATATCCGAAAGCGCCCGGCAGCATCCTGAATATACTGCCAGGCCACGCGGCCGGAGCGTCCGCCGCGTGTGGTGGCCCATTCAAGCGCCTCACGATGCAAGTCTTCCTGTGACAGTGGCAGGTTGAAATGGGTTGCATAACCATCGATCATGGTCAGGTAGTCATCCTGGCTGCACTTGTGGAAGCCGAGCCAGAGGCCAAAGCGGTCGGAAAGGGAAACCTTTTCCTCAACCGCCTCCGATGGGTTGATCGCCGTTGATTGCTCGTTCTCCATCATGTGGCGCGGCAGAAGATGGCGACGGTTCGACGTTGCATAGAACAGGACGTTTTCGGGTCGTCCTTCAATGCCGCCGTCGAGCGCCGCCTTCAGCGACTTGTAGGCTGTATCATCATGATCGAAGGAGAGGTCGTCGCAGAATACGATCGTCCTGTGACCGCCAGACTTGATGACCTCCAGAAGGGTAGGGAGGGTCGAGATATCCTCTCGGTGGACTTCCACAAGCTTGAGTGCTCCCTGTCCTGCCTTGTTGATGTCGGCATGCACGGCCTTGACGAGCGAGGATTTGCCCATGCCGCGGGCACCCCACAGCAGGACATTGTTGGCGGGAAAGCCTTCGGTAAAACGAAGCGTGTTCTCGTGCAGGATATCCCGCACATGATCGACGCCCCGGATAAGAGACAGGGCAACGCGATTGGGGCGGGTCACGGGATTGAGGCGATGACCTGACGGGCTCCAGACAAAGCAATCCGCAGCGCTCCAGTCGGTCGTTGCCGGTGGAGGCCCGGCCAGGCGTTCCACGGCGTCGGCCAGTCGTCTCAATTCCCTGAGAATTGCAAGTGTCGTGTCCTCGGCCATCGGTCATGATCCTCCCGTCTGAGCCCGCCTTGAAGGCGGTCGCGGCGAGGTAGCATGACGTTTTCGTGTATCAAAGCCGTGCAGGCTGGAAAATGGTACGCTGCGGCGCTGTTTCTGTTGCATTTGAAGGGTGTGTCACTATATTCCGGCGACCTGAGGGCGGGGGCAGACGATCCCGCAGAGCTGGATTTCATAGGAGTTCTTCATGTTTATTACTGAGGCCTTTGCACAGGACGCCGCTGCGCCGAGCGCAATGGGCACCGGATTGGAAATGCTTTTCCTCTTCGCGCCGTTGATGGTGGTCTGGTATTTCTTCCTCATCCGCCCGCAGCGCCAGCAGATGAAGAAGCGTGAAGAAACACTGGCGGCCATTCGTCGTGGCGATCAGGTGATCATGGGCGGCGGTATCGTTGCCAAGGTCACCAAGGTGATTGACGACAAGGAACTGGAAGTCGAAATTGCCGAGGGTGTGAAAGTTCGGGCCATGCGCACCTATGTGGCGGAAGTCCGTGTAAAGGGTGAGCCGGTCAAGGCGGAAGCAGCTGCTTCCTGATTTCGTGCAGGCCGGCCTCGCGCCGGCCATTGCTTTTTCTGACGTTCCGACTTCGAGAGTTATATGCTGTATATTTCCCGCTGGAAAACATTGTTCATTTGGCTGACCGTCGCGTTCAGCGTGTTCGTTGCTTTGCCAAATGCGTTTACCGACGAGGAACTGGCCGGGCTGCCTACCTGGTTCCCGCAAGACAAGGTCACTCTCGGGCTCGACCTTCAGGGCGGCTCGCATATCATGCTGAAGCTGGAGCGTTCGGACATTGTTCAAGAACGCCTCGAGACGGTTGTCGGTGATATCCGAACCACCCTTCGCGACGCAGGTATTCGTTACACGGGTCTTTCGGGCGCGGGCCAACAGGTTCAGGTGCGGATTACCGACCCTGCGCAAGTTGATGCCGCCATCGAAGCTCTGTCTGAGATTACGGCGCCGGTCAGTGTCGGCGGCTTGACGGGTGGCACCGTCAACGAGGTGACGCTGGACCGTGGCTCGGATGGCGAGCTGCGCTTCATACTGACGGATGCGGGTATTGATTACCGTGTCAGCTCAGCCGTTACGCAGTCCATGGAAGTCGTGCGTCGGCGTGTGGACGAACTGGGCACCACTGAGCCGCTGATCCAGCGCCAGGGTGAAGACCGCATTATTGTACAGGTGCCGGGTCTGACCGATCCGCAGCGTCTGAAGGCTCTGCTCAATCAGACGGCCAAGCTCTCGTTCCACATGGTCGATCAGTCTATGCCGGTCGAGGAGGCCATATCCGGTCGTCCCCCGGCTTCGTCGGAAGTGCTTTATTCCTCCGACGATCCAGCCATTCCCTACCTGATTGAGCGTCGCGCGCTCGTGTCTGGCGAAAATCTCGTCGACGCGCAGGCGGCCTTTGACCAGCGGACCAGTGAGCCGGTCGTGACATTCCGCTTTGACAGCCGCGGTGCGCAGCGCTTTGCTCAGGCAACGCAGCAGAATGTCGGTCGTCCCTTCGCTATTGTGCTTGACCAGCAGGTAATTTCGGCCCCCGTCATTCGCGAGCCGATCGTTGGCGGCTCCGGTCAGATTTCCGGTAACTTCTCCGTTGAAGGCGCAAACGACCTTGCTGTTCTGTTGCGTGCCGGTGCGCTGCCTGCGACGCTCACCGTCGTCGAGGAACGGACCGTTGGCCCCGGTCTGGGCGCTGACTCGATCCGTGCCGGTGTCGTCGCCAGCATCATCGGCGCCATTGCCGTTGTCCTCTTCATGTTGGCGTTTTACGGCACCTTTGGCGTTATGGCGAATATTGCATTGGCCGCCAACGTGACCATGATTTTGGCCGCACTCACGACGATCGGGTCGACACTGACGCTGCCGGGCATCGCCGGCATCGTTCTGACCATGGGTATGGCGGTGGATTCGAACGTGCTGATCTATGAGCGCATCCGAGAAGAAGCCAAATCGGGCAGGCCATTGATCCAGGCGATCGATATCGGCTTCAAGAAAGCCTTTGCGACAATCATCGATGCCAACCTGACAACCCTGATTGCCGCTGTGGTTCTCTTCTTCCTGGGTTCGGGACCTGTGCGCGGCTTTGCTGTCACCCTGACAGTGGGTATCGTGACGACGATCTTCACCGCATTCTTCCTGACCCATTGGCTGATGGCCACCTGGTATCGCTGGAAGCGTCCGAAACACCTGCCAAAGAGCGTTCGGACCGGTTTCTTTGACGATAAGAACATCCCGTTCATGGCGGTTCGTCGCTTCACCTTCATTGCGGCCATGGCTATCTCCGTGGCTTCGCTGGTCGGGTTTGCGACCGTTGGCATGAACCTCGGCATCGACTTCAAGGGCGGGTCGATCATGGAGGTGCAGGCGCGCAATGGCGAAGCCGACCTTTCGGACATTCGCACGCGTCTTTCGGACCTCAATCTCGGCCAGGTCCAGGCGCAAGGCTTTGGCGATCCGTCGACGGCTCTTATTCGCCTGCAGGCGCAGGAGGGCGGAGAAAATGCCGAACAGTCAGCCATTGCCAAGGTTCGGGGCGAGCTTGAGGCCGATTACGATTTCCGCCGGGTAGAGGTGGTTGGTCCTGCGGTGTCCAGCGACCTTACCCAATCGGCTACAATCGGTGTCGCCGCAGCGCTGTTTGCGATCCTGATCTATATCTGGTTCCGTTTCGAGTGGCAGTTCGCCCTCGGTGCGATCATCGCAACCTTGCACGACGTTGTCTTCACGATCGGTCTGTTCGTTTTGACGGGAATAGAGTTCAATCTCACCAGTATCGCGGCGATCTTGACGATCATCGGTTATTCGCTGAACGATACGGTTGTCGTCTACGACCGAATGCGAGAGAATCTCAGGCGCTACAAGAAGATGCCTCTCGACGTTCTGATCGATATCTCGATCAATCAGACCCTGTCGCGTACCATCCTGACCGCTGGCAGTACCATGCTTGCTCTTGGCGCGCTTTATGTGTTCGGTGGCGAGGTCATCGCATCCTTCACCTTCGCGATGCTGGCTGGTGTTCTCATCGGTACATTCTCGTCGGTCTACATCGCTGGCCCGGTCCTGATTGCATTCAAGCTGCGCCCGGAGACTTTCCAGAAGGACGAGAACGAGGTGGACGAGGCCGTCGCAAAGTTCGGAGCCTGACACGTGGTCTTCGGTTTCGGCAACAAGGGTATAATCGTCCGGGAGGCGCATTTTCCCGGACGTGAACCCATTGACGCCTATGGGAATGGCGGCTTCCGCTTTGCCGATATGTCACACAAGGGCTCGCTTCTGCTTCTCCCCTCCGGCATCTATGGCTGGGACATGGCCGAAGGGGACAGCCTCAGCGTCGATCGCTTCGATCGAGTCTTGAATGAGACGGGTGTCGAGTTCCTTCTGATCGGCACGGGCAAGTCGATGCGGCTGGTACCGCAGGAATTGCGCGAGGCCTTGAAGGCGAGGGGCATTTCAAGCGATCCTATGGGAACCGGCGCAGCCGTGCGCACGTATAACATCATGCTGGCCGAACAGCGGCCAGTGGCGGCGGCTCTAATTGCGGTTTGAACGCATAGGTGAATTTTGATAGAGACGGGACCTACAGCCACTGAGCGACAGGGCAACGAAGCGCTCTGCCTTGCCACCCTGCGCGAGACCGACCGCGACCGATATCTTGCCTGTCTTCTGACGCCGAGCGAGCAGCGCGCTGCTGTTGCCGCGCTCTATGCGTTCAATGCGGAACTGGCACGGGTGCGGGATCTGGTCCGCGAACCGCTTCCGGGCGAGGTGCGGCTGCAATATTGGCGTGATCTGCTCAATGGTTCCGCGCATGGTGCGACGGCGGCCAATCCGGTGGCCGCGGAACTGCTCCGTGCAATTGGTGATCACAACCTGCCGCTCGCGCCACTTCTGGCCATGGTGGATGCCCGGGTCTTCGACCTTTACGATGATCCCATGGAAACGCTGTCCATGTTCGAAGGCTATGCCGGTGAAACCGCATCGGCTCTCATTCAGCTGACAAGTCTTGTCGTTGATCCGCAACTGGCGTCAGAGAACAGTGAAAGCGCAGGGCATGCTGGTGTGGCCCAGGCAATCGCGGGAAGCCTGCTTCTGCTTCCAATCCATCAGTCACGCGGACAGGTCTACATGCCGCTCGATCTCCTGTCTGCAATCGGGCTGGATAGACAAGCCTTTCTCGATGCCGATGTTCCGAGGCTTGAAGGTGTTGTCGAAGCCTTTGCAGGCATCGGCTTGGATCATCTGCGCAAAGCGCGCGCGAGCGCGAAGCTTTCAAGGCAGCTGATCCCGGCCTACTTGCCGGTGAGCCTTGTGGAGCCTATTCTGAAGGGAGCTGCAGCCGAGCCGCTCCGGTTTTTGCGTGAAGATGGTCGGATGGCGCAATGGCGCCGCCAGTTGCGGATGATGATGGCGCTGTGGCGTCAGCGCTTCTGAGAAGCGACGCAATTGCCCGCGACCACATTCGCGCAAGCCTCACGGGCTAAGGAATGCACGCATCTTTGCTGTGGAGGATTCGCGTGGGCTTGATCACTTGGACCGTGCTGTTTGCTCTGGTTGGCCTCTTGGGTTATGTCGCCACACGCATGGCACATTCGAGCGAGAGAGACAGTGCCCATGATGCGGGCATGGCCATTATAGAGTTCGGTCACGCCTTTCCCAACGAAGCCATTCGAAATCTGCACATTACGGCAGATGGCATGGCTGTCTTTGTCCGTCTTCATGACAACAAGGCAGGCTTCATGCGTCACCTGCGCAACCACTATGCCTGCCACCTGATCGAGCCCGGTACGGTTCGCGTCAGGGATCTCCCGGGCGGCAAGGGTTTTGACATCGAGTTCCTCGATGCACCTTTCCACAATGGGAAGTACACCTTTGCCAGCGCCGCAGAGGCCGCCGAAGTATCACTTTGGCTGCTTGGCAACTATCTGCCGGCTGGTGAGCGTGTTCTCACCAGCAACCCAGTTCCATCCACCTGATGGAGGCGCTACGACTTAAGGCGCTTCCCGGCCTAGCCATGCACGACAATCAGACAGCGCACGCGCGGCAATCAACTGCCGCTTCGTGATCGTCTTGTCCTTGCCGCGGAAACGCTTGACGCCATCGGGCTTGACGATGGAGCCTGGTTCAAGTTCGGGGAATAGGCCGAAATTGATGTTCATCGGCTGGAAGGACCGCTTTCCGGGTTCGTCATCGGAGACGATATGGCCACCGGTGATATGGCCGAGAAGGGAGCCTAGTGCAGTCGTTGCCGGCGGTCTGCTGATCTTCTCACCCTTCCGTTCGGCGGCAGCGAAGCGACCTGCCAAAAGGCCAATGGACGCGCTTTCGACATAGCCTTCGCAACCGGTAATCTGCCCTGCGAAGCGCAGACCGGGGCGGTTCTTGAGCTGCAGAGTCTGGTCGAGCAGCGTGGGGGAATGGATATAGGTATTGCGGTGAAGCCCCCCCAGGCGCGCAAACTCCGCATTTTCAAGACCGGGTATCATCCGGAAGATTTCCGCCTGAGCGCCATAACGCAGCTTCGTCTGAAACCCGACCATGTTGTAGAGCGTGCCCAGCGCATTGTCCTGGCGCAGCTGCACGACCGCGTAGGGTTTGACGGTTGGATTATGGGCATTGGTGAGCCCCATCGGTTTCATCGGTCCGTGGCGGAGTGTCTCGCGACCGCGCTCGGCCATGACCTCAATCGGCAGGCAGCCATCGAAATAGGGCGTACCCTCCCATTCCTTGAAGCCGACGGCATCGCCGGCGATCAGGGCATCGATAAAGGCATGATATTGCTGCTCATCAAGAGGGCAGTTGATATAGTCCTTGCCCGTGCCTCCGGGACCGACCTTGTCATACCGCGACTGGTACCAGCAGATGTCCATATTGATGCTGTCACGGTGGACGATGGGGGCAATGGCGTCAAAAAAGGCAAGTGCATCTTCGCCCGTCTTCTGACGGATGGCTTCTGCCAGATCCGGAGACGTCAGAGGGCCGGATGCGATGATGGCGAGGTCCCAATCCTCGGGAGGCAGGCCTTTGATTTCTTCGCGTACGACTGTGATCAGCGGATGATTTTGGATGGCGGCGGTGACTGCATCGGAGAAGCCGTCGCGATCGACCGCAAGTGCGCCGCCGGCAGGAACCTGGTGCTTGTCGGCGCAGGCCATGATCAACGAGCCCGCCAGCCGCATTTCGGCATGCATGACGCCGACGGCATTCGAGGTGGCGTCGTCGGAGCGGAAGGAATTCGAGCAGACAAGCTCTGCCAGGCCGTCGCCCTTGTGGGCATCCGTACCGCGTATTCCGCGCATTTCATGAAGAATGACCGGAACGCCGGCCTCTGCAATCTGCCAGGCAGCTTCGGAGCCGGCGAGCCCGCCGCCTATAATGTGAATGGGGGAATAAGTGCTCTGTTTCATGGCGGCTCCATATCATGGAGCGCTAGAAGCTCCAATGCCCCAGGCAACTTCTCTGTACCTTGCGACAAGATGGCTCTGATCGCGGCAGGGGTATTGTCGTCAGCGGCCCCGAGCACGAATCAAAAACGGCACCGTGGGTGCCGTTCCGGACTGTCAGCGATATCGGTTCCGATTAACGGAAGGAGCGCGACGCAATATTGCGGATCTCGTAACGCGTGATGCCAATGTCATTGAGGGTCTGCTGCGACAGATTGCCGAGCTCGGACATCGTGCGACGGTAGTTGATCCAGTTCTTGGCAAGGCGGATCGGGTTCATGACTGTTTCCTCGTAATCTCTTGTTGGCTGATCTGCGGTCCTGTCCGCTTCAGCGATTGAGAGTGTTATACAAGCGTAAAACAAGATTGTGCAGTGCAAATTCTAGGCGACTGCTATGCATTTGTGCATGGGGATGGCGAGTTTTGCGGCAGCGCTAAGAAAAATGGCAGCGGTCATGAAGTGGAACGACGACAAAAAAGGCCCCCTGACGGGAGCCTCTCTGCACTGCGAAAACCACCCTTGAAGGGCGGTCGATCAGCCGTTGACTGCGTGACGGGCAACGCGACGGATGTCTTCGCGGCCAATGCCGAGGTCGCGCAGTTCACGGTCGGACATCCGGCCCAGTTCGGTCACGGTCTGCCGGTATTTGCGCCAATTGTTAAGCGAGCGTGCAATGTTCATTGTAAGCCTCATTTGCTGGTGGGCCCCGCCGTGGGCCTTAGTGAATTCGATGATCAGAATGTATGTTGCACCGCGAAGAAGTGCTAGGCCCAATGCTTCAAAGCACCTATGCGCCTCATGCATAGGGGTGTTGTTAACGCTTTGTTAATTGGTCATTTTTGCGGCTTTTCGGATTTCTTTCGCCACAGCCTGATCCTGTCCCATGCAGCCCTCCACGTTTAGACTGGGTGTCTGTCGCAACAGGTTTGAATGGTCTTGTCTGGCCCTTGGCTTGTCAGTTCTAGCGAGTGATCCGACCAAAAAAACAACGCCCACCGGGGGAGGAGGTCCGGTGGGCATCGTTTGAAGCGATTAACGACCGGGAGGAGGAGTGCCGTTAATCCTATCGACTGGCATTGGGAGGAGGATAATGCCGGTCGAATTCTGTCATCTTTTCCAATATGGCCCGAACGCCTGAAACATCGCCGTTCGCTTTCTGACATGACATTAGCCAACTCCACATAGGTATTGCAGTGCAATATGATCATGGGAGTTATGCAATCTTGAATGATCGTGCCGAAGACGTTTACGGAAAGTGCTTGCGGTCTGATATCTGCACAAGATGCAAACGGTATTGACAGTGCAGGCTTAGCGTTGAAAGTCGACCTTCAAGGCGCCTCAGTCAGATTGGTGCGGGGGGATGGCATGTATCGCGGGCGATTGAAGCGTGATTTGGCGCTCTGGACGGAAAAGGGCCTGTTGAGCGCGGATGCCGCGCAATCAATTCTTGCCGAACTTGACTCGCGCAAGAGCAGTTTCAGCTTTGGCAATGTGCTGATGATGCTGGCAGCGGTTTTGATTGCGGCGGCGATCCTCCTGCTGGTCGCGGCCAACTGGCAGGCAATACCGCGCCTCATGAAGATTGGCGGCATATTCTTTCTCATCTGGATTTTTCATGGCCTCGCCATTTTGGCGTATTTCAAGCAAAGGCCCATGCTTGTCTCGGTTTTCCTAGTCCTGGGATCGGCAAGCTTTGGTGGAGCAATTGCGCTGATTGGCCAGGCCTATCATCTGTCTGGTGACGCGCTCCAGGCGGCACTTCTATGGTTTGCCGTTTCAGCCTTGACCGGCGGATTGGTGCGCTCTTCCGCGTTAACAGTGATGTCGGGGCTTCTTGCTCTGCTTGTCTGTTACTATATACTTGAAGATATCGGACTTGATCCAGACTGGCTTTCGGACGCCTGGTCCTATGTGCCGTTGGCGCTCAGTCCAATTCTTGCGTGGCTTTCGCTAAGGTCAGGCAACGAGCGGTCCCTGCACTTTCCCTATATGATCGCATCCGGTTGGCTGCTTTGGATGGCTGGCATTGACCGGTTTGATGCGGCTTCGCTGATTGTCGCGGTCCTTGCCTATGCTCTGTTCCTGGGACTGGCCATTCAGGGCTCACCCGCCTATCGGCTGCGGCAGCGGTTCGGGGGAGCCACGACCTTCTATCCATTGCTTCTCGCTGCCTTGTCCGCCGCCTTTGTCCAGTTTTCCGAGCTGGGGGTGTTTGAGGCCGTATTGACGGGCCTTGCCATTCTGGCTGGCAGTCTGCTTGCGCTGGCGCTGGAAGGACGGGATAACGGAGCGGTACGCTTTCTCGCCTATTTCGTTTTCGCTCTGGAGGTTCTGTATCTCTCCTACGAGACAATCGACAGCATCATGGGAACGGCCGCCTTTTTCCTGCTGGCGGGTGTGATCGTCGCGCTCCTTGCCCTTGTTGTTATCCGGCTTGAGAAACACTTCGGGCGCAATGTTCAGCGAAAGGTGTGACATATGATTCCCAATCGCATCTTTGCCCTCGCCGTTGCCGGCATGGTCATTCTTCAGACTGCCTTGCTCGGCTTTATGATCGAGAGCAGGGCCTCGATCCTTCGATCCGGGACAGAGGTACTGCTGAAAACGCGCCCGATCGATCCCCGTGATCTGTTTCGCGGCGACTATGTGATATTGAACTATGACATATCGGATGTCCCGATTGCCCTGATTGCGGGTGCGCGGCCAGAGGAGGGAAGCAGCCAGCGGCTTCATGTGCGTCTGGTGCCGGGACCGGATGGCTATTGGAACATCTCTGAGGCTTCCTTTGAAACGCTCGCACGCGCGAGCCAGTCTGTCGTGATGACAACCAAGCCGATTACGGTCTATGACTGGCTGTGGCAGGGCAATGGCAATCTGCGCGTGGATTATGGCATCGAGCGCTTCTATGTGCCTGAGGGTGAGGGGCTTGTCCTGGAGGAGGCCCGCAACGAAGGACGGCTTTCTGTGGCAGTCCGAGTGTCAGAGAGCGGTCAGGCCCAGATAAGAGCCCTGTTTCTCGATGAGCAGGAACTTTACGAAGAGCCCCTTTATTGATCTCAGCCGTTTTCCGACGCGCAGATCACCGCCAGTGGCGGCGGCCGGAGGCTTGCGCCATTCCAATCCACAACCTGTCATTTTTCCTTTGCGCGAAGAAAAACGGGTGATATAGAGACGCGCGCTCCGGAGGGGCCATGCGCTAAGGCAGCATGCGGTTCGTTGGACGCGGGTATGGTGAAATTGGTAGACACGCCAGATTTAGGTTCTGGTGCCGCAAGGCGTGGGAGTTCAAGTCTCTCTACCCGCACCAAATGAAACGAGCGGGATCACGTGAGACGGATAACGTGCCGCTCTCGTCGGTCCGGCACCGTTTTACTTGGCAGATTGTTTGAGGATTGCGACGCAGCCACGTCCGGGAAAAAGGGTTTCCGGCGTCGTGCTCAGTGAAACAACCGGCTGTCCGAGCACGGCCGCCACGAGATGAAGGTAAGAACATGCAGGTTATCGAAACGCTCGCTGAAGGGCTGAAGCGCGAAATCAAGGTCGTAATCCCGGCCAAGGACATGGAACAGCAGATGAACGAACGTCTGGCTGAGGCCAAGGACAAGGTTCGTATCAACGGCTTCCGTCCGGGTAAGGTTCCGGTCTCGCATCTGAAGAAGATGTACGGCAAGTCCATCATGGCGGAACTCGTCAACGAGATCATCCGCGAAAAGCCGTCGGCGATCCTGTCGGAGCGCGGCGAAAAGTCGGCTACCCAGCCGGAAATCGCGATGACCGAGGACGAGAAGGAAGCTGAAAAGATCCTGACCGCCCAGGTTGATTTCGAGTTCACGCTTTCCTACGAAGTCATTCCTGCGATCGAACTGAAGCCAGTCGATGGGATCAAGGTGACCCGCGAAGTCGTTGAAGTTTCGGAAGACGAAATCAACGAGCAGATCCTGAAGATCGCCGAAAGCGCCCGCACGTTCGAGACCAAGAAGGGCAAGGCTGCCAACGGCGACCGTGTGACCATGGACTATCTCGGCAAGGTCGATGGCGTTCCCTTCGATGGTGGCAAGGACGAAGATGCCGAGCTGGTTCTCGGCTCCAACCGCTTCATCCCGGGCTTTGAAGAGCAGCTGGTCGGCGTGAAGGCCGGTGACGAAAAGGTCATCACCGTGACCTTCCCGGCCGAATATCCGGCTGCCAACCTTGCTGGCAAGGAAGCAACCTTCGACATCACCGTCAAGGATGTAGCAGCTCCCGCCGCAGTCGAGATCAACGACGAACTCGCCACCAAGCTTGGCCTGGAATCGGTCGACAAGCTGAAGGAAGTTGTCCGCAGCCAGATCGAAAGCCAGTACGGCAATGTCACCCGTCAGAAGGTGAAGCGCCAGATCCTCGACCAGCTCGACGAGATCTACAAGTTCGAAGCGCCGTCGAAGCTGGTTGACGCCGAGTTCGAAAACATCTGGCGCCAGATCAACACTGATCTTGCCCAGTCCGGCAAGACCTTCGAAGACGAAGACACGACCGAAGAAAAGGCGCGTGAAGAGTACCGTGCACTTGCCGAGCGTCGCGTTCGCCTCGGCCTCGTTCTCTCCGAAATCGGCGAGAAGGCTGGCGTCGAAGTGTCTGAAGAGGAAATGCAGCGCGCACTCTTTGCCCAGCTGCAGCAGTTCCCGGGTCAGGAAAAGCAGATCCTCGACTTCTTCCGCAACACGCCTGGCGCATCGGCCTCGCTGCGCGCGCCGATCTTTGAAGAAAAGGTCATCGACAAGCTCCTGGCTGACGTGACTGTCACCGACAAGACCGTTTCGAAGGAAGAGCTTCTGGCCGACGACGAAGCCGAAGGCGAGGACAAGTCCGCCAAGAAAGCTGCTCCGAAGAAAAAGGCCGCTAAGGCTGAAGACGCCGCCGAAGGCGAGGAAGCCGCTCCGAAGAAAAAGGCTGCCGCCAAGAAGAAGGCTGCCGAAGGCGACGCCGAGTAAGATCGGCCTCGGATGAAATTCAGAGAAAGCCGTCCCTCGGGGCGGCTTTTTCACATTTGCAGGACGGAGTTGGTTCAAGAGACTGTAGAAGCTCTCAGGTTGGCCGATGTGAAGTCCGGACGCACCAGTCAGCGCGAGACTATCTTTGGACAGACCCTTTTTGAGGAGCTTTCACTCGGCAGCTCTGGGTTCCACCTTTTCGACCTTCAGCTCACCCATACGGTTCCAGGCATCCAGTCCGGCGATCTTGTAGGCTTCGGCCAGCGTCGGATAGTTGAAGGTGTTTTCGACGAAATATTCGAGCGTTCCCTTCAAGTTCAGGACGGCCTGCCCGATATGGACGAGTTCGGTGGCCCCTTCGCCGACAATGTGAACACCCAGCAATCGCCGTGTCTTGAGGGAGAAGATCATCTTCAGCATGCCGGTATCAAGGCCCATGATATGGCCACGCGAGGTCTCACGGAAATGGGCGATACCGCATTCGTAGGGAATTCCTCGCTGTATGACCTCTTCTTCGGTCAGGCCGCAGGTGGAAATCTCCGGGACGGCATAGATGCCGTAGGGGAAGAATTGCGGAGGGTCCTGAGCGGGTGCCCCCACCGCGTGGCGGGCGGCAATTCGCCCCTGCTCCATGGATGTTGAGGCAAGGCTTGGAAAGCCGACAACGTCGCCCGCCGCGTATATGCTCGGCACGGCGGTCTGGAAGGTCTCCGGATTGACTTTCAGCCTGCCGCGATTGTCCGCCTCGAGCCCGCAGGCGGCGAGGTTGAGCTTGTCGGTCGCCCCGACCCGGCCGGCAGCAAAAAGAACCATTTCGGCCGTCAGGCATCGTCCGTTCTTCAAGATCACCCGAGCCTTGCCATCAAGCTTTTCGACGCTCTCGACCGTCTGCCCGAAAATCAGCTTCATGTTGCGGTCACGCAACTGATAGGTGAAGTCCTCGACAATTTCCTTGTCGATGAAATCGAGCATGCTGTCGCGCGGCTCCACCACCGTCACCTGGGTATCGAGCGCTGAGAAGATGGTGGCATATTCAATGCCAATGACCCCCGCACCAATGACGATCATCGAACGAGGCAGTTCCTTGATCTCGAGGATTTCGTCACTGTCGATAATGCTGGAGTTATCGAAGGGGATATGGGAGGGTCGATACGGCTTGGTTCCGACGGCGAGAAGGGTTGATCGAGACTGGATCCGCAAGACCTCGCCATCGTCTTTCGTCACGTCGATCGTGTTGGCGTCTACGAACGTCGCTGTGCCGCGCATCTGCTGCACACGGTTGCGAGCGAATTGATGCTCAAGCACATCCACTTCGTGGTCGAGTGTGATCAGCAGGCGACGACGCAGATCGTCGGCGCTGATTTCCTGCTTCACCCTGTAGGCGCGACCGTAGAAACCGCGTTCACGCCAACCGGTGAGGTTCAGAGCCGTTTCCCGGAGTGTCTTCGAAGGAATTGTCCCGGTATGGACGGATACGCCGCCAACCCGGCTGCCTTTTTCCACCACCAGAACTTTTTTCTCTAGCTTTGCTGCCTGGATTGCAGCTCTCCGGCCAGCCGGGCCACTGCCAATAACGACAAGATCGAAACTCTGCATGCTGCTAGCCTCTGAATCGCGCAGGCCTATGCTGCGCTGCAATGTAAGCGCTTGTCAAACTAGCAGACCATTCTAACCGTTTCGTTATCGGATTGCCTCGGCTGTCATTCCTCAGCGCGGTTTTCGGCGGCGATCAGTGCGCCTGGTGATTCAGTGCAAACATGATCGCCCCCGCAAGACCCGCCTCATGGCCGAAACGGGACGGCTCGAGACGGCACGGAAAAGGAAGCAGCAGAGCAATTTCGCGCTGTAAACGCTCGAAAAATTCCGGTCGACTGCCAAATCCACCACCGATGACGGTCACACTGGGGTCAATCAACGCGTGGATGGCCGCAAGGCCGATGGCCGAGTTGCGTGCAACCTCATCAAGTGCGGCGAGTGCCAAGGCGTCCCCGCGCGTTGCCTGGTCAAACAGATCGGCGACACTGCCACCACTCGAAAGATAGCGGGCGCGGATGCCAGGTGTACCCACGGCATCTTCCAGCAAGCCATTTGGCGATGAGGGTGCTCTAAGATGAGGCGCATCGCCAATCGGCAGATAGGCTATCTCGCCCGCCCGTCCATGCGCACCGCGCAACAGACGCCCGCCAATAACGGTTCCCATGCCGATACCGGTGCCAAAAGATAGAAACACCAGTGAATCCTTGCCCTTGCCAATGCCCGCATGCGCTTCACCGAAGGCTGCGAGATTAACATCATTTTCCACCAGGACGGGGCAGGGCACGAAGCCTTGCATGAGACGGCTGAGGGGTTTGTCTTCCGGTAGAGCCAGGTTCGGCGACAGACTGGCAAGGCCCGTCTTTGGATCAACCGCGCTCGGTATCCCGATTGCCATGCGAACCACCTCGGACAGCGATGCCCCGACATCTGCGGCAAGTTCGCCGCAAAGCCGCGCCATCTGCTGCAGCACGGGGGCACCGGCACCATGGGCGGTCGGCTCGCTCCTCTGGGCAAGAAGGCGACCATCCGGATCCGCTATCCCGGCCAGTATCTTCGTTCCGCCAAGGTCAATGCCGATCACCGGTCCGATCTTGTTTTTGAGCCGATTTGTTGAATTAATTTCATGGTTTAGCATGGCCGGGCGTCTCCTGATCCCTCTGTGTAGGGGGCAGGCTTCAGATCTGTCAACTCGCAGCAGCGCATGGGAGCGATCACCGGACCGCTGTCTGAGAGTCCGCGCAAATGCTTCAGATCAGCTTGAGGCCCCTGAAGCTGGCATGGCCGTCCTTGCCGATGATGATGTGATCGTGAACCGTAATGCCGAGTGGCTTTGCCGTGTCGATGATGGTGCGGGTCATGTCGATATCGGCGCGCGATGGTGTCGGATCGCCGCTTGGATGATTGTGGACAAGAATCACGGCGGTTGCCGATAATTCAAGTGCACGTTTTACGACTTCGCGAGGGTAGACGGGCGTGTGGTCGACCGTGCCCCGTCCCTGCACCTCGTCCGCAATCAGCACATTGCGCTTGTCCAGGAACAGGATCCTGAATTGCTCCGTGGTTTCGTGGGCCATGCAGGCATGGCAATACTCGATCACCGATGACCAGGATGACAACACCTGCTTTTCGCGCAGTTCCGCCTTCAGCATCCGCTTGGCAATGTTTGCCATCAGTTTAAGGTCTTGCGCGACAGTCTCGCCGACACCCTTGACTTCCTGCAGAAGGGCAGGTGACGCTCCCAGAACCCCTGACAGCGAGCCGAAACGGGCAAGCAGAGCCTTTGCAATGGGCTTCGTGTCCCGCCTTGGAATCAGCCGAAACAGCAGGAGCTCGAGCAATTCGTAGTCTGCCAGAGCCTCATCCCCACCATCGCGAAAGCGTTGTCGCAGCCGCTCCCGATGACCGTGATAATGCTGTTCATCCTGCTTTGTCGGGACAGACTGATTTCCTGATCGGGCAATCGGGGCAGATCGCGCTTGCTGTTCTGCAAAGAAAAGGCTTTCGTCAGCGAGGCCGCCCGCCACGCCATTCGCGTCGCTTTCAAAGTCTTTCTCTGGCAAACGATCGCTCAACTCGGATAGGGGGCGCTTTGCCATCGTCTGAACCTTAAAGCACAACTCGTCCTTGGCGTCGGCAACTGCATCTTGCAGGGGCTACCGTCACGATGTGCCATAGTGACACGCCTTTTGGCGCGCGCAAGGTGTCTCGGTGTCTCCATGTATCAAAAGGTTGTAGGGGCTTGAGCGGCGTGATCAAGCTAGACCGGGGCGGTCAAGCCCGGCTGGCGACAGAGTGAAGATTTCGCAGCCATTCGATGTCACGCCAACGGTATGCTCATACTGTGCCGTGAGGGATCGATCTCGCGTCACGGCTGTCCAGCCATCCGAAAGCACCTTCACATGCGGCTTGCCAAGATTGATCATCGGCTCGATGGTAAAGATCATGCCTTCCCGGATTTCGGGCCCCTCGTTGGCTTTGCCGTAATGCAGGATATTGGGGCTGTCATGGAAGAGGCGACCTACGCCATGACCGCAAAAATCCCGAACCACGGAGCACCGCTCGGACTCAGCAAAGGTCTGGATCGCCTCGCCGATGGCACCCGTCTTCGCTCCGGGCCGAACAGCGGCAATGCCGCGCATGAGGCATTCATGGGTCACTTCCATCAGACGTTCGGCTGCTCGCTTGATCTGACCCACCGGATACATTCGGCTGGAATCACCGTGCCATCCATCAAGCAGGAAAGTGACGTCGATATTGACTATGTCGCCATCCCTCAGCGGTTTGTCATCCGGCATGCCGTGACATACGACATGGTTGATCGATGTGCATACTGAATATTTGTAGCCGCGATAGTTCAGCGTCGCAGGAAGGGCATTGTGGTCCATGCCGAATTCGAAAACAAAACGGTCGATCGCCGCCGTCGTGACGCCCGGCCTGACGATGGGCACGAGCGCATCAAGGCAGCGCGCAGTCAGCTGGCAAGCACGACGCATACCTTCGAAATCCTCCGCAGTGTAGAGGCGGATGGCTCCCGTGTTCTTGAGGGGAGCGGATGCTGCATCGATGTAGGTTACCATTCGACCGCTTTCGGTTCTGCTGCGTTTTCGCTGAGCGCCTTCATAAAGCAGGCAGGCCCGGTTCGTCTATCTTGATGAGCTTATCTGGCACGATTTTGGATGAATCGGCAAAACAACGGACGGCATAAGCCTCCACTCCGCGCGTAACTGCTCGGGCAAAGGCACGCCCATAGGCCGGATCAAGATCTCCACAAATCCGCAGGCGCTCACAATCATTGCGTTGAACGACAAAGAGCATCGCTGCCCGGTGGCCCGCTTCGACCATATCGCCCAGTTCCTCCAGATGTTTGGCGCCTCTCGTTGTCACGCTATCGGGAAACTCCGCGAGCGCCGGACTACGGATGAAATGGACATTCTTGGCCTCCACATAAATGTTCGGTCCGGACGCATTCTGAAGCAGGATGTCTATGCGCGAATTCCGCCCATAACGTTGCTCCCGCCTGAGATCGGCAAAGGCGCCAAACTGTGGGACAAGACCCTTCAGGATTGCCTCTTCTGCAAGCCGGTTTGGCAGGGCGGTGTTGATCCCGACCACGGTCCCGTCTGTCTCGACCAGTTCCAGTGCGTAGCGGTGCTTGCGGCCGCTGCCCTCGTGATCGGAAAGCCAGACGCGCGATCCGGGTGCGGTCAATCCTCGCATCGAACCGGTGTTTGGGCAAAAGCCGGTTATCTCGCTGCCGTCAGAAAGAACTGCGTCAAACAGGAATCGCTTGTAGCGGCGCAAAAGCACCGCAGGTATAAGGGGCGGATCAAATATCACCGATGCACTGACCTCGGCGGAAGAGGAAAACCGGTCTCCTCAGACACGGGCAAGAACATAGCTTCCAGGTGCATCTGAGATCGCATTCAGCGCATCGCCACCTGGTTTGCGGGCCGGTACCCTTTCGCTGTTCAAGTTCTCGATCCACCTTTGCCAGTGCGGCCACCAGGAGCCCGGAGTTTCCTTCGCAGACTCGACCCAGCTTTCATAGTCCCCCTTGGGTGCGCCATTGGTCCAGTATTGGTACTTCTGCTTGTCGGGCGGATTGACGACTCCGGCAATATGGCCAGACCCGCTCAACACATATTCGACGGGTCCACCAAAGCACTGGCTTCCAATGAATACCGATTTGGCCGGCGCAATGTGGTCTTCGCGCGTCGCCAGATTGTAGATCGGTATCTTCACGTCCTTGAGCAAGAGCGTCTTGCCTGCAAGCTGCATCTTGCCCTGGCTCAGCGTGTTGTTGAGGTAACAGTTGCGCAGGTAGAAGGAGTGGTTGGCTGCGGCCATCCGGGTGGAATCGGAGTTCCAGTAAAGCAGGTCGAAGGGCATGGGATCCTGGCCCTTCAGATAGTTGTTGACGAAATAGGGCCAGATCAGCTCTGAGGCACGCAGCATGTTGAAGGCGGATGCCATCTTGGAGCCATCCAGATAACCGGTCTGCTGCATGCGGTCTTCAAGGCCCTGCAACTGGTCTTCGTCAACGAAGACCTTGAGGTCGCCGGCATAGGTGAAATCCACTTGCGTGGTAAAGAGCGTCGAGCTTGCAATGCGGCTGTTCTTTTCTTGCGCATGGAGTGCAAGAGTGGCGGCAAGAAGGGTGCCGCCAACGCAATAGCCAACGCTGTTGACTTCGGTTTCACCGGTCGCCTTTTCGATTGCATCCAGAGCGAAGTCGACGCCCTCGCGAATATAGCTTTCCCAGTCCTTGTGCGCGTGACGTTCATCCGGGTTTACCCACGAGATTACGAACACGGTGTGTCCCTGGTCGACGCACCATTTGATGAAGCTCTTCTGCGGATTGAGATCCAGAATGTAGAACTTGTTGATCCAGGGCGGGCAGATCAAGAGCGGTCGTTTCAATACCGTTTCCGTCGTCGCCTCGTATTGCAACACCTCGCAGACATCGCTTTGCGCGATAACCTTGCCGGGCGTGATCGCCATGTTCTGGCCGACAACGAACTTGCTTGTATCGGTCTGCCGCATCCGCAACTCGCCGCGACCCGCTGCGATGTCTTCCGCCAGCATCTTCATGCCCTTGACGAGGTTGGCGCCGCTGCTTGCCACTGTTTCGCGGTAGAGCTGCGGGTTGGTGGCCACGAAATTGGCGGGAGACAGGGCAGCAGTTATCTGGCGCATGTAAAATGCTGCCTTGTGACGCGTATGGTCGTCTAGCCCCTCGGCATCGGTTACGAGTTTCTCCGCCCATTCGGACAGGACCAGATAGGTTTGTCTCAGAAAGTCGAAGAAAGGATTGCGCTGCCAGTCCTCGTCGGCGAAGCGTTTGTCTTTCGGCAAAGGATCGGCCACTGCCTGATCGGTAGACGAGAACCGCGTCATGGACCGCGACCACACAGCAAATACGGCACTCAGCAAATGCGTCTGTGCCTCAAGCGTCCGCTTCGGATCGGCCATCCAGTATTCGGCGACCTTGGACATCGTCTTCACGAGTTCCGTCATCGGTTCCGATACCGGATCAATGATTTCGCCCCGTTCCCGCGGTGCCAGCCAGGTCGACGCTGCCTTGCCAAGATTCTCAAGGGCCTTCGCGGCATTGACCGCGAGCGCCTGGGGGTCTTTCACGATGTAGGGTTCAATCAACTTCGGATCGAAACCGGGAGCCGAATGGGCCGCATCTTCGCGTTTCTGGTCCACGCTGTCCTCCCCAGGATCGCATTGAAGTCTTTTGTGTTTGCCTATCCTGCATGAAAACGACTAGAAGTTCCAGCGACAGGATGCATAGTCTTTCGTGATAAGATGGCTTTCGCATCCTCAATTTTGAACGGATTTCGAGCGATTGCCGACAAGAAGAGACCATGAACCAGCACAGCGAGAGATCAGTTTTGTCCCTTCCGTCCATCTCTTTCTTGATGCTTGTCGTTGCGTTGGCAGCCAGCGGATGCCAGTCGACCGGGACCTCTGATGGAAACGCGATTGTCTCGGCGCTGGAAGTGAATGTTGACGAACCGGAAACGGTTGTAGACGCGCCTTCGGCCCAAGTGCGTGGTCGAGATGGCTATCCGACCTTTGCGGGGCCGCTGAATGCGGCCAGTGTGCAGATGAGCAATGAAGAGGCGGCAGCCTTGCAGGCTGAATTGACCGCGCTTTCAACAGCGCGTGCCTCCGGCTCGCTGACCGAAGCGCAATACCAGCAACGACTGGCGGCGTTGCGCAAGCTTGCCGAACAACATGGCCAGGAAACGCTCTCGCAGATCGAGAATTAGCGCTTGCCTTTCGCCCTGATTTTCCGCAAAGCAACAGCAGGGAAACAGCAGCCTTTTCTGGCGAATCCGCGACAAAAGCGAAATTGCGCCATGATCGGTCGTTAGCGACCCAGATGGGATATGGTTGCCCCTTCCGGTTTTGCGATTCGTTACGGCCCGGGCGACGACATTGGACAACGAATCCGCCTGCCGCGGCCTGCGTGCCCGAGCGGTTCCAGGGGTTGAAGATGGAAGAGTTTCATAAAGTCCGGCGTTTGCCGCCCTATGTTTTCGAACAGGTCAATCGTTTGAAGGCAAGCGCGCGAGCGGGTGGCGCGGACATCATCGACCTTGGGATGGGCAATCCGGACCTTCCAACGCCGCAGGGCATTGTCGATAAGCTGTGCGAAGTGGTCCAGGATCCGCGGACGCACCGATATTCGTCTTCAAAAGGTATTCCAGGCCTCCGCCGGGCCCAGGCCGCCTATTATGCGCGCCGCTTCAATGTAAAGCTCAATCCGGACACGCAGGTCGTTGCAACGCTGGGTTCGAAGGAAGGCTTTGCCAACATGGCGCAAGCCATAACCGCACCGGGCGATGTTATCCTTTGCCCGAACCCGACCTATCCAATTCACGCCTTTGGATTTCTGATGACCGGGGGCGTCATCCGTTCGATTTCGGTTGAGCCGGACGAGACCTTCTTCCCGCCGCTTGAGCGGGCAGTACGCCACTCGATTCCGAAGCCTCTCGCTCTCATCTTGAACTATCCTTCAAATCCGACGGCGAAGATCGCGTCGCTGGATTTCTACAAGGACGTTATCGCTTTTGCGAAGAAGCATGACATCATCGTACTGTCTGACCTTGCCTATTCCGAGATCTATTTCGACGGTCCGCCGCCGCCGTCCGTGCTTGAAGTTCCGGGCGCCATGGACTGCACCGTGGAGTTCACCTCAATGTCGAAGACCTTCTCCATGCCCGGTTGGCGCATGGGCTTTGCTGTCGGCAACGAGCGTCTCATATCTGCGCTGACGCGGGTCAAGTCCTACCTCGACTACGGCGCATTCACGCCGATCCAGGTCGCCGCGACCCATGCTCTCAACGGCGACGGCTCGGACATTGCCGAAGTACGCAACGTCTATAAGCGCCGCCGCGATGTGATGGTCGATAGTTTCGGCAAGGCTGGTTTCGAAGTTCCGCCGCCGGCTGCCACCATGTTTGCCTGGGCAAAGATCCCGGAAAAGTTCCGCCATCTCGGCTCGCTTGAGTTCTCGAAGCTTCTGGTCGAAAAGGCTGATGTTGCTGTCGCGCCGGGAATAGGCTTTGGCGAAATGGGCGATGAATATGTCCGGCTTGCACTGGTTGAGAACGAACACCGCATCCGTCAGGCTGCCCGCAGCATCAAGAAGTTTCTATCGACCGCTGACGAGACGATGCACAACGTCATATCCCTCAACGCCCACCGTTGATTTGCGGCGGCCCGCTGCTGGCCGCCAACCATCCATTTGATGAAGACCAGGAATAATCCATGGCTGATGCCCTTAAAATCGGCGTGGCGGGACTGGGTACTGTCGGTGCCTCGCTCGTTCGCATCCTCCAGCAGCGTGCCAATGCCCTTGCCGTAGCCTGCGGTCGCTCGATCCAGGTGACGGCGGTGTCGGCACGGTCGCGCGACAAGGATCGCGGCATCAGCATGGACGGGATTGCCTGGTTTGATGATCCTGCGGAAATGGCGCGGGATGCCGATATCGACGTCTTCGTGGAACTGATCGGCGGGGCCGAGGGTTCTGCTGACCTGTCTGTAAGAGCCGCACTCAATCGCGGTCTGCACGTGGTCACCGCCAACAAGGCGCTGCTTGCGCGCTGCGGTGTCGAACTCGCCCAGATGGCTGAGGCCAAGGGCGTGCTTCTGAATTACGAAGCGGCGGTCGCTGGTGGTATTCCTGTTATCAAGACGTTGCGCGAATCCCTGACTGGTAACAACTTCTCCCGAATCTACGGGATCATGAACGGCACCTGCAATTACATCCTCACCCGGATGGAAAAGGAATCGCTGACCTTCGAGGCCTGCCTCCAGGAAGCGCAGCGTCTGGGCTATGCCGAAGCAGATCCGACTTTCGACATCGAAGGTAATGATACGGCACATAAGCTTTCCATCCTCACGACTCTTGCGTTTGGCTCGGAGATTGCCGCCGATTCGATCTACCTTGAAGGCATCAGCAATATCTCGATCGAAGACATTCACGCCGCTCGAGATCTTGGCTATCGGATCAAGCTTCTCGGCGTTGCCCAGCGAACGGAAAGTGGCATTGAACAGCGGGTGCATCCCACCATGGTGCCGCTGGATTCCGTTATTGCGCAGGTCGATGGTGTCACGAATGCGGTCGCGCTGGAGTCGGATATTCTCGGCGAACTTCTGATGGTTGGGCCCGGAGCAGGGGGCAATGCGACGGCCTCCGCCGTACTTGGAGACATTACCGATATCGCCAAGAGCCGTCCTGGCGCGCAGAAGGTTCCGGTTCTGGGGCGTCCGGCCCATCTGCTGGAGCCGTACCGTCAAGCGGCCATGCAGAGCCATGAAGGTGGCTACTTCATCCGTCTGACCGTTCAGGACCGCACAGGCGTGTTTGCCAGCATTGCGTCCAACATGGCGGCGAATGATATCTCTCTGGAATCAATCGTGCAGCATTCAAAGCAGGCGGCACGTCCAGGACAGCACCAGACAATCATCCTGGTGACCCATGCCACCATGGAGAATGCCGTTCGTCGGGCTGTTGCTGCGATCAAGCAGGAAGGCTATCTCGTGGGTGAGCCGCAGGTGATCCGGATAGAGCGCCCGAAAGGCTGACGTCGTCGCGACATTTGTGCCGAAACACAGCCGCAAGGTCTTGTTCGCCTCTCGCCATTGACGATTTATCCCGTTACAGTAAATTCGCATTGGTTCTTGGGAGGGAGCGAATGGGAACGAGCACGGCTTGGCGTTCGATGGGGCGGACAGACGGCGCTTACGGATCAGAGGAGGGGATCAGCCATCCAAGCATGGTCATCGACCAAGGGTCGGTGGAGCCTGTACAGGCCGCAGGCCCGGTGAATAGTGGATGGCTCCCAATCGGTGTTTTCCCTGTAATTATGGCAGTTCCTTTCGGGGTGGTTGCCTGGCTCCTTGCTTGACGCGCCACCATCTCAAGCTTTCTCCATGACAATGAAGCGTCTGGCCTTGGCGGTGACGATCGTGCTTTGATAAGGGCATTGGTTCTACTGAACTCACGAAGAGCCCTACGTAAAGCCCGATTCTGATACCGTTTTTCAGCTCAATACTGTAGAAGGCGTGAACCTTTGGTGGTGGGTAAGCCGGTGCGTAAATGCCAGGGTCTTTGCGGGGTTTGTCGCCGACCGGTCCGATCACTCGGTGAGTACCAACCTCAGAGCAGTGCAGGAGTTGTCATGTCGGAAGCCGTCGATCCCGTGCCCCGCGCCTTCCTGGGCGTAGAAGCCTCGGTGAGCGGCCAACGATGGATGTCACGAACGGATCAGGCAGCTCAGAATCGTGCTTTGGCCATGACGCAGGTGCACGGTATTCCCGAACTGGTCGCACGCGTGCTGGCTGGTCGAGGCGTTGGCGTCGATGAAGCTCCGCAGTTTCTCGATCCGACAATACGGACACTCATGCCGGATCCAGCGACGCTGACAGATTGTGAGGCGGCTGCCGCCAGGCTGGCCTCGGCCATCATTCGTGCGGAGAAGGTCGCAATCTTCGGCGACTATGACGTTGACGGCGCGGCTTCATCGGCATTGGTGGCGCGATTTTTCCGTCACTTCGGTCTGGACGTTGAGATCTATATCCCGGACAGGATTTTCGAGGGTTACGGCCCCAACGCCGCAGCGATTGATCAATTGATCGATCGAGGCGCAAACCTGATTGTCACCGTCGACTGCGGTTCGACGAGCATTGACGCTTTGCGGGCCGCCGCATCGCGCGCCATTGACGTGGTCGTCATCGACCACCATCAGATGGGTCACGAAATGCCATCCTGCCACGCCCTGGTGAACCCGAATCGTGAGGATGATCTTTCGGGGCAGGGGCACCTTTGCGCGGCCGGTGTGGTTTTTCTTGTGCTGGTCGCCACGCTCCGCCATTTGCGCGATCAGGGCCACCCGCAGGCCCGTTCGCTGGACCTGCTGGCCTGGCTTGATCTTGTCGCTCTGGCGACCGTCTGTGATGTTGTCCCGCTTAAAGGCCTCAATCGCGCTTATGTCGTAAAGGGTTTGATTGCCGCGCGACATCAGAACAATGCCGGTCTGGCCGCTCTCTTGAAGGTTGCCGGAATCGGTGGACCGGTCACGCCCTACCATTTCGGCTTCTTGGTTGGGCCGCGCATCAATGCGGGTGGGCGAATCGGAGATGCGGCCCTCGGGAGCCGGCTTTTGACCATGGATGATGCGGAGCAGGCCAATGAAATCGCCGCTCGCCTTGATGAGCTCAATCGTGAGCGTCAGGCGATGGAAGCGCAGATGCTGGCTCAGGCGGAAGCGGAAGCCATGGCGGAGTACGGGACCGGCGAAAATGCTTCGGTGATTCTAACGGCTCAGGAAAACTGGCATCCCGGTATCGTTGGGCTGCTGGCGGCAAGACTGAAGGAGCGGTTCAAACGGCCAGCTTTTGCAATCGCACTTGATTCCTCCGGAAAGGGAACCGGCTCCGGGCGCTCCATCAACGGGTTTGATCTGGGGCGGATGGTGCGCGCGGCCGTCGACAAGGGATTGCTGGTGAAAGGCGGTGGCCATGCCATGGCGGCCGGTCTGACAGTCGAACGGTCAAAACTTGGGCAGCTCAGAGCCTTTTTCGAGGATGCCTCGAGAAACCAGATCGCCGGTCTGGTCGCCAACCAGACGCTGAAGATCGACGGAGCCTTGGGCGCATCCGGTGCCACGATCGGTTTGATCGATCAGCTTGAGCATGCAGGTCCATACGGTTCGGGCCATCCTCAACCGATTTTCGCCGTACCCGCACACCGTTTGCGCGATGTGCGGCCGGTGGGAACAACACACATCAAGATCACGCTCGAAGCTGCAGATGGCACAAGACTGGAGGGAATTGCGTTTCGAGCGGCTGAAACCGAACTTGGACATTTTCTGATGAACAGTCGCGGCAATCAGATCCATGTTGCGGGGACGCTCGGCGCAGATCATTGGCAGGGAAATCGCCGCATACAGCTACGCGTCATCGATGCCGCCAAGGCATCGTGAAAGGCCGGCCAGAAAGCAGAATTTGTGAGGGTGAAGTGGCACGCCCTAGGGGAGTCGAACCCCTCTTCCCAGAATGAAAATCTGGTGTCCTAACCGATAGACGAAGGGCGCGTGCGCTTCGGTGGCGCCCTTATGACCGGAACTTAGGGGTAATGCAAGAGGTCTCGTCACCTATGTCGACATTTTTTCCACAGGCATCCGGCATCACTTATCGCAAGCGCAAACAACAACTTGGCTGCGCTGTCATGTGCGTTTTCAACCGTGATCGAGGAGTGAAGTGGCACGCCCTAGGGGAGTCGAACCCCTCTTCCCAGAATGAAAATCTGGTGTCCTAACCGATAGACGAAGGGCGCGTGCGCTTCGTGACGCTCTTATGACGATGCGCGATGACGATGGCAAGAGGATCGTGCGGAAATCGAACCGATTTTATCCAGGCTTGTGGATAAGAACACCATGCCGCGACCGCCCAGCCCAACTTAGGGGAAGCAGATCAATACATCGCTTTCAGACTGAGGTGAAGTGGCACGCCCTAGGGGAGTCGAACCCCTCTTCCCAGAATGAAAATCTGGTGTCCTAACCGATAGACGAAGGGCGCGTGCGCTTCGTGGCGCCCTTATAGTCAGGAGATTTTTTTCCTGCAAGATCAAAATGTGAAAACGGTGCAAAAAAGAGTTTTGCTCCCGGATTTGTTGGCGTTTGACGATGAATGTCACATCAGAACAAGGGCTTGGCCGCATTCGTCGGCGAGCGGCATGAGCCAGGATTCACCGTTGCGGGTTGCCCTTTCCGCCACGCAGGATGTTCGGCAGGCTTGGCAGCCACCTTCGCTTCGGTGCGGCAGCTGTTTCGGTAACCCGCGCGAGTTCAGTTGCCGGAAGTGGCTCGGCCGGATCGACAACAGGGAGAGGCGACGCACTCGGCGTCTCGCTCAGTCTCTGCGGCTTCGCCCTTGCATCCCGCTCATAGAGCGGCAATTCACCGGTATTACCGGCGCTTGCCACCGCTTGGCGAGGCGCTGGTTCAACGGTCTCGGTAAGGCCTGCCGGCTGGATATGCGGAGGTGCGCTGAACAGGCTTTTCTGCGCGGCTTGAATACGGCGGCTTGGCATATCTGCCGGAACAATGCTGGCACCATTCGTTCCGGTTTCGACGGAAACTGCGGCCGGTGCGGCAGCAATAGAGAAGATGCTGTTTGTCTGAGCATTGACCGCAGTCGGCTGCATGGTCAGTTCTCTGAGATTCGCGGGTCCGCTGCCACCATCTTGCGATACCTCGGCAGTCAGATTGGGGTCTTGCTGCGCAAATGCCGTCACGGCAGACGATTCTCCCGCAATCTCTGCTGTATCCGCTTGGGATGCAGAAACGACCATGGGATCGACATAGCCCGTGCTGTCTTTGCCTGTGACGGTGGTCGAAGGAGCAGCGGTTGCCACCTGATTGATATTGAATGCTTCATCAATCTTCGTCTGGCATGCCGACAACGCCAAGCACGCAACAGTGACACCGACTGCTGAGGTCGATATTGAGAATGTTCTGCCGGATTGATGGGCCATGGCCGTCTCCGTGAAATCAATTGCCCGCCTGTTCCGGCGATGTAGGAGGCGAGGCCCCCAATCTTGATTTCACGATAGCACGACAAACTTGCGCGAAGCGGTTTACCAGCTGCCAGTATTGGGCATGGACAGCCAGGGCTCGGCCGGTGCCAGACTCTCGCCCTTCTGGAGGATTTCAATCGAAATACCGTCAGGAGAACGGACAAATGCCATATGGCCATCGCGCGGTGGACGATTGATCGTGACGCCATTGTCCATCAACTTTTGGCAGATGGCATAGATATCATCGACCTCGTAGGCGAGGTGACCGAAATTGCGGCCTCCGGTGTAATCCTCTGGGTCCCAGTTATAGGTGAGTTCAAGGCAGGGTGACATGGCCTGTTTCGCGTGATCGAGATCCCCTTGGGCGGCGAGGAAGACCAAGGTGAAACGCCCTTTTTCGTTTTCATAGCGGCGGATCTCGGTGAGCCCGAACAGATCGCAGTAGAAATGAAGTGAAGCATCCAGATCTTTGACGCGGACCATGGTGTGCAGATAGCGCATGAGTTTCTCCTCTTGTTCATTGGGATATGGAACAGTCGAAAGCCTCGAGCAAGCCTGAGGCTTCAAAAGCTTCTGGGTAAACATGAAACTAGGACTTGCGCATCAGCGTTGGCAAAATGTTAATCTTGTCGTCAAGAATCAGTTAACTCTACCAATGTGACGCGTTTTCGAGGGGCTTGGGGAAATGGCGGACAGTTTTTCATCGAAAGGGCTCGCTGGTTTCGAAGAGTTATCTGGTGAGCCCGTCGATCTGATTGAGATCACCGGCGTCATCAAATGGTTCGATGTTGCCAAGGGTTTCGGTTTTATCGTTCCTGACAACGGGATGCAGGACGTGTTGCTGCATGTGACCTGCCTTCGACGCGATGGCTATCAGACGATTCTGGAAGGAACGCGTATAGTCGCTCTGATCCAGAAAAGAGATCGTGGCTATCAGGCGTTCCGCATCCTCTCGATGGATCAGTCGACCGCCGTTCACCCGTCTCAGATGCCGCCAGTGCGGACCCATGTGCAAGTTGTTCCAACCAGCGGCCTCGAGCGCGTTTTGGTGAAATGGTTCAACCGCACCAAGGGCTTCGGCTTCCTGACCAGGGGCGAGGGTACGGAAGACATCTTCGTTCACATGGAAACCCTGAGACGTTTTGGTCTCACGGAGCTTCGACCCGGCCAAAGCGTATTGGTTCGATTCGGGCCGGGTGAAAAAGGGCTGATGGCAGCGGAGATACATCCGGACACGCCAGGCCCTGCCATACGGGCGCATTGATCACATGACGCTTGTAAATTTCAAGAGTACCTCGATGAAAAGCGCCGTAGTGGCGCTTTTTGCGTTTTTCCTGATGACGGGTCACGCGTTGGCTGACGTGACCTTCGCGAAGGGGCCGATCCGAATCATCACACCTGCAGGTGCGGTTCATGACTTTGTCGTCGAATGGGCGATAACCATCGAGCAGCGGGCGAGGGGGCTCATGTTTCGTGACCCGCTACCAGATGATGCGGGCATGATCTTTGATTTCGGCGAGAGCCGAGTGGCCACCATGTGGATGAAGGACACGCCGTCCTCTCTCGACATGCTGTTCATCGATGAGGCTGGTGTTGTCCAGAAGATCGCAGAACGCACGGTCCCCTTGTCGGAAAGCGTCATCGGGTCTGGCGGGCCAGTACGTTATGTCCTTGAGATCAGAGGCGGACGTTCGCAGGAGCTTGGAATTGTAGCTGGCTCCCGCCTGGAGATGCCGCTCGCCATACCGCCCGTTCCGACCCCGTAGGCGGATTGGAACCAAGCTGCTGAAAACTGCTTTTTTACTGTTGCGGTGCGAGGGTGAACCGTGTATCTCGGCACCATTGCAGGACGGAGTGTAGCGCAGTCTGGTAGCGCATCTGGTTTGGGACCAGAGGGTCGGGAGTTCGAATCTCTCCACTCCGACCATGCAATTCGGCGGAACCTTCTCGGTTCGGCTGGCCGGTTCGGAGCGGCTGAACGGTCTGCCGCTTTAATCTTGGAGATGGAAGCGCAAATGTCTGCAAAGATCTACCGCCCCGCAAAGACGGCCATGCAGTCGGGCAAGGCGAAGACTCATTTGTGGATCCTTGAATTTGATCAGTCCACTCCCCGCAAGATTGACCCCATGATGGGCTATACCAGTTCGGCGGATACGCGCCAGCAGGTCAAGTTAAGTTTCGAAACGCTGGAACAGGCCGAAGCCTATGCCAAGCGCGAGGGAATTGAGTACCGTGTCATCATGCCGAAAGAAGCAAAGCGGCAGGTGGTTTCCTACACCGATAACTTCCGCTACAGCCGTTTGCAGCCCTGGACGCATTGATCCAATGAAAGTGAAAGAGGCGGCGTAACGCCTCCACGACGGTCCCTTAGCTCAGCTGGATAGAGCAAGTGCCTTCTAAGCACTAGGTCGTAGGTTCGAGCCCTACAGGGATCGCCAGTCTTCAAGTAATGATACCTCCCGTATCTCTGGTGGCGAAGGAAGCAACTGTATATCCGGAGCTTCCAATTTCGGTTTTTGCAATGTCAGTGGGCAGTTAACTGCCTCACGCCCCACCGATCGCCGGCGCCATCTCCAGAACGATCTTCTGAAAACCCAATCCTTTCCAAGTTGCCAACCTTTCGGAAACTCTTCGTCCCGATAATAGACGCAACAGAGGAATGATGATGGCCCGCAACAACGCCCGCCGTGCTCCGGCGCGACGCCGAAAGACACAACGCCGGACGCGTGGAAACGGGCGGTCGGGTGCTGCCGGATTGACGCCTTGGTTGCTGGTACTTTTGGTGGTGGTCGGCGGCATTGCGCTTTATGACAATCGCGTCTCGGCCTGGCGAACCGTTTCACCCTATCTCTCGTCCGGCGGCAGCAGCCCCCAGGTGGCCAGCGCGCCACCGAAGGAGAAGCGTGATACCGCCGTTGCAACCAAGCCCGAAACAGCACCGCCAAGGCTTGGGCCAATTCCGCCTGAGAGGGTTCCCGAAACTGCCGGTGCGCCTCTGCCGGTGGTGAAACCGACAGTCGACGTGATCGGGCAGCAATCCGTGGCCGCATCCACTGCTGACAGGGCCACCATCGGTGAGGGATTGTCGGGTCGTTTCTACTTCTGCGGCACTTCTGGCCTCGACAACTGTGTCGCCGAAGGTGACACCTTCTGGTATCGCAGCACCCGGATCACACTGGCAGATGTGATCACTCCGCGAACCGAAGGAGCGGACTGCCAACAGGAACGTGACCTTGGTTTCAAGGCGAAGGTGCGCCTGAAGGACTTGCTGAATGAGGGGCGCTTCAATCTTCAAGAGCTCCGTGACCAGGCCGATGCAGCGCAGTCGACCGCAGTGCACCGGGTGGTAACCCGTGATGGTCGCTCACTCGGTTCAATTCTTGTCTCCGAGGGTTTGGCCAAGCCGCGTGCCAGCCGCCAGCAAGGCTGGTGCTCCTGACACCATCTTGTTCATCATGCCTGGGTGGGGCTGTGTCCCTCGACACTGGATATGAGACGCACGCCCATCATGTGGCCTGGTGTTGTCAGACGAAGTTCGCTCAATGCAGAAGGTCACATAAGCAGAAAGCCCGCCAGGTTGTGAACCGAGCGGGCTTTGTTGCTAGCCGATAGCTGGCAATTAGTGCAGGATCTGGCTCAAGAACAACCGTGTGCGTTCATGCTGCGGATTGTCGAAGAACTCTGCCGGCGAGTTCTGCTCGACGATCTGGCCCTGGTCCATGAATATGACGCGGTTTGCTACCTGACGGGCAAAGCCCATTTCGTGGGTAACGCAGAGCATGGTCATGCCTTCTTCCGCAAGGCTCACCATGGTGTCGAGAACTTCCTTGACCATTTCCGGATCGAGCGCCGATGTCGGCTCGTCAAAAAGCATGATCTTCGGTTTCATGCAAAGCGCGCGGGCGATGGCAACGCGCTGCTGCTGACCACCCGATAGCTGACCAGGATACTTGTGCGCCTGTTCCGGGATCTTCACCCGCTCAAGGAAATGCATCGCAATTTCCTCGGCCTGTTTCTTTGGCATTTTTCGCACCCAGATCGGGGCCAGGGTGCAGTTCTCCAGGATCGTCAAATGCGGGAAGAGGTTGAAGTGCTGGAAAACCATCCCGACTTCACGGCGGACTTCGTCGATCTTCTTGAGGTCGTTCGTCAGTTCGATCCCATCGACGACGATGGTCCCTGCCTGATGCTCCTCCAGTCGATTGATGCAACGAATCATCGTCGATTTGCCTGAGCCGGAAGGCCCGGCGATAACGATACGCTCACCTCTCATAACCTTGAGGTTGATATCCCGCAATACGTGGAAGTCACCATACCACTTGTTCATGTTTGTCAGTTCGACAGCGACCTCGGAATCCGAGACGGTCATCTGAGCCGTATTGGCATCTGCCATTGTTGTTCCCCTTAGTTCTATCGCTTGTGGCCGGTGTCGAGATGCCGCTCCATGAAGGCGGAGTAGCGTGACATGCCGAAGCAGAAGATCCAGAAAATAAAGCCCGCAAAGATCAGTCCCGTGAGCGGTGTCACGGGCGTTGCCCATGTCGCATCGGTGAAATTCAGTCGCACGATACCGAGCAGATCGAACATGCCGATGATTGAGACAAGGGATGTGTCCTTGAAGAGGCCGATAAATGTGTTGACGATACCGGGAATGACCAGCTTGATCGCCTGCGGCAATATGATGAGGCGCGTCTTTTGCCAGAAGCTGAGGCCGAGCGAATCGGCGCCTTCATATTGTCCCTTTGGAATTGCCTGCAGGCCGCCGCGCACAACTTCAGCCATGTAGGCCGATGCGAAGAGAGCGACACCGATCAGGGCGCGCAGGAAGTTGTCGATTGTCCAGCCTGTGGGCATGAACAGTGGCAACATCACATTGGCCATGAACAGAACCGTGATCAGCGGAACACCGCGCACCACTTCGATGAAGATGATGCAGATGGTCTTGATTACCGGCATGTCCGAACGCCGCCCGAGCGCGAGCAGAATACCAAGAGGCAAGGACACCGCGATCCCGACGAAAGACAGGATCAGCGTGACCATCAATCCACCCCACAGCGGGGTTTCCACCTCAACCAGGCCGAAAGCACCCCCATGCAGAAGGAAGAATGCGACGACCGGGAAAACGATGAAAAGCAGCAGGGCATTCAGTCCCTTGCGTGGCGCCTTGGGCATCAGCATCGGCACCAGAAGCGCAACGAACATCGCACCCACCAGGATCACCCGCCAGCGTTCATCGACCGGGTAGCGACCGAAGATGAACTGTGACAAGCGACTCTCCACGAAGGCCCAGCACGCTCCGGACCAACCATCGGGTTGGCTGCCGCCCTGAGCGATCGTGGCGCAGACCGCGCGGTCAGCCCCCACCCAGGCGGCATCCAGGAAGAGCCAGTTAATGGTGCCAGGCAGAACCATGATAAGCACGGCAACGCCGATCAGTGTCAGTATGACATCCTTGGGCGTGGCCAGCAGATTCTCCTTGATCCAGGAAAGGGCCGTTCCCGAACTCGTCGGCGCCGGTTGAGCCGCCAGCATCTCCTGGCGGACATAAGAAAACTCACGCGCCATGGTCATCTCTCCACCAGAGCCATTCGAGCATTGAACCAGTTCATGAAGAGTGAGGTCACAATACTGATGGACAGATAGACAACGAGCCAGATGGAGACGACTTCAATCGCCTGGCCGGTCTGGTTCAGCGTCGTTCCTCCTGTGGAGACCAGTTCCGGAAAACCGACGGCAACTCCGAGCGAGGAGTTTTTCGTCAGGTTGAGATACTGGCTTGTCAGCGGCGGGATAATGATCCGCATCGCCTGCGGAACAACAACGAGACGTGTCGTCGTCGATGGCTGCAAGCCAAGCGCTGATGCGGCCTCAGTCTGACCCTTCGAGACACCCTGGATGCCCGCACGGATGATTTCCGCGATAAAGGCAGCGGTATAGAATGACAGGGCAAGATAGAGAGCCACGAATTCAGGGGCAATGACTGCGCCGCCGGTCATGTTGAAGCGACCTGCGACCGGAAAATCGAAAGTCAGCGGAGCGCCCGCAATAACAAATCCGAGCAACGGCAGACCAATGATCAGAGCCGAAACAACCCAGCCGGTCGGAAATGTCTGACCGGTGCGCATCTGACGCGCCTTGGCCCAGCGTGCAACAACGACTGCGCCGATAATGCCGAGTACGAGGGCAATCGGAATGATGCTGGCGCCGTCACCCCAGATCGGCTTTGGAAAGGTCAAGCCGCGATTGCTCAGATACATCGACATTGGCAGTTCAAGCGCGTCACGCGGCTGCGGCAATGTCTGCAGAACACCGGAATACCAGAAGAAGATAACGAGCAGCGGCGGCAGGTTGCGAAAACCTTCGACATAAACGGTACAGATCTTGGCGATCAACCAATTGCGCGACAAGCGTCCGATACCGATGATGAAGCCGAGGATCGTGGCGGTGATGATGCCGACGATAGCAACGAGAAGCGTGTTGAGAAAGCCGACGAGTATGGCCCGACCATAGGTGGAATCGCTGCTATACTCGATAAGGCTTTGCCCAATATCGAAGCCTGCGCGGCCGTTGAGAAAGTCATAGCCCGACGCTGTATTTGACCGGGCCAGGTTTTCGATAGTGTTGTTTGCAATGGTCCAGACGATGAACGTCAGAACAGCGATCGTGACAACCTGAAAAAAGATGGATCTTACTTTCGGGTCGTAGATCAGCGAGCCCATGCTCTGCCTTTCGGCAGCTCCATTAATGGCGTGATCCGTCATACTGTGCCAAATCCCCGAGGCTAACTTGAGCCTTTTTTGTTTTTTTCCACGATCGCCAGTCTTTTTGTTCTTCGTGCCGGCTTTGACCTTGCCGCTGCTGATCAGGCAATCGCTTGGCTTATTATGCACGAGGCGGCTTTCGCCGCCTCGTTAATTCCCTGCCGTATCTTAGCGGATCGGCGGAGCGTACTGCAGACCACCCTTGGTCCACAGCGCGTTGACGCCGCGCTCGATCTTCAGCGGCGTGTTGACACCGATGTTGCGCTCGAAGACTTCGCCGTAGTTGCCGACGCCCTTGATGATGTTATAGGCCCAGTCGTTGGTCAGGCCGAGGTCGGTGCCGATCTTGGAATCGGCTTCCACGCCGAGGAAGCGACGAATGTCAGGATTGGTGGTGGAGGACCGGATTTCGTCGACATTTGCCTGCGTGATGCCGAATTCTTCGGCCTGAAGCATGGCGTAGTGGGTCCACGAAACGATGTCGAACCACTGGTCGTCACCCTGACGAACGGCCGGACCAAGCGGCTCCTTCGAGATGATTTCCGGCAGAACGACGTGGTCGTCCGGGTTGGTCAGCGTGAGGCGGATCGAATACAGGCCCGACTGGTCGGTGGTGTAGACGTCGCAACGGCCAGCAGCATAGGCGGCGTTGACTTCTTCCAGCTTTTCGAAAACGACCGGACGGTATTCGAGGTTATTGGCCTTGAAGTAGTCGGCAAGGTTGAGTTCGGTTGTCGTGCCGGACTGAACGCAAACTGCAGCGCCCGACAGTTCGAGAGCGGAAGACACGTTCAGGCTCTTTGGAACCATGAAGCCCTGACCGTCATAATAGTTGACAGCGCGGAAGTTGAAGCCGAGCGCGGTGTCGCGGCTGATTGTCCACGTTGTGTTGCGGGCAAGCAGGTCAACTTCGCCAGACTGAAGAGCGGTGAAGCGGCTCTGGGCGGTGGTCGGCGTGTACTTTACGGCGTTCGCATCGCCAAAGATCGCAGCGGCAACAGCCTTGCAGTAGTCAACGTCGAAGCCGGTCCAGTTGCCAGCGGCATCCGGGGACGCAAAGCCGGCAAGACCCGTGTTCACGCCGCACTGGACAAAGCCCTTTGCCTTGACGTCATCAAGGGTCGCTGCGCCAGCAGCCGACGCGCCAAACCCCAGGACTGCAGCGCCAAGTGCGACTGACAGGAACTTGTTGTTCATTTTTCCCAACCTTTGTTCGTTGTTTTTTCCATCAACGTCTGCCGGCGTTTTCAAACGAAAAAGCGGCGCCCGTCGGCTCGCGGTTCTCCCAATGCGAGCCTCTGCATCACAGTCGGAAATGAATGCAGGGTCAAGTCTTTAAGGTGGAAATTGCGAGGAAAAGCGGCAATTTGCTTTTTTTGCATTAATTCAGAGCATTTCTTGAGTATTTTGAGCGCATCTTGGTGAAAAAATCGCCGCTAAAATAAACCTGCTTTGTTTTCCTTGCATAGCTCGCTTGAATTCTGCCATCTCATTGCAGGCTTGACGCTCATGATGCGTCTGCCCAAAACTCCCGATATCCGCAAGACTGCTGAAAGGCGCGAAGAATGAACGACAGATCCGAGTTTCTGGCGAATGCTGGGACCGACACGCAACTATGCCACTTGGGGCACGATCCCGCGAGCTTTCATGGTTTTGTCAATCCACCGGTCGTTAAGGCCTCCACTGTCCTGTTTCCGGATGTCGCAACCATGGAAAGCCATGGCCAGAAATACATCTATGGAACGCGTGGAACGCCGACCACCGATGCCCTGTGCCAGGCGATGGATGCGCTTGAAGGATCGGCAGGAACCATTCTTGTTCCTTCAGGATTGGCTGCCATCACCGTGCCATTCTTATCAGTGCTGTCGGCGGGAGACCATGCGCTGGTCGTCGATTCCGTTTATGCGCCCTGCCGATACTTCTGCGATACGATGATGAGCCGGCTTGGTGTTGAATTCGAATATTATGACCCGGAAATCGGCGAGGGTATCGAGCGCCTCATTCGCCCGAACACACGCCTGGTTCACACCGAAGCCCCGGGATCAAACACATTTGAGATGCAGGACATCCGGCTGATCGCCGAGATTGCTCATCGCCATGGTTGCGTCGTGACCATGGATAATACCTGGGCGACCCCGCTCTATTTCAGGCCGCTGGATTTTGGAGTCGATATCTCGATCCATGCAGCGACAAAATATCCATCCGGCCATGCAGACATCCTGATGGGAACGGTTTCGGCTAATCAAGCCCACTGGCCGAAGCTTAAGGATGCCAACTGGGCGCTTGGCATGTGCGGTGCACCGGAAGATAGCTACCAGATCCTGCGCGGTCTGCGCTCGATGGGCTTGCGGCTTGCGCATCATGAAAAGAGTGCATTGACTGTGGCCAAATGGCTGGAATCACGGCCCGATGTTTCTCGTGTGCTTCATCCGGGCCTACCCAGCTTTCCCGGTCACGACCTTTGGAAGCGCGATTTCAAGGGGGCAAGCGGTGTGTTTTCGATGGTTTTCGGTGGACATGATCCACAGATGGCAAAGGCGCGCGCCAAGGCTTTTCTGGATGCGCTGGAACTGTTCGGCCTTGGTTATTCCTGGGGCGGTTATGAAAGCCTCGCGGTTCTGGTCAACCTGTCGGATCGCAAGATCCGCAAGGCACCCGCGGACGGACAGGTCATCCGTCTTCAGATCGGCCTCGAAAACGTCGAAGACCTGATGGCCGATCTGGAACGCGGCTTTGCTGCCGCTGCGGCGATCTGACAGATTACTTGATCCGGAAGCCGTAGAGCCAGTCCAGGTCCTGGGCGAGGCTCTGCGGCGACTTGAGGGACAGAACGAGATCTCGACCGAGACGGATTGGTCCTCGGGCATGATAGGCAAACTTGTTCAATTGGCCGCGCTTCTTGACGCGCCTGGCGCGGCTTTTTCTGTCTGACTCGAAAGCGGCCAGCGCGCTTGGCAAGGTGGCATGGCTCAGGCTTTCGGCGAGCGAAAATGCATCTTCGATTGCCATGGCAGCGCCCTGGGCCGAGAAGGGCATCATGGCATGCGCCGCGTCTCCGATGAGAACTGTATCGATCCCATTGTGCCAGGCGCCGTCAGTGGCTTCGTAGAGTGGCCAGAAGGTCGGGTGCTCTGCGCCGGCCAGGATATGCCTGATCTGCTGGTGCCAGCCGTGGAATCGTTCAAGCAGCATGGCGCGCCGTGCGGCATCTGCATCGATGGCCCAGCTTTCCGCGGCGCCTGTGCCGCTTGAAATGGCGACGAGGTTGAAACCGTCAATCTCGCGCAACGGGTAACAAACCAGGTGGCTCTTTGCTCCCAGAAAGGCCATCACGCGATCATGCGCCAGAAATGTCGGCGCACTTGCCGCCGGTATGGTGAAGCGCCATGCAATATTGCCGGAAAAGCTGACATGCGGCGCATCCGGAACAAAGTCACGGCAACTGGACCATACCCCATCAGCTCCAATCACCAGGTCTGGTTTGACGCCCGCAAGATCGCCAATTTCCTCGCGACTGATGCCATCAACGCGCGTTCCAAGCTTCAAATGGCATAGAGGTTCATGCAACACGGCTTTCAAGAGTGCTTGCTGCAGGGTCGATCGATGCAAGACGCCATAGGGTGCGCCCCACCGCGACCTTGCGATCTCCTTGACAGGGATTGCAGTCAGTTCCCGCAGTGACTGCCCAGAAGCAAGGGTAACGCTCTTGGGCTCCAGCCATTGCCTTTCGATATCCGGCAAGACATCGAGCAGCGCCAGAATGCGTGTCGCATTGGGAGACAGCTGCAGCCCGGCACCAACTTCGCCAAGCTGGGGGGCCTGTTCGAGAACGGTTGAGGACACACCCTTGCGGGCAAGGGAAAGTGCCGCCGTTAAGCCAGCCACGCCGGCTCCAATGATGACGGCGGTGCTGACGTTCATACTGATCTGCCTGTCAAAATCAGGTTTCAGGCTGCTTTCACGTGGTAGACACACCCTGGCGGGTTTGTCTGCTCGGCCTTGAGTGTCGAATTGAAGCGATAGAGGGTCGAGCAATAGGAGCAGACTTTTTCGTTCTCATCGCCCATATCGATAAAGATATGCGGATGGTCGAATGGCGACGAGGCGCCGGTGCACATGAATTCCTTCACGCCGATCTCGATTACGCGATGACCGCCGTCGTTCTGGAAGTGAGGAATGGTATGGCCGGCCATGTCAGTCTCCGAATGCTTTGGAATTTTGCCGGACATTAGCGCCGGATGCTTGGAATGTGTAGAGCCAAACGGCGGTGAGACCCACAGAAAATGGACCTGCGGCAATTGATGTCGCTCGCCATATCAATATGGTGCGAGCCAATTGACCATAGGATCCACTCATGAACCTCGATGCACCTGCGTTTTCTCGATTTTCTCACGATGGCTTGGAACTTGCCTATTTCGATGATGGCGATCCGTCTGGTGCCCCGGTATTGCTGATTCATGGCTTTGCCTCGACAGCGAATGTCAACTGGGTCTATCCCGGCTGGCTGAGGACACTTGGTGACGCCGGGTTCCGCGTTATTGCGCTCGACAATAGAGGTCATGGTGCAAGCGACAAACCCCGTGAGGCGGAGCTCTACCATCCCTCACTGATGGCGGGTGACGCAGCTGCTCTCTTGACCCATCTTGGCATCTCGCGGGCCCATGTGATGGGCTATTCCATGGGTGCGCGAATCTCGGCTTTCCTGGCGATCGAACACCCGGACCGGGTGCGGTCTCTCGTTTTTGGTGGTCTTGGCATTGGCCTCTGCGATGGTGTGGGCGATTGGGATCCGATTGCCGATGCACTGCTCGCGCCGTCTCTGGACGTCGTCACGCATGAGCGCGGTCGCATGTTTCGGGCCTTTGCCGATCAGACCAAGTCGGACCGGCAGGCGCTGGCAGCCTGTATTCGCACCTCGCGTGTTCTGGTCAGCCGAGCAGACATCGCGAGCGTGGATGTGCCGACATTGATCGGCGTCGGGACGAAGGATGATATCGCCGGTTCGCCGGCGGAGTTGGCGTCATTGATGAAGGATGCCACGGCACTCGACATCCCGAACCGGGATCATATGCTGGCGGTAGGAGATCGCGTGTTCAAGAAGGCTGTCCTGGAGTTCTACCAGCGCTTCGACTAGGTTAGGTCTCCACTTCAGCGCCCGTGGAAGATGGGGCGGCGCCTTTCCCTGAAAGCCTGACGGCCCTCGGCATAGTCCTCGCTGGTAAAGGTCGATGCGCCGATGATCTCTGCATCGCGCAGAAGGTCCTCGTCATTTTGTTCGAAAGCCCGCAGAGCCAGTTTCGCGGCGCGCAGCGATAGGGGCGCGTTCGCGCCAACTGTCTCGGCCAGTTGTTGGGCATGCGCATGAAGGCTGTCGCTGCTGGTCACTTTAAGCAGGAAACCAGCCTTTGCCATTTCTCCGGCCCGAAATGACATGCCGGTGAAAAGGGCTTTCCGTGCCAGTTGCGATCCCAACCCATGGATAAAATCCTGGATCGCGTCAGCCGGGTAGGCGAGGCCAAGGCGGGCCGCTGGTACGGCGAAGATCGCATCGTCGCTGGCAAGTCTCAGATCGGCGGCGGCAGCCAGCCCAAAGCCTCCACCGTAGCAGACACCACGAATGGCAACGATAACCGGAACGGAAGCATTGCGAATGGCGGCAAAGGCACGGCTGTTGCTCGCTTCATAAATGCGCGCCGTTTCAGCGTCTTTGCGGACGGTATCAAATTCGGAAATGTCGGCGCCTGCGCTGAAATCGACAGAACCCCCACCGCTGAGCAGGATGACCGCAGCGCCGCCCTGATTAACCAGCCAATTGATGGCATCGGGGATCGCCCGCCACATGGCGGCATTGATCGCGTTCTTCCTGGACGGGTTATCGATGATCAATTGACCAATTCCGGCTTCGCACTCCGCCTTGATTTGTCCCGTTGCAAATTCATGCATGCGTTTCATGTTGAATGCCCATTTGAGAAGTGACCGCCTTCGACTATATAATGCAACTGCAGTCCAGATGAGGAGACCGGCAATGGTCGCAAAACCGGAAGCGTTCAAGTCCGAACACATTAAGTCGATGGACCCGATCTGGGACAGTCTGCGGCATGAGGCACGCACAGCTGCGGATCAGGACCCCATGCTCGCGGCCTTCTTCCATGCCACGGTGCTCAGCCATCGCTCCTTGGAAGACTGTGTGATTTATCGGATCTGCGAGCGACTTGATCATTCGGATCTTCCGGCGATCTTGTTGCGTCAGGCTTTTGAAGACATGCTTGCAGATTGGCCCGATTGGAGCGCGATCATGCGGGTCGACATCCAGGCGGTCTATGATCGGGACCCGGCCTGCACCCGCTTCATTGAGCCGGTGCTCTATTTCAAGGGTTTCCATGCGCTGCAGACCCATCGTCTGGCGCACTGGCTGTGGCAGCAAGGTCGGCGGGACTTTGCATTATATCTGCAAAGCCGTTCGTCGAACATGTTCCAGACCGACATAAACCCGGCGGCTCGGATCGGCAAAGGCATCTTCCTGGACCATGCCACCGGCCTCGTGGTCGGCGAGACGGCGCGTATTGGCGACAATGTCTCCATCCTGCATGGTGTGACGCTTGGCGGCACTGGCAAGGAAGGCGCAGATCGCCATCCGAAGATCGGTGACGGTGTGCTGATCGGGGCAGGGGCCAAGGTGCTCGGCAACATCGAAGTCGGCAGTTGCTCACGCATCGCTGCGGGCTCGGTGGTTTTGAAGCCTGTTCCCAAGTGCACCACAGTTGCAGGCGTGCCGGCACGGGTCGTCGGAGAGGCCGGTTGTGCCGAGCCTTCGCGTTCCATGGATCAGATGCTCGCATCCGAGGAATAGGTTGCGTCACGAGGAGCTTGCAGAAGAAGTTTTGCCCATTGGCTTGGGCAAACTGCCCTTCTTGTCTTTACATCGGCGGAAAAGCCGTGCCACAAGCGGCGCAATTTGAAAAAGCCGACGGAGATGCAGCGTGAAGCCAGATGAAATCAAGAAGCTCGAAGCCTACTTCAAGCGGACCTTCAATCCGAACATGGTGGTAAAGGCGAGGCCACGCAAAGACGACTCTGCCGAGGTCTATGTCGGTGACGAATTCCTAGGCGTGGTTTTCAAGGACGAGGAAGATGGCGATCTGTCCTACAATTTTTCCATGGCCATTCTCGACGTGGACCTTTAGTCACACCAATCCTGAAGTTGCAGGCCTCCTTGCACTTAAGCAAAGCCTGTCAGAGTGATAGCGGTCGACCGGGTGCGGTCGACCGTTTTTTTGCCATTGTATACAACCTGAGAGTTTAAGTGCGGCGCACAAAACTACTTGATCCGATTTGTGCAGGTGCTATGTTCGTCACGGCTTAAATGAGCAACAGGAGGGATTTGAAATGATGAATATCGATGATGCCAATCAGAAGGGCAAGGAAGCCATGGACGCCATGATGAAGAATTACGCTGAAGTGACCAAGGGTTTTCAGGCTATCGCAGCAGAGGCGACGGAATTCTCCAAAAAATCCTTCCAGGATGTTGCCAGTCACATGGAGAAGCTGACGGGTGCCAAGAGCATCGAAGCGGTTGTCGAGCTCCAGACAAGCTTCGCCAAGAGTTCCTATGAGAGCTTTGTGGCCGAAGCGACGAAGATGAGCGAGATGTATGCCGACCTCGCAAAAACCGTCTACAAGCCTTTTGAAACACCGATGACCAAGGCAATGGCGCCGGCAGCCTCTGCCGCCTGATCTGAACCTTGTGCAGACCATGCGAGACCGGTTGCGCCAAGCGCAGCCGGTCTTGCCATTTGTGGCACCTGGTATAACCTGTAGCTTCGAGTTTTTATTGCACTAACGCTGTGGGACAAAACGTCGTCTTCCGACTTTGGGGGGCTTAAAATCAGCGAGTTTCGAACTACCTACTAGAATGACTGTTCGTCCGGGTCGTGCTGAAGGGCAAAGCGGTCGAACTACGGAGAATGAACTGAAATGATCGCTAAGCCGGTCTTCATGCAGAGCCAGCGTGACGGGGACAATGCCAATCGCGGCACCTCGGTGATCACGCGCACCAAGCCTAAGACAAAGAAGCCCAATCTGTATCGTGTCCTGCTTCTGAACGACGACTACACACCGATGGAATTTGTGATCCATATCCTGGAGCGCTTTTTTCAGAAGGATAGGGAAGCTGCTACCCGAATCATGTTGCATGTTCACAATCATGGTGTGGGGGAATGCGGTATCTTCACCTACGAAGTCGCCGAAACCAAAGTGTCGCAGGTTATGGACTTCGCCAGACAGCATGAACATCCGCTACAATGCGTCATGGAAAAGAAGTGAGGATCAGACGTGCCAACATTTTCCCCCAGCCTAGAAAAAGCGCTGCACCAGGCCCTGACCTACGCCAACGAGCGCCATCACGAATATGCGACGCTCGAGCATCTTCTGCTTGCGCTGATCGATGACGCGGATGCAGCGGCCGTGATGGGCGCCTGCAACGTCAATCTCGATGCATTGCGCAAGACGGTCACCGATTATGTCGACAATGACCTGGCCAACCTGATCACAGGTTATGATGAAGATTCAAAGCCGACCTCGGGCTTCCAGAGGGTCATTCAGCGCGCTGTCATCCATGTACAGTCCTCCGGTCGTGAAGAAGTGACCGGGGCAAATGTGCTGGTGGCCATCTTTGCCGAGCGCGAAAGTCATGCGGCCTATTTCCTGCAGGAGCAGGAAATGACGCGCTATGACGCCGTCAATTATATTTCGCATGGTATCGGCAAACGTCCGGGCGCTTCGCAGGTCCGCACACCCCGTGGCGCCGAAGAAAGCGAAGGCGAGGCAAAGCAGGGACGCGAACAGGAGGAGGGTTCTGCCAAGAACAAGCAGGACGCGCTCAAGGCCTATTGCGTCAACTTGAATGAAAAGGCCAAGACTGGCCGGATCGATCCGCTGATCGGGCGTATGGACGAGGTCAACCGGACCATCCAGATCCTGTGCCGGCGTTCAAAGAACAATCCGCTCTATGTCGGTGATCCGGGCGTCGGGAAGACCGCAATCGCCGAAGGTCTGGCTAAGCGTATCGTGGAAGGTAAGGTTCCTGAGGCGCTTGCTGATGCAACGATCTTCTCGCTCGACATGGGGACGCTTCTTGCAGGCACCCGTTATCGCGGGGATTTTGAAGAGCGTCTGAAGCAGGTCGTCAAGGAACTGGAAGAGTATCCGGGTGCCGTGCTCTTCATCGACGAAATCCACACGGTCATTGGTGCAGGGGCCACCTCGGGTGGCGCCATGGATGCGTCCAATCTGCTGAAGCCGGCGCTATCGTCCGGTTCGATCCGCTGCATCGGCTCGACGACCTACAAGGAGTATCGTCAGTTCTTCGAAAAGGACCGCGCCCTTGTCCGCCGTTTCCAGAAGATCGACGTCAACGAGCCATCGGTTGATGATGCGATCGAAATCATGAAGGGCCTGAAGCCCTATTTCGAGGAGTATCACAAGCTTCGCTACTCCAACGAGGCGATCAAGACGGCTGTCGAGCTGTCTGCCCGTTATATCTCGGATCGCAAGCTGCCGGACAAGGCCATCGACGTTATCGATGAAACCGGTGCCGCACAGATGCTTTTGCCAGTCTCGCGTCGTCGCAAGCTGATCACCGAAAAGGAGATCGAAGCGACCATTGCGACCATGGCCCGCATTCCGCCGAAGACCGTTTCCAAGGACGACGAGATGGTCCTCGCCAATCTGGACAAGGAATTGCGCTCTGTTGTCTACGGACAGGATACGGCGATCGAAGCCTTGTCGACATCCATCAAGCTGGCGCGTGCCGGTTTGCGTGAACCAAACAAGCCGATCGGCTGCTATGTCTTCTCCGGCCCGACGGGCGTCGGCAAGACCGAAGTGGCCAAGCAGCTGGCATCGTCGCTTGGTGTCGAGCTTCTGCGCTTCGACATGTCGGAATATATGGAGCGTCACACCGTTTCTCGTCTGCTCGGAGCCCCTCCCGGCTATGTCGGCTTTGACCAGGGTGGTTTGCTGACTGACGGGGTCGATCAGCATCCGCATTCCGTCGTGCTGCTCGACGAAATCGAGAAGGCGCATCCGGACATCTACAACATTCTGCTGCAGGTCATGGACCATGGCTCGCTGACAGATCATAACGGCAAGAAGATCGATTTCCGCAATGTCATTCTGATCATGACCACCAATGCCGGTGCCTCGGAAATGGCAAAATCGGCGATTGGCTTCGGATCTTCGAAGCGCACGGGTGAGGATGAAGAGGCGTTGAACCGCCTGTTCACGCCTGAGTTCCGCAACCGCCTTGATGCGACCATCCCGTTTGCTCCTTTGCCGACGGAAGTCATCAACAAGGTCGTGCAGAAGTTCGTCATGCAGCTTGAGGCGCAGTTGTCCGAACGCAATGTTACCTTCGATCTTACCGACGCAGCGATCGGCTGGCTCGCCAAGCGTGGCTATGACGAGAAGATGGGCGCGCGGCCACTCGCACGCGTCATTCAGGAGCATATTAAGAAGCCGCTGGCGAACGAGATCCTGTTTGGCAAGCTGAAGAAGGGCGGCGTCGTCAAGGTCGGCATCAAGACGAACGACGCCGGTGAAGAGGTGCTCGATCTAGACTGCCTCGCGGAGGTCGCGCCGGTGAAGCCAAAGCCTGAGGCAGAGGTGACCAGCGAAAAGGCCGAAAAGCCGAAAAAGAAGACGGCAACCAAGGCCAAGACCGCGAAGGCGGCCAAGGTAGAGCCGGTGATCGCTGAGGAGGCACCGAAGCCTGCGAAGCGATCTGCTGTCCCGAAAGTTCCCAAGTCGAAGTAAGACCGTCAGGCCAGACTGTATTTTCAACAGTGCCGGGCATAAAGCCCGGCACTGACTTTTGATCCACCGGAATACCCCATGCCCTCGGTCTCCCCTGAATCATCCCGTCGCCATTGGTTCTTCCAGGGTATGCGCGGGATCGTCTCCCTGCCTGCACTGATTCTGATGACGTCCTTCGTCGGATTTGCCGCCTTCGCGCTCGAATCTGGCATCCCCAGGGCAGAAGCGATGTTCATGACGGCGATGATCTGGGCGCTGCCTGCGAAGATGATCCTCGTTGGCATGATGGCAAGTGGCGCCAATCTGCTGGCCATGTTCCTCGCCGTATCGCTTTCTTCTATCCGTCTGATGCCCATGGTGGCGTCGCTCATCCCCGAAATGCGTAATGAGAAGACGCCGACCTGGCTCCTGCTTTTCCTCTCCCATTTCATCGCCATCACGGCCTGGGTCTTCGCCATGGGGACGCTGAAGAACGTGCCGAGAGAGATGCGCACAAGCTATTTTGCCGGCTTTGGCGTCACGCTTGTCACCATCAACACAATCCTTGTGGGCGTCTGCTACAGCCTTGTCGCAGCCTTTCCTCCACTGATTGCCGGAACGCTTTTCTTTCTTACCCCCGTCTATTTCATGGCTTCGATTTGGGCGACCGCCCGGCATTCGGTGGTTCGAATCGCTTTTGTGGTGGGGGTTGTCTCAGGACCGGTGCTTGCCATGCTCATTCCAGGCTTCGATATTCTCGTCGCTGGTCTGGTGGGCGGCACACTTGCCTACCTCATTGACCGCTTCCTCGTTCGAGCAAACAAGAAGACACAAGACGATCCGGTGAGCACGGAGGAAGTCCTATGATGACGGATTTGTGGCCCTTCATTGTAATCGCTCTGGCCGGTTGGCTTGCCACCGATATATGGCGATGGCTTGGGGTTGTAACAGGCAACCGCCTTCAGGAGGGGTCTGAGGCCCTGAACTGGGTCAAGGCTGTGGCGACATCTCTGGTCATGGCGGTAACGGCCAAGCTGATTGTTTTTCCCACGGGCACGCTGGAGGGAACGCCTCTCTGGCTCCGACTGACTGCAGCCTGTGTCGGTTTCGCCGCCTTTCTCCTCAGCGGCCAGAAGGTGATTGTCGGTGTAGTGGTCCCGCTGACGATCCTTGCCAGCGGGCTCTACATGCTTGGTTACGGGCTTTCCTGAAGCGCATCACGGATCTTGGCTGCATTCGCCTCAAGCACATCCACTTTCTCCATGCCCCCGGCATGGGGTTTCAAACCCATCCCCTGATGACGTGGGATAATGTGGAAATGGAGATGGAAAACGGTTTGACCGGCCGCCGGTTCGTTGAACTGGTTGATCAGGATACCGTCAGCCTCGAAAGCGTCTTTTACCGCATGAGCCAGCTTCTGGATGAGTGGCAGCAGCTTGGAAAGGACAGCGGGATCGGCATCCAGAATGTTTCTTGATCCGATTTTGGGGATCACCAGCAGGTGACCGGGGGCCTGGGGCATGACATCCATGAAGGCCAGCGCATCGTCATCCTCATAGACCTTGACCGACGGAATCTCACCCTTGAGGATCTTGGCAAAGATGTTGTTGGCGTCATAGGCACTGTTCGTCATCACGGGGCTCTCCTCGATTGCGCCGCAACATAAGGCGAATTCCCGAAAAGGATCAAGCCGACCGACAGAGTGTCAACCGTCGAATTCTTCCCCCTCGCGTCTTTGCAGTTCACCCTTGCGGAACGGCGTGTGCTCGCCGAGATAGGCGCTTATATGCTCTACCTCCCGCCTTTCATGCGCAAGATAGTCGGACACGGCCTTTCGCAGCCCAGGATGCAAAATGAAATGGGCGGAATGCGTGGTGACGGGCTGGTATCCACGCGCCAGCTTGTGTTCGCCTTGGGCACCGGCTTCGACCCGGGCAAGCCCCTTCGAGAGCGCGAAATCGATAGCCTGATGATAGCAGACTTCGAAATGCAGGAAGGGGTGGTCTTCTAAGCACCCCCAATGACGCCCGTATAGGGCATCGGCACCGATGAAGTTGATGGCCCCTGCTATGTAGCGACCGTTCCGTTTCGCCATCACCAGCAGGATGTCATCGGCCATACGCTCTCCGACCAGAGAATAGAAGGCACGGGTCAGGTAAGGCCGGCCCCATTTGCGGCTCCCGGTATCCATATAGAATGCATAGAACTGATCCCAGATGTCTTCGGTGAGCTCACTCCCCGTCAGCCACTCGACAGAAATGTCGTTCTCGAGCGCAATCCGGCGCTCTTTCCTAAGGTTCTTGCGTTTGGACGAGGAAAGTTCGGCCAGAAACTCCTCGTGGTTGGCATAGCCCTTGTTCAGAAAGTGGAACTGCTGATCGGTCCGATGTAAAAACTCGCTTGCCGTAAGGGAAGAGAGTTCCTCTTCGGGCAGGAAAGTGACATGGGCTGAGGACAGGCCCAATTCTACCGTGGTCTGTCTCAGCCCTTCTGCAAGAATGGTGCGAACCATGGCCGGATCCTCGCCTTGACGGACAAGCAGTCGTTGACCGGTTGCAGGCGTGAACGGGATCGAGGCCTGGAGCTTGGGATAATAGCGCCCGCCGGCGCGTCCGAAGGCGTCGGCCCATCCCTGGTCAAACACATATTCCCCGCGGCTATGGCTTTTCAGGTAGCAGGGGATCGCCCCAAGAAGCCTTCCCTCTACCTCAAGCAGCAGATGCTGCCCGAGCCAGCCGGTTTCTGCGATAGCAGAGCCGGACTCTTCCAGTGAAGATAGGAAAGCATGAGACAGAAATGGATTATAAGAAGGTCCGAAGCGCGAGGCTCCGGACAGTTGGCTCCATTCAGCCGCGTCGATATCCGAAAATGAAGACAGTCTGCGGATCGTCAATTCGTCGGCCATGGCTCTCCCGTCAGGCTGTTGCCGGGGTAAGCCTCGGGTCAAAGCCTTCAAACGTCATCTGGTCAGCATATTTATAGGTCTGTGCCCGCATGATTTCATCCCTGACGGTCCAGGTAATCACAGGTGTGCCGCTTTTTCGCATCTCCGCGACAAAGTCATTCGGCAGATGCGCAACACAATAAGAGACGAAGTCCAGTCCGAGCGACACGGCATCTTTGTGGGCAGCGAATTGTTCTGTCCTCATACCCTCCGCTGTCAGGCCAACGGGGTAGGGGCAGTCTGCTTCCTTCAATGCCTTGAGGAGGTGGTGATCGAAACTCATCAGGGCGACTTTACCATGATAACCTTCCAGCACTTCGAGCACGCTCTCGGCATAGCCGTCATCGGCTTCGCCACTGATACCCTTGAGCTCGATCACCAGCGGAACCCGGCCCTTCACCAGCTCAAGCATCTTCTTTAGCGTGGGGATGCGGTCTGCGGTCTGACCCACTGAAAGCATCGAGAGCTCAGCAGCCGTCCGTTCCCGAACCTCTCCAACAAGCCCGCAAAGCCGCTGCAGATCGTGATCATGGAAAACCATCGGCACGCTGTCCGATGAAAGCTGTATATCGCATTCGATGGCAAAACCGGCATCGACCGCCCGGGAGAAGGCGGAAAGCGTGTTTTCCCAAACGGTCTTGTTTTGGTCGTGGTAGCCCCTATGCGCGACCGGAAGATCCTTGATCCATTCGACATGCATCACTGGCGGATCTCCAATACGGCATCGATCTCGACGGAGGCGTTCAGCGGCAGGGACGCCATGCCGACTGCCGCGCGCGCATGCTTTCCGGCTTCACCAAGGACGTTGGCAATGAGATTTGATGCACCATTGATCACGAGATGCTGGTCGGTAAAGGCGGGAGTGGAGGCCACGAAACCATTCAGCTTGATGACGCGGACAATCCGGGAGAGGTCGCCCAAGAGCGCTGCATTCGCCTGTGCCAGAATATTGATGGCGCACAGTTCCGCCGCGCGCTGCGCATCTTTCAATTCCACATCAGCGCCAACGATACCGGAAACAGCGATTTTTCCGTTCTCAATGGGAAGTTGCCCCGACAGAAAAAGGAGATTGCCACTGATGACATATGGCACGTAATTGGCAGCTGGTGCCGCCGCTTCCGGCAAAACGATGCCAAGGGATTGCAGGCGGCCGTCGATGGTGTCGGACATGTCGATTTCCTGGTCTTGTTGAAAAAGCGTCATATTGGCGTGAAGGCTGAAAGCATGTCTCGCTTTTGCCCGAACTGTTCTTATAACATCGTGACCGCGTACAACAGGAGGTCAACGATGTTTCATTCGCCGAGAAGCCTACTCGCCATGGTCGTGGCGGCTTCGGCCTGCTCTCCGCTCACGGCGCATGCAACAGCTGCCGGGAAGCTTGTCCCGCACCGGGCCGTCTACGACGTTCAGTTGAAGGAGGCGTCAGAACGTTCCGGTATCGAGGGGATGCGTGGACGCATGGTCTACGAATTCAGAGGCTCGGCCTGCGACGGTTTCTCGACGGACTTCCGCTTTGTGACCCAGATCAATACAGGGGAGGGAACCCGGGTGACCGATCAGCGGAGCTCGACCTTCGAAGACGTCGAAGCCGGTACCTTCAGTTTCTCCACCAAGACCTTTACCGATGATCAGCTGGATACCGATATCAGCGGTGCCGCCCGTGAACAGGGTGGCAAGGTGAAGGTTGAACTCACCGGCCCATCGAATCGTGAGGTCGAAGTCGCCGCAAGCAGGTTCCCGGCAGAGCACATGCTCGAAGTCATCAGCAGGGCCCAGCGCGGCGAGCGCTTTTTCGAATCCCGCATCTATGATGGTTCGGAAGAGGGAGATCAGACCTATCTGACCACCACGATTGTCGGCCCCCGGCAAAAGCCAGGCGCGCTCGATGGTGAAACGAAAGCGGTCGGCGAGCTATTGAAGGCGGAATACTGGCCGGTGTCCATTTCCTATTTCGAAGAAAACACCGTAGGCGATCAATTGCCGATCTATAGCCAGTCCTTCAAGCTCTACGAGAATGGCGTGACCCGGGACCTCACGCTGGATTACGGTGATTTTGTGCTCACAGGCAAGCTGACAAAGCTCGAGATCCTTGGCGCATCCGCCGACACGAATTGCCAACCCTGATCGAGACTGCCGGTGTTTTCGAGCGCTGGCACTTGATTTAAGCGGTCAACACCTGTATGGGCCGCTGCATTCCACACGCGAGGCTTGGGATCTTACGGGAGAAATCCGTAGGTTTCCGCCGGTGGCATATCCCGGATGGGAATGCTGTTTGCCTCGCGGGGGTTAAACCGGAAAAGGAGAAAAGGCATGGCATTGCCTGATTTTAGCATGCGTCAGCTTCTCGAAGCTGGTGTACACTTCGGCCACCAGACTCATCGCTGGAACCCGAAGATGAAGCCGTATATCTTCGGCGACCGTAACAATATTCACATCATCGATCTGGCTCAGACTGTGCCGATGCTGTCGCGCGCCCTTCAGGTCGTGTCCGACACGGTTGCACGCGGTGGTCGCGTACTCTTCGTCGGCACCAAGCGTCAGGCGTCTGACCTCATCGCTGACAGCGCCAAGCGTTCTGCTCAGTATTACGTCAACTCCCGCTGGCTCGGCGGCATGATGACCAACTGGAAGACCATTTCCAACTCGATCGCCCGTCTGCGCAAGCTGGACGAAATCCTGGCTACGGAAGGCTCTGGTTACTCCAAGAAGGAGCGTCTGAACCTTGAGCGTGAGCGCGAGAAGCTGGAAAAGGCTCTGGGCGGTATCCGCGATATGGGCGGCACCCCTGATCTGATGTTCATCATCGACACCAACAAGGAAAAGATCGCTATCGATGAAGCCAAGCGTCTGGGCATCCCGGTCGTTGCAATCATCGACTCGAACTGCGATCCGGACCTGATCGACTATCCGATCCCGGGCAATGACGACGCATCGCGCGCCATTTCGCTCTACTGCGACCTGATCGCTCGCGCTGCAATCGACGGCATTGCGCGTCAGCAGGGTGCCGCTGGTCGTGATATCGGTGCTTCCGCCGAGGCCCCGATCGAGCCGGCGCTTGAGGGTGAGGCTGAAGCCTAAGACTGCTGCGGCGGGTTTTCCTTCCGCTCCGTCCCGTCAAGGCAACGACCGCCCGCAAGCCATCATGAGCAGCGGGCGGTTTCTGTTCCTTGGAGCCGTGGCGTTTTATGCTGCGGGCGTTTTGGACGGATGACCTTTCCCGTGATGAAAACTTTCATCACGATGTCACACTTCCGGGTACATTTCGTCCCCCAAACAGGGCGCTCCACGAATCTCCGCGATAACGGGCGCGCCGCCTGAACAGACAAGAGGCACACAATGGCTGAAATCACTGCAGCACTCGTAAAGGAACTGCGCGAAAAGTCCGGCGCAGGCATGATGGATTGCAAGAAGGCGCTCACCGAGAACAATGGCGATATCGAAGCTGCCATCGACTGGCTTCGCGCTAAGGGCATTGCCAAGGCCGACAAGAAGTCGGGCCGTACGGCTGCCGAAGGCCTGATCGGCATCAACGGCGCCGGTACTTCGGCCGTTGTCGTTGAAGTCAATTCCGAAACCGATTTCGTTGCACGCAACGACGCCTTTCAGGACCTCGTCCGCGGTGTGGCTTCGGTTGCCATCGGCACCGACGGTTCCGTCGAGGCGATCGGCGCTGCCACCTATCCGGCCAGCGGCAAGACCGTCACCGACACGATCAAGGACGCGATCGCCCATATCGGCGAGAACATGACGCTGCGCCGCGCCGTCAAGCTCTCGGTTGAGGACGGCGTCGTCGCCACCTACATCCACAACGCCGTTGCTGACGGCCTGGGCAAGCTCGGCGTTCTCGTCGCGCTGAAGTCGACTGGCAACAAGGACGTTCTCGCTGCCGTCGGTCGTCAGGTCGCCATGCACATCGCCGCGACCAACCCGCTCGCCATCCGTGCGGAAGAAGTCGACGCCGCTGTTGCAGAGCGCGAGCGCAACGTCTTCATCGAACAGTCCCGCGCCTCCGGCAAGCCGGACGCCATCATCGAAAAGATGGTTGAAGGCCGTATGCGCAAGTTCTTCGAGGAGGTTGCCCTTCTCTCGCAGGCTTTCGTCATCAACCCGGACCAGACCGTCGGCGACGCCATAAAGGCAGCCGAAAGGGACGCTGGCGCTCCGATCGAAGTCACCGGCATGGCGCGCCTGCTGCTTGGCGAAGGCATCGAGAAGGAAGAAAGCGACTTCGCGGCAGAAGTTGCTGCTGCTGCCAAGGGCTGATTGACGTAAGTCCATTCCTTCCTAAGGAAAAATCCGGGCATCGCGTGACAACGCGGTGCCCTTCGTGTATCCGGCACAGAGTTGAATACGGGAGCTTTCATGTCCGCCACGCCTATCTACAAACGCGTTCTTCTCAAGGCCTCAGGGGAAGCCCTGATGGGCAGCCAGGGGTTTGGTATAGACGTTGCCGTTGCAGATCGGATCGCCTCTGACATCGCCGAAGCGCGCAAGATGGGGGTAGAGGTCGGAGTGGTTGTCGGTGGCGGCAACATCTTCCGTGGCGTTGCCGTTGCTTCAAAGGGCGGTGATCGTGTGACCGGCGATCACATGGGCATGCTGGCGACAGTTATCAACGCACTGGCACTGGCAACCTCGCTGCGCAAGTTGGACATCGACACCGTTGTACTGTCGGCGATCGCGATGCCCGAAATCTGCGAGAGCTTCTCCCAACGTGCAACGCTGTACCATCTGTCGCTCGGTCGTGTCGTGATTTTTGCCGGTGGTACGGGCAACCCGTTTTTCACCACCGATTCCGCCGCGGCTCTGCGTGCGGCGGAGATGGGGGCGGAAGCCATCTTCAAGGGAACACAGGTAGACGGTATCTATTCCGCTGATCCGAAAAAAGATCCCGACGCCACACGCTTTGACCGGCTGACGCATGATGAGGTGCTTCAAAAGGGATTGGCTGTGATGGACGTCGCTGCGGTAGCCTTGGCGCGCGAGAACCGTATTCCGATCATCGTCTTTTCCATTCACGATAAGGGCGGGTTTGGCAATATCCTGAAGGGCGCCGGCCACATGACCATCGTCACCGACAATTGAATGCCTTAGTGCCGCGACGAGTGGCACCTTCCTCAAGACTACGGGAGTACCATCATGACTGCAGGGATTGATCTGAGTGATCTTAAGCGCCGCATGGACGGCGCAATCAACGCTTTCAAGCACGATATTGCCTCGCTGCGCACAGGTCGAGCATCCGGCAATATTCTGGATCCGGTAACGGTTGAGGCCTATGGATCGCGCATGCCCCTGAACCAGGTGGCGAATGTGACCGTGCCGGAGCCCCGTATGCTGGGTGTTTCGGTCTGGGACAAGTCGATGGTCAATGCCGTCGATCGCGCGATCCGCGAAGCCAATCTGGGCCTGAACCCGATCATCGACGGACAGAACCTGAGAATTCCGCTCCCGGAACTGAATGAGGAGCGTCGCAAATCGCTGGTGAAGATCGCCCATGACTATGCGGAAAAGGCCAAGGTGGCGATTCGCCATGTTCGTCGGGACGGCATGGACGGTCTGAAGAAAGCGGAAAAGGATGGTGCGATTTCGCAGGACGACAGCCGGAGCCAGTCGGACAAGGTGCAAAAGATGACCGATGAAACCATTTCTGAAGTCGACCGCTTGCTCGCCGACAAGGAAAAGGAAATCATGCAGGTCTAATAAGACGGCCTTACCTGTCCTCCACCGCTTGCCATTGAGTCGGATACGCCATGTCGATCGCCGAAAACCGCATCGTTCCAGAGCATGTTGCCATCATCATGGATGGCAATGGTCGCTGGGCCAATGCACGGGGCCTGCCGAGAACGCTCGGGCATCGCAGCGGTGTCGAGACAGTGCGGGAGACGGTGAAGGCAGCAGGTGAGGCTGGCGTTCAATATCTTACCCTTTTCGCTTTCTCGTCCGAGAACTGGCGGAGACCGCCGGACGAGATCAACGAACTCTTCGGCCTCTTGAAGGCGTTTATCCGTCGCGATTTGGCGGAATTGCACAAGGCCAATGTTAAGGTGCGCATTATCGGCGAACGCGAGAACCTGCGTGTCGATATTCTAACGCTTCTTCTTGAGGCCGAGGAAACGACGCGCGAAAACACCGGCCTTACGCTTGTCATCGCCTTCAACTACGGTTCGCGTGACGAAATTGCCCGGGCCGCCGCAAGGCTGGCAACAGAAGTTGCTGCTGGACGGTTGAAGCCTTCAGAAATCAACGCCGATCTGATGAATCAGTACTTGGATACGGCGGGTATTCCGGATCCC